>JAODNO010000710.1 GCA_025465235.1 Pseudonocardia sp.
GCCGGTGTGGTTGGTGTTGGGCGTCCAGTCCAGGGCGACGCGGATCGTCTGCGGGCCGCCGGGGGCGTCTCCACCGCCTGCGGCCCCGCCACCGGCGCACCCGGCGAGCACGACCGCCAGCACGGCGACCAGGACGGTGACGATCCGAACGGTGCCGAGACGGGCACGGAGCAGATGGGGGGTACGGAGATGAGACGGGCGCACGGCGCTCACGAGGGTTCCTCCCTACGCCGGTACTAACCGGGTCAGGTGCGAACGGTCGGCGGCCGGTCCTGCCGCCCTCTCAGCCTCGGAACGCGGGCTCCCGCGGGTCGCGTAGAGAATACGCATCGCCCGCGACCGGTGCAGCGCCGCGGGTTCCCCCTCGCGATCTCGCGGAGCCCGGCGGAGAGCCGCACCTGCACCCCTGCGGCCCGCTGCCCGTGTCGGCAAGCCCGTGGCCGTTGTCGCTTTCGCCAGCCCCGGCCCGAGATCCTGTCGGTTCCTCCCTCGACGCTGCGCGCCGCACTCACGTTGGGTGAGGGCATGCGTGCATCGACGGCAAGAACCCGCGTGGAGGTCCCGGCCGGCACCGGCCGGGCCGTGCACGTGACCGCGGGCGAGCGGGTCCGGGTGGTCGATCCGGCCGGCGGCCAGGTCGGCGACGTCTTCGCGTTCGCCGGGTCCGAGCACCACAGCGCTGCGCACACCCGGGCCGCCACGAGCAGGCTCTTCCCCGCCGTCGGCGAGCACTTCGTGACCGACCGGCGACGCCCGATCCTGACGTTGGTCGAGGACACCTCTCCGGGGCAGCACGACATGCTGATCGCCGCGTGCGACCCCGAGCGGTACGCGGCACTCGGCGCCCCCGGGCACCGGTCGTGCGCGGAGAACCTGAGGGAGGCCCTTGCCGCCGTCGGGCACGGCTACGCGGGCCCGACCCCGCAGCCGATCAACATCTTCATGCGGATCCCGGTCGACGCCGACGGGCGGCTGCGCTGGCTGTCCGCGCCGACGGCGCCCGGGGACGCGATCACCTTCGAGGCGGTGCTGGACTGTGTCGTGGTGGTCTCCGCCTGCCCGCAGGACATCGTCGGGATCAACGCAGGCGGCCTGTCGCCGCTCGCTATCGAGATCCTTCCCCGGAACCCGTCCTGAGCCGACCCCCGGTTCGAGCAGCTACCCCGACGAAACGGCGTCGGCCTCCAGCGCCAGGAACAGGTCGACGCGGTCGGCGGTGCGCCCCACGTCGCGGCCGGTGAGCTCGGAGATGCGGTTCAGCCGGTTCCGCAACGTGTTCACGTGGACGTACATGGCGGCCGCCGTGGCTGCCCACTGCCCGTCGTGGCCGAGAAACGCGCGCAGCGTCGCTTCGAGCTCGCCGCCGCGCTTCCTGTCGTGGGCGCGCATCGGGCCGAGCACGCTGTCGGCGAAGGCCTGCAACTGCTCGGTCTCCTGCAGCGCGAGCAGCAGCCGGTAGGTCCCCAGCTCGGCGAACGTCGCCTCGTCGGCTCCGCCGTGCCTGTCGCGCAGCACCCGGCAGGCCTCCCGCGACTGCACCAGCGGTTGCCGCAGCTGCGCCGCCGACGCGACCGTGTCGCTCAGCCCGACAACGGGCCGCTGCCCCGGGAACCGGCGGGCGACCGCCTCGGCCAGGCGCCTGGCGACCGCGCCCAACCCGTGGGCCGGCCCGCGCCAGGGCAGCACGGCCACCACGTCCGTGCTCCCGCCCGCCACCACGGCCGGCAGGCTCTCCGCGAGGAAGAAGTCGGTGACGGCCTCGGCAACGCCCGGCAGCGTCGGCGGGTCGTCATCGGCCTCCGCGGCTGCTGACCCCGCCGCTCCGGACCGCGCCGGACCGCTGTGGCGGCGGAAGGCGACGGCGCAGACGGCGAGGGGCGCTTCGGGGTCGACGCCGAAGGCGCGCAGCCGGGCCGGTACCTCGGCCGCCCGCTGGGCTCCGGAGAGGATCATGTCCAGCAGCTCGCCGGCGAAGCGCTGCTCGATCGCCTGCACCGTCTGCTGTCTCGCGACCTCCAGGCTGAGGAACCGGGCCGCCTGGTCCAGCGCGTCGCGCTCGGCGCGGTCGAGCGCGGCCGCGGGACGCAGGCACAGCAGGGCCGCGTCCGCTTCGCCGACGGCACCGACCGGGAAGAGCGCGGCTGGGCCGCGGGGGCCGAGGTCGACCTCCAGGGGCGTCGGCCGCCGGGCCAGTGCGTCAGCCGCGGTCCGCAGCTCGCCATCGTCGAGCCGGCCCCCGGCCGCAGCGAGCAGCCGGCCCATCCGGTCCACCACCGCCAGCGGCAGGTCGTGGTCGCGCCTGAGGATGTCCAGCACTCCGGACGCCCCCGCGCCGTGCGAGATCGCCGCCGCCAGCGCGTTCCCCCGGCGCACCATGCCGACCAGCGCGTCCTGCCGGTCCTCGGTGTAGATCGCCGCAGCCGCCCGCGTGACCGCCGTGAACGGCACGTCGATGGCGATCTCGACCAGCGGCAGCTCGGCGGAGCGGCAGGCGTCCACGAGCGCCTGCGGGGTACTGGTGCGCTGGACGCGCAGTCCGAAGCCCACTCCGGCCGCACCGGCCCGGACCACACCGGCCACGAAGTCCGCCGGATCTGTCCCGTCGAGCCACAGCCCGTTGCTCAGTACGAGCTCTCGTCCGCGCAGGTAGGGGGACGGATCGGGCAGCTCGGTGATGTGCACCCACACGACCTCGTCGGTCAGGGCCCCGGGGCGGCCCGGCACGAGGACCCGCAGCTCCAGCGCCGGGTCGGCCAGCAGGGTAGCGAGGCTGAGCATGCCGTGAACTTATCCATCCGTGGGGACGGACCCTAGATTTTCCGCCAGGGGACTGCGCGGTCACCCACTGCCGCTGCGAGCCCGCCCGATCGAGCGATGCCCACCCGGCCATGGCCGGAACAGGTAACGCCGTCGTCGCTCTGCGCGAGTGTCCTCCTACTGGAGGTGACGTCAATGACGACAACAATGTGGGTTCTGCTGGCCCTAGGGGTGTTCCTCGGGACGTTCGTCGGTCGCTGGCGGGCCGAGAACGGCCGGGCCCATCACGACATGGACAAGACCTGGAACGCCCGCAAGGACTACCGCGACGGCTGAGCCCGCCCACGGCCGGACCGCTCAGACCGCGCCGAGGATCGGCTCGAAGGCCAGCTCGGCCGCTCCGACCAGCTTGGCGTCGCGGCCGAGCGGGCTCGTCTCGATCCGGGTGCCGCCGACCGCCCGGCTCACCAGGCTCCGCTCGTGCACCTGCGCACGCGCCTCCCCGACCACGGCAGGTGGGAGTGCGGTGAACAGGTCGCCCAGCACCACCAGCTCCGGCGCCATCATGTTCACCACGGTGACGAGCCCGGTGACGAGCCACTCCGTGAACTCGTCCAGCGGTCCGGGGAGCGGGGCGGTGGCCAGCGAGCGCAGCTCGGCCACCACCACCCCGCGCGGGGTGTCCTCCGGGAGCCCGAGCGCGCGGCACAGCGCGGCTTCCCCCACCTCCGTCTCCCAGCAGCCCCTGGATCCGCAGTAGCAGGGCCTGCCACCTGGCCGGACGACGAGGTGACCGAGCTCGCCGACGTAACCCCGCGTGCCGCGCAGCGGGCGGCCGTCGGAGATCACGCCGCCGCCCACGCCCTTGTCCCCTGAGATGTAGACCAGGTCGTCGACGTTGCGGGCGTCGCCACGGACGTGCTCGGCAAGCGCCCCGAGCTCGGCGTCGTTCGCCACCTGCACGGGGACCTTCAGTACCGTGACCAGCCGGGAGCCGAGCGCCACCTCGCGCCAGGCGAGGTTCGGCGCCTCATGTACGAACCCGTCGTCACGCCGGACCACGCCCGGCACCGACACCCCCACCCCCAGCGCTGTCACGGCCAGCTCCTCGGCGAGCAGCTGTGCCGACTCCGCGACGTGGGTGATCACCTCGCCCGGCGTGCGCGTGCGGTGGTGCAGGTTCCAGCTGTGCCGGCCGAGCACCTGGCCGCCGATGCCGACCATCGACATCGCCACCTGCTCGACGCGGACGTCGACGGCGAGCACCACGGCCGCCTCCGGCTCGGGCAGCACCATCAGCGAGGGCCGACCGGCGCCGTTGCGCTGCGCCGGCAGCGCCTCGGTGACGACGCCGGACTCGGCGAGGCCGTCGACCACCGCCTTGATCGTGCTGCGGTTCAGACCCAGCTCGCTGGCCAGGGTGGCCCGCGTGCACGGACCGTCGACGTGCAGTCGTCGCAGCAGCGCTGCGCGGTTGTGGCGCCTGGCCTCGTCCGGCCGGGCTCCGGAGGTGGCGGCGGTCGCGCCGCCGCCACCGTCACCACCCCAGGTGCGGTTCACCTGACGGCGACCGCCGAGCGCCGCCGCGACAGCACGTCCACCCCTGCCGCCAGGAGCAGCACGATGCCGTTGACGAGGAACACGACGGACGCGGGTTGGCCGAGCAGGCCGAGGCCGTTGTTCACCGTGGCCAGGACCGCACCGCCGATCACGGCGTTGCTGATCCGCCCGCGGCCGCCGAACAGGGAGGTGCCGCCGATGACCGCACCACCTACCGCGAACAGCAGCGTGTTGCCACCACCCGCGCTCGGCGACACCGAGCCCACCTTCGAGGAGTAGACGATGGCGCCGATCGCCGCGAACGCCGTGGAGATCACGAACACGGCGGCCCGGATGCGGACCACGTTGATACCGGCGCGGCGCGCGGCCTCCCGGTTGCCGCCGACCGCATAGACGTGCCTGCCGAAGCGGGTGCGGTCGAGGACGTAGGTGCCGACGACGAGCAGCACGAGCACGAGCGGCACGACGTAGGGCACGCCGGAGATCTGCAGCTGGCCCGGGGAGCGGTTGACCGTGAGCAGGTAGGTCGCCACGGCAGCGAGCACGACCACCGCTGCGGTCTTGATCAGGACGAGGCCCGTCGGTTGGGCGACGAGCCCGAGCCTGCGCCGGGAGACCTGGCGGTTGATCATCACCGCCGCATAGCCGCCTGCAGCCACGATGAACAGGACCCAGCTGCCCAGCGTCGAGAGGTTGCCGTTGGCCACCGCGTTGATCACGGGGTCGCGCAGGCCCAGCGTGCCGCCGTCGCCGATGAGCTGCAGGATCACGCCCTGCCAGGCGATGAACAACGCGAGCGTGACGACGAACGACGGCATGCCGACCTTCGCCACCAGGAAGCCCGTGAGGCAGCCGATCACCACGCCGACGCACACGGCGAGCAGCATCTCGAGCCACGGGTTCGGCGCGAACCCGACGACCAGGAGCAGGAGTGCGACCCCTGCTGCCGCGGCACCCGCCCAGATCCGCAGCAGCACCGCCAGCACGATCGCGATGACGATGACCGCGGCGAACAGCAGGAAGACGGGGGTGCCCATCGCGCCGAGCAGGTTGCCGCCGCTGACCAGGTGCAGCGCCATCACCGATGCCGTGAGCCCGGACGCCGTGCCAGCCGCCAGGACGATCACGCCGGTGAGCAGGACGAACACCAGCCCCATCGCGATGATCGTCTGCCCGGCGCCCTGCTGGAGCAGGTTGGCCAGGTTCAGCAGGCTGGGGAACGTGTCGGGTGCCAGCGCCGTGAACAGGATGAACAGCGCCAGCAGGCCGAGCAGTGCGGGCAGCGCGCCGAGGTCGCCGCTGCGCAGGCTGGTGAGATAACCACGGAGCGCTTCCCCCGTGGTCCTCGCGGTCGTGTCGATCCCGAAGTCGGCGGCGCGCGCCGAAGCGGGCGCCGCGCGCTCGGCTGCACCGGTCCCGCCGTCGGGGGTAGCGGTCTCCGTCTGGGACTTCTGCTCCGTCTGGGTGCTCTGGGGGCCCTCGGTGGGTGCCGTCATCAGACCGTCACGCTTTCGGGTCGCTGCAGGCCGAGATCACCGGAACGGCCCGCGGTGATCAGCTCGACGGCCTGCGTGTTGCTGATGTCCTTGGTGGGCACCTGGGCGACCATCCGGCCCAGGTACAGAGTGGCGATGCGGTCGGAGACCTCGAAGACGTCCGCCATGTTGTGGCTGATCAGCACGACGCCGAGGCCCTGCTCGGCGAGTCGCCGGATGAGGTCGAGGACCTGACGGGTCTGGGCGACCCCCAGCGCGGCCGTCGGCTCGTCGAGCAGCACGACCTTCGAGTCCCAGAGCACGGCCTTGGCGATGGCCACGGTCTGTCGCTGTCCGCCGGAGAGTGCCGCGACCGGCATCCGCACGGACGTCACCGTGCGGACGGACAGCGACGCGAGTGTGCGCCGGGCGGCCTGCTCCATGTCGGCCTCGTCGAGGAGCCACGGCTTGCCACGCTCCCGGCCGAGGAACATGTTCTGGACGATGTCGAGGTTGTCCGCCAGCGCGAGGTCCTGGTAGACGACCTCGATGCCGAGCTTCGCGGCGTCGGTCGGAGCGTTCATCGTCACCGGCCTGCCCTCGAACAGCACCTCGCCGCTGTCGATCGGGTGGATCCCCGCGACGCACTTCACCAACGTCGACTTGCCGGCGCCATTGTCCCCGACGAGCGCGGTGACCTCGCCTGCGCGGACGGTGAGATCTACGTCGTGCAGCACCTGGACGGCGCCGAAGCTCTTGTTCACCCCGCGCAACTGCAGGATCGGGTCGGTCATTCGGACACCTCCGGTGCCCGTGGGGGATACGAGTGTCAGGGGGCCCACTCGTATCCGCCCACGAGGGTCGAGTCTTCGGGTTAGTTGGTGCCGGACTTGATGCCGAGCTGGTCGCAGGCGGCCTGGGTGGCAGCGACGCAGATCTCGGAGGCCTTGACGGCACCGGCGTCGACCACGGTCTTCACGTTGTCCTTCGTGATGAGCTGCGGCGTGAGCAGCACCGACTTGACGTCGCGATTGCCCTTCGGGTCCTTCTCGGTCTGCGTCGCGATGGCGTCGGCGGCGGCCGTGTCGCCCTTCGCGAGCGCGGAGGCGAGCTTGGCGGTCGCCTCGGCCTCCTGGTTGATCGGCTTGTAGACCGTCATGTACTGGTCGCCACGCAGAATCGCCTGCAGACCGTCGGGGGTGGCGTCCTGGCCGGTCACCGGCACCTTGCCGTTGAGGCCGTACTTGGTGAGCACGGTGATGATCGCGCCGGCGAGACCGTCGTTGGCCGCGACCACGCCGTCGACCTTGCCGCCGTTGCTCGTCAGGATCTGCTCGAAGTCGGTGCCGCCCTGCTGGTTGTCCCAGTTGTCGATGGGCTTCGACTGCACCAGCTTGAGGGTGCCCTTGTCGTACAGCGGCTTGAGGATGTTCTCCTGGCCGTTGTGGAACAGCGTCGCGTTGTTGTCGGTCGGGGCGCCCTCGATCTCGATCACCTGTGCGCCCGGCTTGTTGCCGACACCCTGCACGAGACCCTGGCCCTGCAGCTCGCCGACCTTGGTGTTGTCGAACGAGACGTAGTAGTCGCTGGTGCCGCCGAGGTTGAGGCGGTCGTAGTCGATCACGGGGATGCCCTGGGCCTTGGCCTTCGCGGCCACGGCGGCGCCGGACTCGCTGCTGATCGACGCGATGACCAGCACCTTGACCCCGCTGGAGATCATGCCGTCGGCGAGGGTCGAGAACTTCTGCTCGTCACCCTGCGCGTTCTGGATGTCCGCGTTGAGGCCCTGCGCCTGCATCGCCTTCGTGAGCAGCGGCTTGTCGAAGCCCTCCCAGCGGGCCGAGCTGGCCGTCTCCGGGAGGATCACCCCGACCTTGACCCCGCCTGCCGGAGCGGAGCTCGCGGGCGGCGCGGCTGGCGCCGCGGCGTTCTGGCCGCAAGCGGCGAGGGTGAGCGCGAGGCCCAGCCCCGCGGCCGCGAGCGCGGCTCTCCTGATGCGCATTGTCGTCCTTCCACAGCGTCGGGGATCCCGCGGTTGCGGGTAAATGTTGTGACGGACAACGTATGTCCCCCAGGGGAGTGGCGCCAAGCACACTGAATCGATTAAGTCATCACTGAGAGGTCACGATTTCGTGACGCTCAGCCGGATTTGTTGCGACCGTCACCATGTGGTCGAATAAGCGATCGAGGCGCATCACGCCCTTTGCGACGCGCTGTCGGCTCCCCGCCATCCCCCTTCCCCGCTTCGGCGCGCGGCTCGTCGACCGGGTGGTCTCCCGGCTGCTGCGGCGGCGGGCGGAGACCGGGTACACGGTGACCCCCGGGCTGGGGCGCTGCACCTCCTGCAGGCCGCCGGCTCGCTGGGATCGGGTGAGCCGCGCGCCGAGGCTGCTGCGCTGGCGGCGTGCTAGGGATGCGGGTCCCGGTCCTCGGGATTGATGTAGCTGTCCTCGAGCATGCCGTGCTCGCGTACGACGGCGCCGAGCGCCGTGACCCAGTGCTCGTAGTACTCCCACCGGCCGCGCGCGTCGGTGGGAGCCTCCTCCCAGGTCCCGATGGCGTTGATCAGTTCCTGCTGGAAGTCGGCCCACGGATAGTGGCCGAACTCCGAGAGGGCGACCGCCAAGCCGAAGGCGCGCCGCTGCCACTCCTGGTCGAAGACGGGCTGGTTGAGGTCGCTGACGCAGGACGGGTGCAGCTTCGCCGGGCTCACGTCGGTCATCCCGCTCACCGCCCGGGAGGGGAGTCGGCGAGCGCGACGCCGATCATCGACTCGGTGGTCACCAGGCCCGCGAGCTCGGCCTCGGACATCCCCTCCGTGCCTGCCGGCCGCTGCGGGACGACGAACCAGCGGGAGTGGCCGCTGGAGTCCCACACGCGTACCTCGGTGTCGTCGTCCAGCGGCACGCCAAGCTCCATCAGGACGGTGCGCGGCTCGCGGGCCGCGCGCGCCCGGAAGACCGGATCCTTGTACCAGTACGGCGGCAGCCCGAGCACCGGCCAGGGAAAGCACGAGCAGAGCGAGCAGATCACGAGGTTGTGGATCCCGGGCTCGTTGACGACGGCAGCGAGGTGCTCACCCTCGGCGCCCGCCATACCGTCGGGCAGGTCGAGCTCGGCGACGGCAGCGGGGGTGTCGGCGGCGAGCCGGGCGGCGAACTCCGGGTCGGTCCAGGCCCGGACCACGATCTTCCTGCCGTTGAGCGGGGTCATCTCCGACTCGAAGTACCCGAGCACCTTGTCCACGGTGCCGCTGGTGATGACGCCCTTCTCGATGAGGAGCGCCTCCAGCGCGCGCACCTGCGCGGCGCTGGCCTCCTCGCGGTCGCTCGGGTAGCCGAACTGCGCGGTCACTGGTGTCCTTCCTGGTCGATCGGGGCGAGGTAGGCCTCGTAGAGCTCGGCGTAGAGCGCGCCGGCACCCGGTTCCGCGGTCGCGCCCCAGATCTCCACCGGCTCGAAGCGCACGACGTAGACGCCCATCGGCTCGCCGAGGCCGTCCGCGCCGGTGGAGCAGAAGTAGGTGTAGCTGCCCTCCAAGACCCGCTCGACGGCGCCGGTACGCCCGCGCAGGTAGCCCGGCAACCGGGTGTGGGCGGCAGCGGGCGGGTTGCGGACGGTCACGCCGTCCCCCACGGCGAACGCCGGGTCCGCAGGACCGCGCCGCGGCGAGTCGCCCTCGCGCAGGTAGCGGACGACCTGGTCGTCGACAGGGGGGTTCTCTGCAGGAGGCAGCGGCGCCGCCGGGTCCTCATGGAAGCGTCGCGCCGCGGCGTCGAGTTCCTCCTGCGTGAGGTAGCCGTGCTCCAGCAGGTAGGCCGTGATCCCGCCGAGCCACTTTTCGTAGTAGCGGTACTGGAAGTAGGCGAACGGGTTCATCGCCTCGGCGCCCTTGCGCAGGTCGGCCCACGTCCACGTGGTGGAGAACGTGCTCGGAACGGCGTCCATGTCGTAGTCGGGCACGGCGTCGCGCAGGGAGTCGGACAGGGCCATCATCGCGGTGTGGAGCCCGAAGATGCGCGTCTCCCACTCCTGCACGAAGACCCGCTTCTCGAACTGGATCGGGCTGTCCAGGCCCTCCAGCCCGCCCAGGTGGTGCTGCAGCTTCACGCCGGTGCCTCCTTCGTCTCCGACGGTTTCGCCGTGAGCATCGGACCGAGCCGTTCGGACGCGATCCCGAACAGCCCACGGAGCACGAGTGCCACCGCGGCCATGAGCCCCGGGTTGCCGATCGAGGCGGTCAGGACTCCGCGACCGGTCACGGCGACGGTGCCGACCGTCGAGGCGAAGCCCAGACTATCGCCGGAATCGGCCCGGGCACCGACGCACACGACGGCAACGGGCAGGGCATGCACGACCGCGCGGTGGCACGGACGTTCTCCGGAACGCTCGCACCGACGACCACCGTGGGACGTGTCGGGGGTCGGTCGGCGCGGCGCTCACCCTTGCCGCGCTCACCCTTGCCGCGCTCACCGGGCCGGCGTGCGACCGAACCGCTCGGCCAGCTCCCCGGTGAGGGCGGGCCAGACGACAGGGTCGTGGCCCGGGATCAGCGGGTATCCACGCTCGGCGGCGATGGCCTTGAGCCGACGAACCTGCTCGATGCACTCCTGCGGCGTGGCGTCGACCCGGCCGCCGATCGAGACCTCCTGCTCGATGTTCTCGGTGAGGTCGGCGGCGTCGAAGGCGAAGACGAAACCGCCGCCTCCGACGCTGTCGTCGAGATCGACCACGAAGCTCTGGTGGCCTGGCGTGTGCCCGGCGGTCAGGACCGCCGTCACCCCGGGGGCGATCTCCACGTCCCCGTCCGCGAGCTGCCAGTCGTGGGCCGGGTCGTCGAAGTCGATCCGGAAGATCGCGTGCTGCTCGGCCTCCGTGCTGAGGCCGTACTCGAGCTCGCGTCGCTGGCAGTGCACGGGGACACCGGTGAAGTGCCGCAGCCCGCCGGCATGGTCGAGGTGCAGGTGGCTGAGCCCCACCGCGCGCACCTCCGACAGCTCGATGCCGGCGTGGGCGAGCGCCTCCTCCAGCGGCTCCCCGGGCCCAGGGAGGATCGCCCGGTGGATCGGGTTGCCGTGGAAGCGGCTACGCAGCGCGGCGTCGTGCAGGAGGGCTGTGTTGAAGCCGGTGTCCAGCAGCAGCCACCCGCCGTCCGCGTGCAGCAGGACGCCGGGAACCGGCTCGCGCATCCGTTCCTGGGGCGGCGCCCCCTCGATCGAGACCGACCTGGGCAGGTCCTCCCAGCCGAGGGTGAGCAGGACGATTTCGCGGATACCGGATCCACGTCGTGACATGAGTGCTCCAGAAGTACAGGCGTAGGAAGGGGCCGGCGGCGCCGGCCCCTTCCTGACGAAAGGTCAGGCCGACAG
>JAODNO010000071.1 GCA_025465235.1 Pseudonocardia sp.
GCCACGGCAGCGCGATCGCGCCGGCTCCACATGCCACCACCCCGAGAACGACCGGCCCGCAGCAGCCGCCGGTCACGTTCACTGATTGCTCGAGTCTGTTCAACTTCTCCGCCGTGCCGCTCCCGGCCGCGCGCCGCAGTCAGCTCACCTTCTCGTGCGCCCGCCTGCCCGTTCCGCTCGACTACACCGACCAGTCAGGCCCCACGATCAACATCGAGCTGATCAAGGTGCACTCCTCCACGAACTCGACGGGAAACCCGCTGGTCGTGAACCCCGGCGGACCCGGCGTATCAGGGATCGACCTGGCCGTCGGAATGGCGATCCAGGCATCCGACCGGCTGCTCAGCCACTTCGACCTCGTCGGCTTCGACCCGCGCGGCGTCGGCCTGTCCGCCCCCGTCACGTGTGTCAGCGACAGCGAGAAGGACGCCCTCAACGCCGCCTCACCGAACGTGCTGACGCCGGCGGGCTTCGCCTCGGCGAAGCAACTCGCCAAGACTGTCGCGGAAGCGTGCTCGGGCAGGTATGGTGCCACGTTGGCTGACTTCACCACCGTGCAGTCGGTGAAGGACATGGACCGGATTCGTGCGGGCCTCGGCGAGCAACAGCTGAACTACCTCGGCTTCTCCTACGGCACGGAGCTGGGCTCGGTGTACGCACATCTGTTCCCGAGCAACATGGGCGTCGCCGTCCTCGACGGCGCAGTCGATCCGCTCACGAACCCAATCACGTCAGCCACCAACCAGCTCAAGGGCTTCGAGGGCGCCTTCGACCAGTTCGCGGCCGACTGCCTGACGCGCAATCCGTGCAGTTCGCTCGGCAATCCCCGTACGGTCGTGGAGGAGCTGGTGAAACAGGCGAATACGACGCCGATCAGGAGCAGCCAATCGTCCGAGACACGGACCGCCACTGGGGCGATCGTGCTCACGGGCGTCCTGTTGGCGCTCTACGCACGAAGCGAGTGGCCCGCTCTCGGCCAGGCACTGATCGCCGCGCAACAGGGCGACGCGAAGGGACTGTTCGCGCTCGCCGACCAGTACAACCACCGCAAAGCCGACGGCACCTACGGCAACATCCTCGACGCGAACACCACGATCTCGTGCAACGACTCCAAGTCGGGTCCGTCCGACGCGAGCATCAAGGCGACCGCCGCTACGTGGTCGCGGGACTACCCGATGTTCGGGCTGTGGACAGCGGCGACGCTGTTCTCGTGCCAGGCGTGGCAGCCGCAGCGCACACCAGTGCCCTTGCCGACGGCCGCGACCAAGCAAAAGGTCCTGGTGATCGGCAACTTGCATGACCCCGCTACCCCGTACCAGGGCGCGAAGGACCTTGCGAAGACGATGGGCAACGCGGAGCTGCTCACGTGGGACGGTGAGGGGCACACGTCATATCTGCAGGGCAGCCGCTGTATCGACAAGTACGTCGAGAACTATTTGATCAACGGCGCGCTTCCGCCCACCGGGACCACGTGCCCCCGCTAGGGACGGCCCCGGCGCTGGCGGTCGATGTACCGGACGCGCCGGTGCGCGCGATCGCGGTCGTGCTCCACGGCGGCCGGTCGCACAGCGGCGAGCGGGTTCGCCCGGGCCAGTTTGCGGTACTGCGGATGCTGCCGTTCGCGAAGTCATTGCGCCGCGCGGGCGCCGCGGACGGGCTGGTTGTCGCCCGGCTGCGATACGCGGTACGTGGCTGGAACGGCGACACACACGCGCCAGTCGCGGACGTGCAGTGGGCCCTGGGCCGGTTGGACGAGCGCTTTCCCAGCGCCCCGGTCGCCCTCATCGGGCATTCGATGGGCGGACGGGCCGCGCTGTACGCCGCGGGACAGCACAACGTCCGCGCCGTCGTCGGGCTAGCCCCGTGGATCGAGCCCGGCGATCCGGTCGCGCCGCTTGCCGGCCGCCGCGTGCTGATTGCGCACGGGAGCCGCGACCGGACGACGAGCGCCTCGGCATCGGCGGCGTACGCGCGCGAGGCCAGCGCCGTCGCCGAATCCGTGAGCTACGTCAGCGTTCACGACGACGGCCATGCCATGCTGCGACGGGCCCGGGTATGGCAGGGCTTGACCACCGGCTTCGTCACCGGATTGTTGCTGGAGCGTCCGTACCCGCCGAATCCGAAAGCGCGCAGCGACGACACGACGAACATCGTGGCCAAGGCACTTGCCGGACAGGCCTCGCTCGTCGTGTGATTGAGTCGCACCGCACGCAGTAGGGCGATCGGTCCGAGGAGGTCGGGGTGAAGCGAGCATGACTGTCGTCGAGCCGAGGCGCAGCGCGTCCCACAGCATCGATCCGCAGTTGTGGCCGGACGTCGCGACGGTTCCGCATTCGCCGCTGCGTGCGCTGGCGGCGCGCCGCATCTTCCGCAGCGCGGTCCGGCGCATACCGCTGCGCGTCGCCGAGCCGGGCGGGCACACCTACGGCGGCGGATCGGCCGCGGATCCTGAGCTGCGCCTCGTCCGCCCCACGTCGTTCTTCCACCGACTCGGCGCGAGCGGCACGATCGGGTTCGGCGAGGCATACATGGCCGGCGACTGGGCCACCGACGACCTCGCCGGCGTCCTGTCCGCCTTCGCCGCCCATATCCGCGATCTCGTTCCGGCTACGCTGCAGCGGCTGCGGCACGCGGTCCTGAGCCGCATGCCGGAGAGCCACGACAACACCGTCGAAGGCGCGCGGAACAACATCCACCACCATTACGACCTGTCCAACGACCTGTTCACGACGTTTCTCGACGAGACGATGACGTACTCGTCCGCGCTCTTCGACGGCGAGCCGTCCGGGTCTCACGACGATCTCGCCGACGCCCAGCGACGCAAGGTGGACCGGCTGCTCGATGCCGCCGGCGTCGGCCCGAACACTTGCGTGCTCGAGATCGGCACCGGTTGGGGCGAGCTCGCGATCCGCGCCGCGAAGCGCGGCGCGGAGGTCACGTCGCTGACGATTTCCGTCGAACAGGCGGCACTCGCCCGCGAGCGCATCGCCTCCGCCGGGCTCGACCACCGCGCCACGGTGCTGTTGCAGGACTACCGCGACGTCCAGGGCCGCTTCGACGCAGTCGTCAGCGTCGAGATGATCGAGGCGGTCGGCGCCAACCACTGGGACGAGTACTTCGGCACGATCGATCGAGTGCTGCAGCCCGGTGGTCGGGTGGGCCTCCAGGCGATCCTGCAGGACGATCACGCCGTGCGCGAGACCGCCGAGACGTACACCTGGATCCGCAAGTACATCTTTCCCGGCGGCCAGATCGCGTCGCTCGAGGCGATCCAGCGATCGCTGGCGAGGGTGACATCACTGCGCGTGGCCGACCGGTACGCGTTCGGCCGCCACTACGCCGAGACGCTGCGTCGCTGGCGCGAGCGGTTCGAGGCAGATACCGAGGCGGTCGGGGCGCTCGGCTTCGACGAGACGTTCCGGCGGATGTGGTCGCTGTACCTGGCGTACTCCGAGGCGGGTTTTCGCACCGGCTACCTCGACGTCGCGCAGATCACCCTGACCAAGCCGATTACGTAAATCGGCGCGCCGCCCACCGATACGGTGGGGTGTGACCGTCGTCCTCGGCCTGCTGGCCGCCATGTTCTACGGAGTCGGGGATTTCGCCGGGGCGCTGGCCTCGCGCCGCCACAGCGCGGTGACGGTTCTGCTGCACAGCTACCCAGTCGGTGCCGTGCTCATGATCGCCATGCTGCCATTGGTTCCGGGCCACCTGACCTCTCGCGCGCTGGTGTTCGGGGTCGCCGGTGGCTTGGCCGGGCTGGTCGGCGTGGTGATCATGTACAGCCTCATGGTGATCGCGCCGATGAACGTCATCTCGCCGGTCACCGCGGTACTCGCCGCGATGGTGCCCGTCGTCTTCGGCGTGGTCGTCGGCGAGCGGCCACACGCGACGGCGTGGTTCGGCATCCTGCTCGGAGCCGGCGCGGTGATCCTGGTCAGCCGAACTACCGAGGACCACCCGCACGGCAAGATAGCGCTACGCACGTTGGCCCTGGCGTTCGTCGCCGGGCTCGGATTCGGCTTCTACTTCGTCTTCCTGGCCCGGGCCGGCCACGCCTCTGGACTGTGGCCGCTGGTCATTTCGCGTATCGCCTCGGGTGTGCTCATCGTGCCGATCGCCTTGCAGCGCCGGGCCGTAAGTGCGATCCGGGGCCGGATGCTCGCGATCACGGTGCTCGCGGGGGCCTGTGACGCACTCGCCAACATGTTCTTCCTGCTCGCCACGCGCCACGGGCTGCTGTCGCTGGCCAGCGTGCTGACCTCGCTCTACCCGGCGGTAACGGTGATGCTCGCGGTGGCCCTGCTGCACGAGCACACCAGCAAGGTGCAGCGCGCCGGGCTGGCACTGGCCGCGACATCGATCGTGCTGATCACGGTCTAACTCCCAGATCTTGATGCCGCGGCGGGGTCATGGCGCCGCGCCGGCATCAAGATCGCGGCGAGGGTGTGGCGCGGCCGCACGGTCGCGCTCCGGCCATCTTCGCGACGCTGGGTCTAAGATCTTGTCGATCTGACGAGGTACTCACCCGTGGGTACGTCGTCCGGCGTAGCTGGCTGGCGAGCATCGGTGGCTTTGCCGAGGAGCCCGAACTGGATGATCTCGTCGATCATGACTTCTGGTTTCGGACAGCTGTCAACGGTGGCAAGACGGAGTTGATACGCACGGTCGGCGCACGATTGTGGGAGCGCGGACCGGTGACCCCGTTTGACGAGTTCGAGCCCTCGACCGCGGCTCGGCTGCTCCGGGAGCGGGCCGGGGTCGGCCTCGTCATGGAGTGACCGAACCCAGCAACCCGCGGCGGCTCACCCTCCTGCTGGCAGCGTTTGTACTTGTGCTGCTGAGCCTGGCCGAGGTCTGTTCGTGGCCCGTTCGAGACGGGATACTCCGTCGGGAACCTCGAGCGTGTGGCCGCCGGAGGCGAGTGAAGATGGGCTCGAGATTGACAGGAGCAACACCTGTCACGGTAGGTGCGCCCGCGGTGGGCACGTTGCTGTCAGTCAACGTCGGCATGCCAAAGGACGTGGCATGGCAGGGCAACACCGTCCACACCGGGGTTTTCAAGAGTCCCGTGGCCGGTCCTCGCCGCGTCGGCAGGCTCAATGTCGAGGGCGACGGTCAGGGTGATCTTGGCGGACACGGGGGCGAGCAGCGCGCGGTGTTCGTCTACCAGATGGGCTCGTACCGATACTGGGAACGCGAGCTTGGCCGGCGCGACTTCGTCTACGGACAGTTCGGCGAGAATTTCACTGTCGATGGACTCGACGACGATCAGGTCTGCGTCGGTGATCGCTACCGGATCGGGACCGCCGTCTTCGAGGTCACGCAACCACGCGTCACTTGTTATCGCGTCGGGATCCGCATGAACGACCCACGCATTCCAGCGTTGCTCGTCTCACACCACCGACCCGGCTTCTACTTCCGCGTACTCGAAGAGGGTTACGTGGAGGCGGGAGATCCGATCGTCAAGGTCGCATCCGGCCCCGAGCAGATGCCGGTCGCCGAGGTGGACGCGCTGCTCTACCTGCCCGGGCACACGCGACCGGAACTGATTCGGGCACTCCGCATCCCCGCGCTCAGCCCTGGCTGGCAGGCGTCGTTCCGAGCACTGCTCGACGGGGAGCCGGGCACCGGCAATGCCGGTCTCGCCGTCACCGGCCCTCCCCCTGCCTGGCGTGGCTTCCGTCAGCTGATTGTCACCGCGATCACGCGCGAAAGTTCCACGGTCATCTCCGTCCGCATCGAGGATCCCGACGGAGCGCCGCTGCCGGCCGCCCGTCCAGGGCAGTACCTCACGGTTCGCGTCCAGCCTGATATCGAGCAGCGGTCGCTGCTGCGCAACTACTCACTGTCGGGACCGCCCGACTCCGGCTACTACCGGATCACGGTCAAGCGCGAAAACGGCGGGGCCGCCAGCGGCTATATCTACGACCGACTCGCCGTCGGCGACCAACTCGACGTCGCGGCGCCGCGCGGCACGTTCATCCTCGATCGCACCCGGGCCCCAGTCCTCCTGATCAGTGCGGGGATCGGCGCCACCCCCGTCCTCGCGATGCTCCATGCTCTCGCGGCCGAACACTCCGGACGGGAGATCTGGTGGTTGCACGGCGCACGCAGTGGTCGCGAGCACGCGTTCGCCGCCGAGGCCGGCGTGCTCGCCGCCTCGCTGCCGAACGCGCGACGCCAGGTGTACTACAGCCGTCCCGGCCCGGACGACCGGCAGGGCCGCGACTTCGACCGCCCTGGACGCCTGACCGGGTCGCTGCTCGCCGAGCTGGCGCCGCCTCGCGATGCCGAGGCCTACCTCTGCGGACCCGATTCCTTCATGACCGACATCAGCGCCGGCCTGGCGGCGATCGGCATCCACCCATCGCACATCCACACCGAACCGTTCGGACCCGCACCGGGCCTGACGCCAGGCATCACAGCGGAGCCCGCACGTACGCCCCACCCACCCACCGGGCCGCCGGGAACCGGCCCGACGGTCGAGTTCGCCCGCAGCAACCTCGCCGTCAGATGGAGCACGGACTACGCCAGCGTCCTGGAGCTCGCCGAGGCGTGCGACGTTGCCGTTCGTTGGTCGTGTCGGACCGGCGTCTGCCACACCTGCGAGACACCCGTCGTCGCGGGCGAGCTCCGATACAGCCCTGACCCCGTCGAACCGCCGGCCGAGGGAAGCGCGTTGATCTGCTGCTCGCAGCCCCGAAACGAACTGGTCCTCGACCTGTGACTCGTTGCCCAGCACACTGAATCCGGCAGCGTGCCGGCGGCGCGAGCCGGGCCGCGGAGAGGCGGCAACGATGGAATCTCTGGTCACCATGACGACGCAGGTGCCGGCGGGGACGAGCGACGACGTCGTTGCGGACGTGCGTCGGCGCGAGGCCGCCCATTCGCACGACCTTTGCCCTGCTGCGACCTCACCGAGCTGACCACAGACGCACTACGAGGCGGTGTCCGATGATCAAATGGTTTCGCCGGTCGGCCAAGCGCCAGCGGGATGCCGACGCCGACGCGGCACAGCTCTCGCACCGGTCCACGCGCGCTCATCGCCGGCGCGACCCGACCAGGCGTCAGATCCATCACGAGGGTCCTCCGCCTGACCGGTCCGGTGGGTTCGACGGCAACCAGGACTTCATCACCCGCTACGGCGACCCCTTCGACGGATGACCCCTCGACAGCCGGCCGAAGCAGTGCAGCCGACTCGAAGTTGATCGCCCGTTCACCCGCGGCGTGCCGGTGAACCGCAAGAGCTTCATTCCTGACACGACCCAAGGAGGGTCCGAGTCCGATGACCGACACGACTGACGAGCGCAGTGACCACGCAGACGGGAGTGCGGAATCCACAGGGGTGGACCTGAAGCTCGAGGTGGTGATCATCCCGGTCGCGGACGTGGACCGCGCGAAGGATTTCTACGGCGGCCTCGGCTGGCGGCTCGACGCGGACTTCGCTTTCGACAACGGATTCCGGGTCGTCCAGTTCACGCCACCCGGGTCCGCCGCTTCCCTTCAGTTCGGCGTGAACATGACCTCGGCCGCACCGGGGTCGGTGCAGAACCTGTATCTGATCGTGGCCGACATCGAGACTGCCCGCTCGGCGTTGGCCGCGCGAGGTGTGGAGGTGACCGAGGTCTTCCACCCGTCCGCGCCAGGCGATCAGTTCCGCCCGGACGCGAGCGGTCACCTCGGTGGACGCTCGGCCGACAGCTACAGCTCGTTCGCCTCGTTCAGCGACCCGGACGGCAATACCTGGCTGCTGCAGGAGGTCACGACCCGGCTTCCCGGGCGGATCGCGTCGAGCGGGACGTCGTTCGCATCGGTCGGTGACCTGGCCGATGCGATGCGGCGCGCCTCCGTCGCCCATGGTGAGCACGAGAAGCGGATCGGCGAGGCGGATCCGGACTGGCCGGGCTGGTACGCCGCCTACATGGTCGCCGAGCAGGCTGGGACGGAGCTGCCGACATGACCGACTACGGCGTGATCGTGCTCGGTGGTGGCGCACCCGGAGACACTCCCCAACGCGAGCCGGAACTTGCCGGACAGACCGTCGTGGTGATCGGCGGCAGCGCCGGCATCGGCTTCGAGACGGCGCGACGGGCCCGGACCGAAGGTGCGCAGGTCATCCTCACCGGCCGCAATCCGGATCGCCTCGAAGGAGCCGCACTGGAACTCGGCGCGAAGCGCAGCCTGGCCTTCGACGCGAACGACCCGGCGGCCGTGGAGCGGTTCTTCCAGGAAGTGCCGGCGCCGATCGATCACGTGCTGGTCACTGCGGGCGGCCCGCGCTATGGGCCCCTGCTCGACATGAGCAAGGACGACGTGCAGCGCGCGCTCAGTGAGCACGTGGCCGTGGCGTTGGACGTCGCGCGCAACGCCGTCGGCAAGATGCGACCGGGAGGCACACTCCTGCTCATGGGCGGCACCGGTGCCCGGCGAATCAGCCGCGCGCTCGGTATGGCATCGGCGGCAACCGCGGTCTTGCCTCCATTCACTGCGGCCCTCGCGCTTGAGCTCGCCCCTGTTCGCGTCAACCTCATCGCCGCCGGCTTCGTGGACACGCCGTTGTCGGCGTCGCTTCTCGGCGACGGGCTGGAGGCTCGCCGCGAAGAGCTGCGCACGACACTGCCCATCGGCCGGGTCGTGGGTCCGGCCGACGTCGCGGCTCTCGCCGTCCACATCATGACCAACGAAGCCCTCACCGGGGCGACATACGACATCGACGGCGGCCAGCAGTTCGTAGCCTGACGACCGACGTCGGTAGGAGCAAAGGGGTCTTCATGCCGTGGTTCCCGGACTTCATCAGTGCCGTGGAGCAGGCACGCATGGAAACCCGGTCGGCGGCCCGCGCCGATCCGGTGGCGCAGTACGTCAGAGCGCTGAACGAGGGAACGATCCACGATCTGGAGACAGCATGGCCCGGTGAGGTGATCGTCCACGACCCACGGTCCGGAACGATCCACGGTCACCGCCGGCTGCGCACATTCGTCGAGGACAACAAGTCCTGGCTCGCCGGCCACCATGCACGCATCGAGACCGTTGCTTCGACACGGGTCAAGGGGCGCGCCGTGGTGGAACTGCTCGCACACCTCACCGGTAACGGGCCGGACGTGGCGTGGCCGGTTGCGGTCGTCGCCGAATCCACCGACGCATTTTCGGTCGTCTTCCGCACCTATTGCAGCCAGCAGCCGGTCGACGGACGCCGGCATGTCCGACCGCCGATCCTGAAGGCCGGACAGGAGCGACCGAGTGACGTTGTCGGTCGCTACCACGCGGCCCTGGCCGACGGGGACGTCAACGCGATCGTGGACACGTTCGCGCCGGACGGCTACTACCGGGAGCCGATCGGCCCCCACCGGACCCACCGCGGCGCTGATGAACTGCGTTCGTTCTTCACCCGGCGCTTCAGCGCAGGCGGCGGCATCGGCCTCACGCCGTGCGTGGTGACCGATGACCGGGTGCGCTGCGCCGTCGAATACAACTGCACCCGATGGGGCCGCGAAGACCTGCCGGCGCAGGCGGGTCTCGCGATCTACGAACGCCGGCCGGACGGATTGCTCGCTGCGGCTCGCGTCTACGACGACATCGAACTACCCGACGGGCGCCGCTGAGGCGCCCGTACACCTATTGAGAAGAGCAGCCAATGCGTCCAGACATCGCGCCCGGCAGCGTGTTTCCCGACTACGAGCTACCTGACCACACGAACACCGTGCGCCGGCTCAGCGAGCTGCAGGGCGACGACCCGCTCATCCTCACCCTGGCCCGCGGTCACTACTGCCCGAAAGAACACCAACAGCATCTGCAGCTTGCCGGGTTCTATCCGCAGATCGCGGTCGCGTACACACAGATCGCCACGATCTCAACCGACGATCATCACACCAGTCAGGAGTTCCGCGCGTCGGTCGGCGCCCAGTGGCCCTTCCTCGCCGACCCGGATCGCACCGTCCAACGAGACCTCGACATCGCCGAGTTCACGGACCCGGAACATGACCCGATGATCCCGCACACGCTGGTGCTCAAGCCGGGCCTCGTCGTGCACAGCATCTACAACGGCTACTGGTACTGGGGTAGACCGTCGATCGAGGACCTCCGCCGTGACCTCCGCGCCGCGACGCAGGAGATCCGTCCGGATTGGGATCTCAGCACACCCGGGCTGCGCGAGGCATGGGACGCGGGCGACGTCGCGGTGTTCCACGGATGGAACCGACGCCCCGCCCAGCCCACCAGGGACTAGCCGGCATCGCCTGCAGGAGGTACGGCACGATGCCGTTGAGTCACGGATACGGCGTAGCCGGCGGGACCGGTCATCCGCGGTAGCCCGACCGAATCCAGAAACGATTCCGAACGACGCGCGTTGGTGTTCATCGCTGTCGTGAAGCCTGCCGCCTCGTCACGGGTCTTCAAAGGGTGACTGCTGAAGATCAAGCTTTCCGAGGCTCGAGCCGCTGACCCTCGATGAGCTGCCCCGTTGGGAGCTGCAGACGGGCCGCATCGCGGCCGCACTTATTCCGCGATCTGGGCGGAGTCAGTCGAGCTGCTGGGGTTCGACGTCGCTGACCGGGTGGCCCTCGCCGTCCCAGTTGGCCTTGTTCATGCGAGACGGCTGGACGCGCGGCGGCTCGCCTTCCTGCTTCGGGAAGTTTGGCGGGTAGGGCGCGTCGCCGAGTCCGCGGTCGCGCTCGTCCCGGGCGGCCCACTCGAGCAGCGGGTCGATCGACCAGACCGCGTCGTCGATGCCGGCGTGGAGGTCGCCGAGCTCGGCGAACCGCGCCGGCATCGTCGCGATCGTGATATCGCGCATGTCGACGTCGGGCAGCTCGGCCCACGTCACCGGCGCGGACACCGGTCCGTGCGGCAT
>JAODNO010000094.1 GCA_025465235.1 Pseudonocardia sp.
GCCGGTGGCGAAGAGCTCCACGGTGAACACCGCCGCCGGCATGCCACGACGCACGGCGCGGTCGTGGGCGGCGGCGAGCACCTCGGCGTCGCCGGCGAGGACGAGCACCGGCTGGCGGAACATCGGCAGGTAGGGCGTGCCGTCGGCGTCGGCGTACGGCTCGCCGAGGAGCTCGGGGTTCGCCGCGATCCCGCTCGCGAGGAACGCGGTGATGTTCAGCCGCTGCCAGATCTCCAGGTCGTCCCGGAGCAGTACGGCGATCTTGGTGTCGAAGCGCACCAACGGAGCATGCAGCGGTCGGCCGGTGCCTTTCTTGTACGTTGTTCACGTGCCTGCGGTACGGGCGTGGGCGCCGCAGGTGCCCGGGATCGTCGAGGTCTTCCACGCGCGGTTCACCGACCACGCGTACCCCGAGCACGCCCACGACACCTGGACCTTGCTCGTCGTCGACGAGGGCGCGATCCGCTACGACCTCGACCGCCACGAGCACGGCGCTCTCCGCCCGGGGGTCACACTGCTCCCGCCGCACGTGGCCCACACGGGCCGGGCGGCCACTCACCTGGGCTTCAGCAAGCGGGTGTTGTACGTCGACACGGAGGTGCTCGACGAGTCCCTCACCGCAGCGGCAGTCGGGATGCCGGGCCTGGACGACGGCCTGCTTCGCACCCGCGTCGACCAACTGCATCGCGCGCTCGACACACCGGGCTCCGCGCTGGAGGCCGAAAGCAGGCTCGCGCTGATAGGCGCCCGAATCCGGCAGCACCTGCACGCGCCCGCCGCAGAGCCGCCTGCCGGGCGGCTCGCCGCCGACCTGCGTGACCTGCTCGACGCCCGGACCGTCGCAGGGCTCGCCCTCCGCGATGCGGCGACGCTGCTGCACGCGCATCCCGCCCACCTCGTGCGCTGCTTCACCCAGGCGTACGGCCTGCCGCCCCACCGCTATCTCACGGGCCGCCGCGTCGAGGCGGCCCGCCGCCGGTTGCTCGACGGGGAGCCGCCTGCCGACGTCGCGGTCGCCGTGGGGTTCCACGACCAGGCCCACCTGCACCGGCACTTCACCCGCCTGGTCGGGACCACACCCGGGCGCTACGCCCGCGGCAGAGCCCGGGCCAGCTCGCCGAAGAACGCGACCGTGCGCGCCCGCTCCGCAGGAGGTCCCACCGCGCAGAGCTGGAACTCCGTCGCACCGGCGTCCGCGAACCGCCGCACCGCCTTCTCCAGCGTTGCCTCGTCGCCGGCGAGCACGGTGTCCGCCGGGCCTGCGAACCCCTGTTGGTCCATCGACAGGCGGTAGCTCGGTAGCTCACCCGCCATTCCGAAGTTCTCCGCGACGTAGGCGCGGGCCGCATGCGGGTCGTGGGTCAGGCTGGCGACCACACCGACGACGACCTGCGGATCGGGTCGGCCGGCTGCGGCCGCCCGGACCTGCGGCACCACATGTTCGGCGAGCCCGCGCGGGCCGCTCCAGGTGGTGATCACGCCGTCCGCCCACTCGCCTGCGAGGCGCAGCAGGCGTGGCCCGTGCGCCGCGAGCAGCAGCGGTGGCCGGGCCACCTCGGGGACCGTCACCGCGCCCGCCGCCGTGACGGTCCCCGCCCGGACGTCGACGGGCTCGCCCGCGAGTGCCGGCGCGAGGACGGCCAGGTAGTCCTCCACGTGCTGCCCCGGCCGCGTCCACGGGTAGCCGTAGCGGCTCTCGACGATCACCTGGTGGCTCGGGCCGATCCCGAGCGTGAGCCGTCCGCCTACCGCGGCCTGTGTGGTGAGGGCCTGCGCGGCGAGCGCCAGTGGGTGGTGCGGCCAGGTCAGCGCGACGGCCGTACCGAGTCCGATGCCCGGCGCACGGTCGCCGACCGAGGCGATGAGGGTGAGCGGGTCCCAGCCAGTCCGCTGCCCGAACCAGGCCCGCGCGAACCCGAGCCGGGCCGCGTTCTCGACATCCGCGACGATGGCGGCCAGCGGCCGGTCGTCGTCGATCCACACACCGATCTGCATGTCTTCACCCCAGTGCCTGGCGGGGCAGCGATCAACGAGCAGCTAGCCTGTACAGCGATAACGGATCGTGATGGGTGGGGCCGCCGTGGAGATCCGTCAGCTGCGCTACTTCGTGGCCGTGGCCGAGGAGCTGCACTTCGGCCGGGCGGCCGCGCGGCTCGCCGTCGTCCAGCCTGCCGTGAGCCAGCAGATCGGGCGGCTCGAGCGCGAGTTGGGTGTGCGGCTGCTCGAGCGATCGTCGCGCCACGTCGCACTCACCGGTGACGGCGAGCGTCTGCTCATCGAAGCGCGCTCGGCGCTCGCCGCTGTCGACCGGGTGGGTGCGGTCGCGAGCGAGCTCGCGGCCGGCCGGGCAGGCACCCTGCGGCTCGGCACAAGCCCGGGCCTGGGGGAGCGGGTGCGCCGAGGCGTCGCCCGTATGCGCGCGCACACACCGGAACTCGCCCTCGTCCTCGTCGACGGGTCGGTCCAGGCGCACATCGCCGCGCTACGGGCAGGTGAGCTCGACCTCGCCCTGGTGCGAGGCCCGGTCCGGGTACGCGGCCTGCGCGCTGTCGAGCTGTGGCGCGACCGGTTGCACGTCGTGCTGCCCGCCGCGCACCCGGACGCGGGTGCAGCCGCGGTACCCATCGGCGTGCTGGCCGAGGTGACGCTGCGGATGCCCGAGCGTTCCGCCGACACCGCGCTGCACGACGCGGTGCTGGCCGCGTGCCGAGCGGCGGGCTTCGCGCCGTCCCTCGGGCGGCCGGTGCGCTCCGTGGAGGACGCCATGGTCGAGATCGGCCTGGGGGAGCACGGCGCTACCGTGGTGCACGGCTGGGCGGCCGAGGCTGCGGGCAGCACCTCCGGTGTCGCAGTCCGCCCGCTCGACCCGCCGGTGCAGGTGCCCGGCAACCTGCTGCTACCCGGTGACGGCGGCCCGGACTGTCTCGCGGCGCTCGTCACAGCATTCACCTGAGCAGATTCGCTTTCTCACCGTCACAGATCTGTCGGGTCGCGACAGCGTGATCCCGCATCGTCGCATTATTGCCGACATGCAGGAATTGGTCCGTTATGCACAGTTGGTGAAGATTCAGGAAGTTCGGTGGTACCGCTCACCCACCCTCCTGCACGCTCCGGTCGGCCGTGCAGGATGGGGGAGTGACGTATCTCGCCGCTCCCGACCGCTACGAGTCCATCGATTCCGGCCGCACCAGATTCCGGCGCTGCGGACGCAGCGGCCTCGATCTGCCCGCGGTCTCGCTGGGGCTGTGGCACAACTTCGGCGACGACAAGCCGCTCGACACGCAGCGCGCGATCCTGCGGCGCGCGTTCGACCGCGGCGTCACGCACTTCGACCTGGCCAACAACTACGGCCCGCCCTACGGCAGCGCCGAGCGCAACTTCGGCACGATCTTCAGCCAGGACTTCCGTCCGTACCGAGACGAACTGATCCTGTCCACGAAGGCCGGCTACGACATGTGGCCGGGCCCCTACGGGCAAGGCGGTGGGTCGCGGAAGTACGTGCTGGCGAGCCTCGACCAGTCGCTCGCCCGAATGGGCGTGGACTACGTCGACATCTTCTACAGCCACCGATTCGACCCCACCACGCCCCTCGAGGAGACGATGGGGGCGCTCGACACCGCGGTCCGCTCCGGCAAGGCGCTCTACGCCGGCATCTCGTCCTACAGCGGGGAGCGCACCCGCGAGGCGGTCGCGATCCTGCGTGAGCTCGGCACACCGCTGCTGATCCACCAGCCGTCGTACTCGATGCTCAACCGCTGGATCGAGGATGACCTGCTCGATGTTCTCGGCGAGACAGGCGTCGGCTGCATCGCGTTCTCGCCGCTCGCGCAAGGAATGCTCACCAACAAGTACCTCGACGGCGTGCCCGCCGACTCCCGCGCGGCCCAGGGCAAGTCGCTCTCGCCCGACCTGCTCACCGCCAAGAACATCACCCACGTGCGCGCGCTGAACGAGATGGCGGCCGCACGCAATCAGTCACTTGCGCAGATGGCGCTGGCCTGGGCGCTGCGCGACCCACGCGTGACGTCGGTGCTCATCGGGGCCAGTAGCGTCACCCAGCTCGACGACAGCCTCGGCGCGCTGGAGAACCTCGACTTCAGCTCAGAGGAGCTGGACCAGATCAACCAGCACGCCGTGGAGGCCGGGATCAACCTGTGGGCCCGCTCGGCGGAGCGCTGACCGGCTCGTAGCGATCAGCCCACGATCGGCTCACCCGACGGGTCGAGCCGGAGTGCGAGCCCGAACATCGGGAACAGCGTCTCGACGTCGAGAAACGAGCTGTACGCGCTGATACGACCGCCGGAGATCTCCAGCACCTGGACCGCCCAGGCGTGGTAGCCGCTGCCGTCGGGGTTGCGCCGCCACTGGCCGAACCCCGGCAGGCCGTTGGCCGCGAGCGGAACCAGCCGGGAACCGGCGCACCCGGCGCCGTGCCCGGTCCAGAACTTCTGGATCTGCTCGACACCCTGCAGCCACAGCTCGTAGGGCGGCATGTTGAGGATGGCGTCCTCGTGCAGCAACGTGACCAGCGCGCCCACGTCGTAGCGCTCGAACGCCTGCGCGTAGCGGGAGAGCAGCTCGCGATGGTCGTCGTCCAGCTCGGCCACGGGCGCGGGTGAGTCGAGATTGTTCTCCGAGAGGGTGGCTCGGGCCCGCTGGAGCGCGCTGTTGACCGAGGCGACAGTGCTGCCGAGCAGCTCGGCGACCTCGGACGCCTTCCACTGCAGCACCTCGCGGAGGATCAACACTGCACGCTGACGGGCCGGCAGGTGTTGCAGCGCGGCCACGAAGGCGAGCCGGACGGACTCCCGGGACACCGCCAGCTCGGCGGGGTCGGCCGTCGTGGGCAGGACGCGGGCGTCGGGGATGGGTTCCAGCCAGGAGATCTCGGGTGACGGGTCGTTGAGCGGCGCCTCGGCCGAGCCCGCAGGCCCGAAGTCCATCGGACGGGCGCGGCGCTTGCGGCCATCGAGCATGGTGAGGCAGACGTTCGTCGCGATCTTGTAGAGCCAGGAGCGCACCGAGGAGCGGCCCTCGAAACGGTCGAACGACCGCCACGCCCGCACCATCGTGTCCTGCACGGCATCCTCGGCGTCGGCCGACGAGCCGAGCATGCGATAGCAGTACGCGGTGAGCTCCACGCGATGCTGCTCCCACGTGGTGGGTGGCGCGGCGTCGGCGGTGGCGAGATCAGTCATTCGGGGGTCCCCTCTCGTGGCGCAACCGTGTTCACGCCCGTGCGGGGCAGCGTAGGGCGCAGCACCGACAAATCCACCCACTCCGGGCGTGTCACCTCATGGTGACAGCCCCGACCGCACCCGCCGGTCGCGGCCGGCGAGGACGCCGACGACGCCCTGCGGCACGAACAGGAGCAGCAGCAGCACGAGAGGAACGGTCCAGGTGCCAGTGGCGTCGTGCACCGCCCCGACCAGGAACGGGCCCGAGGCGGCGACCACGTACCCGATGCTCTGGGCCATCCCGGACAGCTGCGACGCGTGCGCGGCGTCGGGGGAGCGCAGCGCAACCAGGGTCAGGGCGAGCCCGAGCGCGGCACCCTGTCCGAAGCCGAGCAGCGCCATCGAGACGAGCTCGGCCCCCGGCAGCGCGATGACGCCGAGCAACCCGAGCGCCGTGACGCCCGTCACGCCGACGGCGATCAGCCGCTGCCTCGGGAAGCGGGTGGCCAGCAGCGGCGCCGCCATGGACCCGGCGATGCCGACGAAGCTGGCCAGCGACAGCAGCCAACCGGCCGCCTCCGGGTCGAACCCTCGGTCGGCGAACACCGCGGGGATCCAGGTCGACACCGCGTAGTAACCGAGCGACTGCAGCCCCATGAACGCGGTGACCTGCCAGGCGAGCCCGTCGCGCCAGAGCCCCGAAACGCGCATCCCACCCGATCCGGTGCGGTGGTCCACCCGTCTCAGCTGCGGCAGCCAGAACACCAGCGCGATCAGGGCGAACAGCCCCCATACGGCGAGCGCCCCATGCCAGTCGAGGCCGGCTGCGCTCGCCACCGGCACAGTGACGCCTGCGGCGAGCGCGCCACCCGCGGAGATCGCCATCGTGTACAGCCCGGTCATCACGCCCGTCCGGTGTGCGAAATCGCGCTTGATCAGGGCCGGCAGCAGCACGTTCCCGATGGCGATCGCGGCACCGACCAGCAGGGTTCCGGCGAAGAGCAGGACCACCGAACCCGCGGCGCGGACGGCGAAACCCGCACACAGCAGCACCAGGGCGCCGAGTACCGCGCGCTCGATGCCGAACCGGCGGGCCAGGCGCGGAGCGGCCGGCGCGAGCAGGCCGAAGCAGAGCACCGGCAAGGCGGTCAGCACCCCCGCCGCCGTGCCGGACAGTCCCTCGCTCGCCCGGATCTCCGACAGCAGCGGGGCGACGCCGACCACAGCGGGCCGCAGGTTCGCCGCGACCAGCACGATCGCGACGCCCACCCACCAGGAGGACGTGCGGGACGACCTGCTTTGCCGTGCCGTGGTGACGGCGGCGCTCACCGACTTCCCTCGACGAGACTGCGGGCGGCGTCGAGGTAGCTGTCCGCGGCGGCCCGTGCCGAGACCGGATCGCCCTCGATGATCGCCACCGCGAGCTCCTCGTGGCCGGGGAAGGCCGCCGGGTCGTCGTCGAGCTCGTCGATCTGGGCGACGGTACGCTCCAGCGCCTCGGTGAGGCCGGCGTAGAGGTCGATGAGCACCGGGTTGGCGGTCGCGGCGATCACGGCGCGGTGGAACGCGAGGTCGGCTCTCACGAACGCGGACCGGTCGCCGCCGTCGCGCGATGCCCGACGGGCAGCCACGGCGTTGCGGATGGCGACGATGTCCGCGTCGGTGCGGTGGACCGCGGCGGCTGCTGCAGCGTCCCGCTCCAGGCTCGCCCTGACGGCGAGCACATCGAGCGCCCCCGAGCGCCGCGCCCGCCGAAGGATGGCGGCCCGCAGGCCGCTCGTTGCGCGCACGTACGTGCCGTCACCCCGCCGGGGTTCCAGCAGGCCGGCATGCTCGAGGGCCCGGACTGCCTCCCGCACGGTGTTGCGTCCCACGCCCAGAGCCGCGACCAGCTCCGGCTCCGCCGGGATCTTCGATCCCACCGGCCACTCACCGCTCTCGATCAATCCTTCGAGCTGCGTCATGACCTCGTCGCACACCCGGCCAGAACGCACCGCTGATAATCCCACCAAGACATCCTAACGTCCCATGTTTGACGGGGCTTGACGGGAAGGCTGCGGCCGCATGCGGGCGTTGCAGCACAAGATGGACGAGCTGGACGAGTTGGACGCGCGGCTGAACCGGATCGGGCAGCACCCGTTCCGCGCGAAGTTCCGCCTGCGTGGCCGGGACAGGGCCGTGGTGGACCTTCGCGGAATCGCGACGGTGCGCCGGCACGCCGAGGATCTGATAGGCAAGCGCCTCGCGCCCGCCGAGCCCCGCAACGACGGCAGGCAAACCCCGTATCGGGGTCACCCGGTGTTCGTCGCCCAGCACGCGACGGTGACGTGCTGCCGGACCTGCCTGCAACGGTGGCACAGCATCCCTGCCGGACGCCCCCTCGACGACGCCGAGCGCGCCTACGTCGTCGAGGCGATCTGCCGGTGGATCGCCGGGCAGTACGCACCCGGATCCCCGCCGACCTGATTGCGCCCGAATGGAACGGAGGGAATTGCGTGCCTCCATTCGTTCAGCTGCTGCGAGCAGCCGGACGGTGGCGACCGTGGTCCGGAGAGGCGTACCAGGGCAACACGTTCCAGACCACGCGTTCCGGCACTCCGTGGAGTCGGTCACCGGGCCGATCTCGAAAATCATCTCGAAGGACGGCCTCGACGGCCTGTACCGGCGCCTGGACAAGGACGGAAGGGTTGTCTTCGCCATGGGCAAGATCGACCAGGCGGACATGTGGCAGGTGGGCCAAAACGCATCGAGAACGAGATCCCTCTGGATCCGTTCACCGCCGGTGTCTTTGCGGCGCCACCCGCTACGACCACATCGATTTCCTGTTCGGCGACAACGCCATCGACTGGGACCTGATCGAGCGGCACTGGACGGATCTGCTGCGCACCAGCATCTCCATCCGGGAGGGCCGGGTGTCGTCGGTGACGCTGCTGCGCCGGCTGGGGAACCACTCGCACAAGAACCGGGCTCTACCGGGCACTCCGTGAGATGGGGCGGGTGATCCGCACGGTGACGCTGCTGCGGTACCTGTCCGACCCGGGCCTGCGGGAGCAGATCACCGCGGTGACGAACAAGACTGAGGCGTTCCACGATTGCTCGGAGTGGCTGATGATCCGCGGCAAGTCGGCCACAACGATCCCGAGCACCAGGAGCGGGTGATCAAATCTAATGAGCTGATCGCTAACTGCGCGATTTACTCGACCGCGCTGGACATCACCGACGTGGTCAACCAGCTCGCGGCCGAGGGGCACCCCGTCGACACCGACGACTTGGTGACCATCACGCCCTACATCACCCACACCATCCGACGGATGGACGATCTGGTCCTCAACCTGTCCCCGCCGGAGGAAGCGCCGACGACCCGGCTCGACCTGGAACCGCGGGTCCTGTTCGCCCCTCGTACCTGATTGGGCCCGTTCACGCGGTGCCGCGAATTTGGGGTCGCCGTAACACTCGGGAAATTTCGCGCAGGGATTGACCTTCGGGCGCGGCCGGCCAGGATCGCGCGCCGTTTGTCGGCGTCGACGACGCGGGGACGGCCGCCGGTGCGGCCTTGCCGGGCGGCGGATTCGAGCGGGTTGCGGGTCTTGTGGACGATGTCGCGACGACGGGCCCTATACCTTGCACCAGCTGCAGCACTCGCGGTTGACCCACGCTGCGGAGAACTGCGCGTCCACGCCCGTGCTGATGAAGCTGTCCGGGCATACGTCGGTTCGCAGCCTCGCGAAGTACGCGCGGGTGTCCGATGACGCTCTCCTGAACTTCCAGGCCGACACCGACCCCGCCGCGCGTCGCCATGTCCAGCGGCCGGGCGGACAGTCTGTGGCCGGAGGAACATGATGAGCATTGAGACATTCATCCCGTTGCGCGAAGCGGCATTTGATGTCCTGTGCTAGTGGAGTTGGCCCACTGCCGACACTGTGACCTGGGGTGGGCAGTTTTCGATGGCAGAACGAGTGCGTGACTTTGCCAGTGAAGGTGGCCCGTTCGACTTTCCCGTTGTGCGAAGCGGCATTTTATGTCCTCTGCGGCAGGCCGATAGCGTCGGATTCATGGAGTGGAATTTTCGGTCGGCCGAAGAGTTCGCGGCCGCGTTGCGTGCCGGTGAAGTGACCTCGGTGGAACTGACCGACGAGGCGATCGCTCGTATCGAGCGGGACGACAAGGTGATCAACGCGATCTGTGTGCCGGACTTCGACCGTGCGCGGGCCGCCGCACACCGTGCCGACCAGGCGCGCGCCCGCGGCGAGGACCGGCCTCTGCTCGGTATTCCGGTGACGGTCAAGGAGTCCTACAACATTGCCAGGCTGCCCACGACCTGGGGCATGCCGCAGTACCGGAACTATGTGCCGCCCGAGGACGCGGTGCAGGTGTCGCGGCTCAGGGCAGCCTGCGCGGTGGTGCTCGGTTAGACCAATGTGCCGTTGGGGCTGCAAG
>JAODNO010000097.1 GCA_025465235.1 Pseudonocardia sp.
CCAGCCCGAACGGCGCAGCTGGTCGAGGCCACGGTGGTAGCCGGTGCGCGCATAGGCATAGGCGGTGATGGTCAGGGCGTCCTCGAGAGCCCGCTCGGCGAGCACCGCCCACGCCAGGGACGACGTCGGGTGCGCCGCCGCGACCTCCTCCGGCTGGACGCCCCGGTCGAGCTCGGCCGCCGCCGGGTCGACGGGTAGCAGGGTGGGCTCCGGTCCGAGCAGATTGCCGTGCAGGGTCATGCCGAGCATCTTGCCGTCCTCCAGGTCGTGCGCGGAAACGAGTGCCGGAGCGCCCCTATCCGCGCACGGGCGCGTCAGCGCAAGGTGGTGCCCGTAGACCGCAGGTTCTCGCAGGCGAGCCTGACCCGCTCGGCCATCCCGACCTCGGCCGCCTTCAGGTACGAGCGGGGGTCGTAGGCCTTCTTGTTCCCGACCTCGCCGTCGACCTTGAGCACGCCATCGTAGTTCCTGAACATGTGGTCCGCGATCGGGCGCGTGAAGGCGTACTGCGTGTCGGTGTCGACGTTCATCTTGACCACGCCGTAGCTCAGCGCCTCGTGGATCTCCTCGAGCTGCGAGCCCGAGCCGCCGTGGAAGACGAGGTCGAGCGGCTTCGAGCCCTCGGGCAGTCCGAGCATCCTGCTGGCCACCTCCTGGCCCTGCTTGAGGATCTCCGGGCGCAGCTTGACGTTGCCGGGCTTGTAGACGCCGTGCACGTTGCCGAACGTGGCCGCCAGCAGGTAGCGGCCCTTCTCGCCGGCGCCCAGCGCCTCCACCGTGGCCTCGTAGTCGCCCGGGGTGGTGTAGAGCTTCTCGTTGATCTCGTTGGCGACACCGTCCTCCTCGCCGCCCACCACCCCGATCTCGACCTCGAGGATGATCTTCGCCTTGACGGCCTGGTCGAGCAGCTCCGCAGCGATCCGCAGGTTCTCGTGCAGCTCGGTGGCCGACCCGTCCCACATGTGCGACTGGAACAGCGGGTTCTCCCCGCGGTCGACCCGCTCCTGGCTGATCGCGATCAGCGGCCGGACGTAGCTGTCGAGCTTGTCCTTGGGGCAGTGGTCGGTGTGCAGCGCGATGTTGATCGGGTACTTCGCAGCGACGACGTGCGCGAACTCGGCAAGCCCGACGGCGCCGGTCACCATGTCCTTCACCTTGGTGCCGGAGAGGAACTCCGCTCCGCCCGTCGAGATCTGCACGATCCCGTCGCTCTCCGCCTCGGCGAAGCCCCGCAACGCAGCGTTCAGCGTCTCCGTGCTCGTCACGTTGATCGCCGGGTATGCGTACTCGCCGCTCTTGGCCTTGTCCAGCATCTCGTTGTACTTCTCGGGGGTGGCGATCGGCACGGTCTGGCCCTCCTCGACGTCCGCGGCTTCCGGCCCGCAGTATCCCGCACTCGGAGGGCGACGTCCCCGTCGGCGGACAACTGCCCACTACTAGGCTGAGTCGCATGGCGGACGACGGTGGGGGGAACGCCGTCGAGCAGACCCTGAGCAGGTTGCGCCGGATCGACACGCGCACCGAGCCTGCTCCGGCTCCCGGTGCGCCGCGCACGCTGTCCGACCTCTACCAGGACCACCGGATGCGCATGGTGCGCCTCGCCGTCCTGCTGGTGGACGACCCGAGCACGGCGGAGGACGTCGTGCAGGAGGCGTTCACCGGCCTGCACCGGCACTGGTCGGGGCTGCGCGACGAGGCGGCCGCCATCGGCTACCTGCGCACGGCGGTGGTGAACGGCTCGCGTTCGGTGCTGCGGCGCAGGCGCACGGCGCGCGACTACGTCCCGCCGCACCAGGCCAACGCCCGTTCCGCGGAGTCGCTCGCGTTGCTGTCCGCCGAACACCAGGCCGTGGTGGACGCGCTCGCCACCCTGCCGCCGCGGCAGCGCGAGGTACTGGTGCTGCGCTACTACGGCGGACTGTCCGAGGCCGAGATTGCCGACTCGACGGGCATCAGCCGCGGCACCGTGAAGTCGACGGCGAGCCGGGCACTCGAGGCCGTCGCGCGCGTGATGAGCAGCGGTGGGGCACGATGACGTCCGTGAGCACCAGCGACGATTCCGAGCGACGGGTCGCCGAAGCACTGCGGGCCAGGGCGTCGGGCGCGGGGCGCGCCGGTGCTCGTCCCACCGCGCGGCCGATCCCGGCGGCCGGACGGGGCGTGCAGATCGCCCTGCTGATCGGACTGCTCGGCGGCATCGTGCTGGGAATCGTGCTCGCGCTGCTCTCCCTGCTGGCGCCGGGAGTCCTACCCGCTCTCGGGTGATCGGGGCAGGCCGGTACCGTCCTGCCTCGTGACTGCGCTCGCGCTCGGCCCCGAGTGGCTCCAGCCCGATTCGATCATCGCGTGGCTCGGCCCGTGGGCACTCGTCGGACTGGCCCTGATCGTCTTCGCCGAGTGCGGCCTGCTGCTCGGTTTCTTCCTGCCGGGCGACTCCCTGCTGTTCACCGCAGGCCTGTTCGTCGCACAGGGGGCGATCCAGGTCCCGTTGTGGCTGGTGTGCGCAATCCTCGTGGTCGCAGCCTTCGCCGGTAACACCGCGGGTTACTGGATCGGGCGCGCAGCCGGCCCCGCGGTGTTCGACAAGCCGAAGTCGCGGCTGTTCAAGCCGCAGCACGTGCGCAGGACGCAGGACTTCTTCGACAAGTACGGCAACCGCGCCATCGTGCTCGGCCGGTTCGTGCCGGTCGTGCGCACCTTCATCACAGTGATGGCCGGCGTCGGCCGGATGGAGCCGAAGCGCTACCTCACGTACTCGTTGATCGGCGGCGTCGCCTGGGCTGCAGGCGTCACCGTTCTCGGCTTCTGGCTCGGCCAGTTCGTGTTCGTGCGCGCGAACATCGAGCTGATGCTCATCCTCATCGTGCTCGTCTCGGTGCTGCCGATCCTCGTCGAGGTGCTGCGCGCCCGCCGGTCGGGTGGAGCGCACGCCAAATAACACCGCAACGGATCCCCGCGAGGCCAGGAGTACCTACGCTCGAGCCTCGTGAGTCCCACGTCCGCGCTGGATCACGCTCTCGGCCCGCTCGCCGAGGCCGGCCCCGTCACGGTGTGGATCGTCGTCCTCGCGTTCGTCTTCCTCGAGTGTGCGTTCATCGTCGGGATGTTCCTGCCCGGTGACACGCTGCTGCTGGCCGCAGGCGTCGTACTCGCGCAGAGCGACCACGAGGCCGGCGCATGGACCCTCGGGATGGTGGCCGCGGCCGTCGCCGTGGCCGGCAACCAGGTCGGTTACCTGGTCGGCCGGTATGCGGGAACCCGGATGCTCGCCCGCCGCGAGGGCCGGATTCTCAATCGCACCAACCTGGCCCGGGCCGCTGCCTTCTTCGACCGCTGGGGGTTCTGGGCGATCGTCGTGGCCCGCTGGGTCCCCTGGGTGCGCACACTCGCGCCGATGATCGCCGGCGCCGCCCGCATGGACAACCGCCGCTACATCGTCGCCAACGCCGTCGGCGCGATCTGCTGGGTGCCGACACTGATCATGCTCGGCTTCTACGGGGCGGGGCTGCTCGACGTCGTGCCGTGGCTCAAGACCGCGACGACCGTCGCCGCCGTCGCCTTCTTCGTGGTCGGTACGGGCTACGGGCTCTATCGCTACCGGCAGGAGATGCGCCGCCCGATCGACGACTCGCCTGCGGACCCTGTGCCTGCCGAGGAGGACCAGGACCTGCGCGACGCCGGCTGAGTCGCCGGGTCAAGCGCGTCAACCGGCACGCTGCAACCTCGCTGCGGCCTCCAGCACCATCCATCCCGAGAGCTGCACCGACAGGTCGGCCTCCGGCACCCCTCGTCGTGGTTCGAAGGCGGGCCTGCCCCACTCCGCGGAGAACACGGGCCCGCCGCGGGTCTCCGCCCGGCCGTTCCACACGGCGAGAGCGCCGGCCTGCACGATCCGTGCCGCGGGTCCGGCCAGCTCGGGCATGCGCAGCGCGACATCGGCGAGGTAGCGGGCGGTGATGCCGGCAAAGAGCCCACCGTCACCGCCACCTGATCCGGGCAGCACTCCGCGTGGATCAGCCAGCCGTTGCGTCATCGCGTCGACGATCGCGATGGCGCGGTCCGTGAAGCGATGGTGCCCGTCCCGCTCGGCCAGCTCAACGCAGGCGCCGAGGTGGACACCCTGACAGTAGGTGTAGATGTACGGCTCGATAGCCCGGATACTCCCGTCGGACGCCAGCCGCACGCCGTCCCGGACGAGCCCGGAGTCGGGGTCCACCAGCGTCTCGGCCATCCAGTCGGCAATGGCGGCGGCGAAGGCCACCTGGTCGTCCCGGGCGAGCAGGATCGCGGCCGGTCCGTTGGCCGGGGCGTTCTTGAAGTCGTCGTCGCGCCGCCACCAGATACCGCCGCCTGCCCCCTCCGTCCAGCCCTCGTGCAGCCGGTTCACGATCGCAGTGAGCGCCGGCGGACCGGAGCGGCCGGCGAGGGCGCCCGCGCGTTGCACCGCGAGCCCGAGCCACGCGATGTCGTCGTAGTAGCGGTTGAGCCACGAGCCGGCGTTGCGCAGGTGGACGCCGCGGACCAGCGCCGTGATTGCGTGAGCCCGGCGCTGCGCCGGCGACCGCAGCTGGGCGTCGAGCAGGCAGTCCAGGAGGTGCGCCTGCCACCAGTAGTGCCACGGCGACAGGGGCGCGGGCAGCGCACGAGGCCACCGCACGCGCCCGATGCGGGTGCCCGGCACCACCCGGGCAACCCGTCGCAGGTGCCGGCGCACAACCGCCTGCTCGGCGATGTCCGCCCGTTCCGACCAGTCGACCTCCGCGGCAGCCACCGATCCAGTCTGCCCGATGGCTGAATGCGTGGGATTCCCGTCGTTGACGCCAACACCCGTGACCGACACCGTGAGTACGTGCCCGAACACGATGTCCTCGTCCCGGTCTTCGACGGCATCCAGCCGCTCGACGCCACCGGCCCGCACGAGGTGCTGATGGGTGCCACGAGACTGCTCGCCCTGATCGGCTCGGAGCCGGGGTACCGGGTGACGTTCGTGGCGGCCAGCCCGGGAACGGTCACGTCGGACAGCGGGATGCGGCTGTGCGCGGACGGTCCGCTGCCGGAGTCGGGGCAGATCGGCACCCTGCTGGTCCCCGGCGGATCAGGTGCGCGGGACATGACCCCCGACGACGCGTTCGTCGGCTGGCTTCGGCGCGCGGCCACCCGCTCCGCGCGGGTGGTCTCGGTGTGCACGGGCGCCTTCCCGCTCGCCGCAGCCGGGCTGCTCGACGGGCTGTCGGCCACCACCCACTGGCGCTACGCGCACGCGCTCGCCACCGCGTACCCGGCCGTCGACGTGCAGCCCGACCCGATCTACCTGCGGCAGGGCCGCATCTGGACGGCCGCAGGCGTCACCGCGGGGGTGGACCTCGCCCTCGCACTCGTCGAGGCCGACCACGGCGTCGACATCGCACAGTTCATCGCGCGCGAGCTCGTGGTGTTCCTGCGCAGGCCGGGCGGGCAGAGCCAGTTCGCCGGGCCGGTCTGGTCGCCGCCCGCGCGACAGCCCTCGATCCGGGCCGCGCAGGACCTGATCCACGCCGACCCGGCTGCCGACCTGCGGGTACCGGTCCTCGCGGCGCGAGTGGGCATGAGCGAGCGCCACTTCAGCCGCGAGTTCACGCGGACGCTCGGCCGGCCCCCTGGCGACTACGTCGAGCAGGTCCGCGTCGACGTCGCCAAACGCCTGCTGGAGTCCGAACCGGTGCTCGTCACCGTGGCCGCGGCACGGGCCGGCTTCGGCACCGCCGAGACGATGCGGCGGGCGTTCCTGCGCCGCATCGGCGTCGCACCCGACCAGTACCGACGATATTTCGCCACCCCCTCCCACACCGATGGAAGGACGTGACCGTGCAGGTAGCCATCGCCCTGTTCCCCCGCCTGACCGCGCTCGACGCGATCGGGCCCTACGAGGTGCTGCAACGTGTGCCCTCGCTCGACATCGTGTTCGTCGGCGAGCGGCGCGGCGAGGTCCGCACGGAGAACGGATTCCTCGGCCTCACCGCGGACGCGACGTTCGACGAGGTGCCGGCACCTGACGTCGTTCTCGTACCGGGCGGGATCGGCACCCGCGAGCTTCTCGACGGCGGGCCGTGCCTCGACTGGGTGCGGTCGGCTCACGGGGCCACCCGCTTCACGACGTCGGTGTGCACCGGCTCGCTCGTAGTCGCCGCCGCCGGGCTGCTCGACGGGCTCACAGCCACGACCCATTGGGGTGCCATGGAGCACCTGGGGATACTCGGGGCGGTCCCGGTGACGCAGCGGGTGGTCGAGCACCTGCCCGAGCGCCTGGTCACCGCGGCCGGGGTGTCGGCCGGCATCGACATGGGGATCCGGCTCGTCGAGCTGCTCGTCGACGCCGTAGCGGCGCAGGCGGCACAGGTGTACATCGAGTACGACCCACAGCCGCCGTTCGACGCCGGGCACCCGAGCCGGGTGACCACCGAGGTGATGGACCGGGTGCACGAGCACAGGCGGGCGCGGGCATGAGTACACCGGCACCCACTGCACGCGCCGTCCTGACCCACCGCAGGTTCTGGCGCCACTTCCTCGAGATGCTCATCGCGATGGTGGTCGGGATGGTGGCGCTCGGGCCGCTATGGCCGGACCTGCAGGGCGGCAGCGAGCTCCACGTCCTCGTCATGGCGACGAACATGACGATCGGCATGGCCGTCTGGATGGCCGTCCGCCGGCACGGTGGGTGGCTGCCCGCGATGATCCTTGCCATGCTGCGCAGGCCGGCCGAGTACACCTGTTAGCCGGTCAGAAGTGCTCCACGAGCTCCGGGAACCGCCGCAGGTGCAGCACGCCGGCGTCGTCCGGGTCGAGCTCGTCCTTCTCGAGCTCCCAGGTGTGCTGGTTCGGGATGAACACCGCACCCAGGCCTGCCGCCCGCGCGGGCAGGATGTCCGACCGAGGCGAGTTGCCGATCATCCACGTCGACGACGAATCCAGCGCCTGCTCCGCGACGAGCTCACGGTAGGTCGTCACCCGCTTCTCCGCCACGATGTGCACGCTGCGGAAATGGCGCGCGAGGTTCGATGCGTCGATCTTGCGCTGCTGCTCGGCCGGGTCTCCCTTGGTGAGCAGGAGGAGGTCGTGGCGGGTGCCGAGCTCGGTGAGCGTCTCGGCCACCCCCGGGACGAGCTCCACATCGTGGTTCACGAGCGCCGCGGCGAGCTCGCTGATCCGGCCGGCCTCCGCCGTCGTCGCGGGGCGCTCGTTGAGCCGCTCGAAGGCGTCACCGAGGCTGCGCAGGAAGCTTGCGCTGCCGTACCCGTGGACGACGACGTTGGCGCGCTCCACCTCGTTCAACACCGCCCGGGTGGCGGCCCGGTCGAGGGTGGGGTGCGCGAGCCAGTCGAGGTACGCGTCGATCACCCGCTCGAACAGGAAGTTGTTCTCCCACAGCGTGTCGTCGGCGTCGAACACGAGGGTCTGGCGGCTGGGCACGCCCGGAGTCTAGGAACCCCGGGGCCCGGTCCTCGTCCCGTTTTCCCGGGCCGGGTTCCGTCGGTCCCGCCGCGTAGCTTCCCGCCACATGGACACCCCGGAGCACTTCATCCACCAGATCGACCAGTACGACGCATGGCAGCGGGAGACCATCCGGCGCTACGGCTGGGCGCTGCAGGCCGTGCTCGGTGACGAGGAGGAGCCGCCGTTCGTCTACACGGTCGGGCTCACCGGCTTCGGCCACCCCGAGCTCATCGTGTTCGCCACCTCGCAGGCCACCGCCGCCACGGTCCTCAACGACCTCGGCGAGCTCGTCCGCGCCGGCCACGGGCTCGCCGCGGGCGAGTTCATCCGGCTGCGCAGCGGCGACGTGCACCTCCTGGCGTTCCCCGAGTCGGCCGCGTGGCTGCTCGCGGCGAACGACTTGTACCGCATCCCCGACGGCCCTCCCGTCCCCGCGCTCCTGGTCGTTCCTGCCGACGAGCTGGTGCCCACTCCCGGCGACGACCAGCCGTGCGTCTCCTGTTCCTGAGCTCGCTCACCATGCGCCCGGCAGGTCCGCGTGCTGGCGGATCCACGCGTGCATCGCGATACCGGCGGCCACCCCGGCGTTGATCGAGCGGGTGCTCCCGAACTGTGCGATCGACACCGTCATCGTCGCGGCAGCGTGTGCCTCATCGGTTACTCCCGGGCCTTCCTGGCCGAACAGCAGCACGCAGTGGCGCGGCAGGTCCGCGGTCTCCAGGCGGTGCGCACCCGGCGTGTTGTCCACCGCCACCACGGCCAGCCCATGCGCCGCCGCGAACTCCACGAGGCCGCTCAGAGTCTCGTGGTGGTGCACCTGGAGGTAACGATCGGTCACCATGGCGCCGCGCCGGTTCCAGCGCCGCCGCCCGACGATGTGGACGCCCGCCGCGGCGAACGCGTTGGCCGTGCGCACGACCGTGCCGATGTTGTGGTCGTGGCCGAAGTTCTCGATCGCCACGTGGAACGGGTGCGCCCGCCCGGCGAGGTCGGCGGCCACGGCCTCGCGGCGCCAGTAGCGGTAGGCGTCCGCCACGTTGCGCGCGTCGCCGTGCTCCAGCAGTTCGGGGTCGTACCGTTCGTCCCGGGGCCACGCGTCCCGGCCGCCCGGCCACGGTCCCACCCCCACCTGCCCGGGCACGGCCCACTCACTCGGCCCCGCCCCGTCATGCCGCGGCTCGACCGCGGCCCGCCCGCCGTCGG
>JAODNO010000098.1 GCA_025465235.1 Pseudonocardia sp.
GGCCGGCTTCCCCGGGTGCAGTGAGTTGCCCGGAGCTTCGGCGTGCCCTCGGGTCGGCCTTTCGGGCGAGCGCGGCCGTCGACCGTGATCGGATCGAGCCTCGCAATCCGCCGGTACCCGCGGCTACATTCCCCCGAAGGGTGATCGCCACTCGCCGGCAAGGTCAAGAGTGCAGGCTGCGGCGTCACTATCAGGTGATCAGGAAGTTCACGAAGGAGCTCCCCATGACCGCACGCCGCGTACTGGTGGCCGCGATCGGCGCCGCGCTGGCGTTGAGCGCGGCCGGTTGCGTGAGCTCCGGTGGCTCGAACAGCACGCCCGCCGCCGGCGGAGCCGACTGGGCCACCGCCACGTCGGCCCAGGCGGCTGGCGGGTTCGACGCGCTCGTCACCGCAGCCAAGGCCGAAGGCCAGCTCAACGTCATCGCGCTACCGCCGGACTGGGCCAACTACGGCGCCATCATCAAGGCCTTCGGCGACAAGTACGGCATCAAGGTCAACTCCGCCAACCCCGAGGGCAGCAGCCAGGACGAGATCAACGCCGTCAAGCAGCTCGGCACCCAGGACCGGGCCCCCGACGTGCTCGACCTCGGGCAGTCCTTCGCCACCGGCAACGCACCCCTCTTCGCGCCGTTCAAGGTCCAGACCTGGGATTCCATCCCGGCAGCCAACAAGGACGCCGGTGGAGCCTGGGCCAACGACTACGGCGGCTTCATGTCCATCGGCTGCAACGCGAAGCTGGTGCCGGTGTGCCCCACCACCTTCGCCGACCTCGCCAAGCCCGACTACGCGGGAAAGGTCGCCCTCAACGGCGACCCGACTCAGGCCGCCGCCGCCTTCGCCGGGGTGTGGGCCGCGGCTCTCGCCAACGGCGGCTCGCTCGACGACATCTCGCCCGGTGTCACGTTCTGGGGCAAGCTCGCGAAGAGCGGAAACCTGCTCAAGGTGGACCCGACGCCCGCCACGGTGGAGAGTGGTCAGACCCCGATCGTCCTCGACTGGGACTACCTCAACGTCGCCCAGGCCGAGAAGGTGAAGGCGTCATTCGAGTGGAAGGTCGCCGTGCCCTCGGACGGCCTGTTCGCGCAGTACTACACGCAGGCGATCAACAAGAACGCCCCGCACCCGGCCGCGGCGCGGCTCTGGCAGGAGTTCCTCTACTCCGACGAGGGTCAGAACCTGTGGCTGGCGGGCAAGGCGCGTCCGGTGCGGCTGGTGGCGATGACGCAGGCCGGCACGGCCGACGCAGCCCTCGCCGCAGCGCTGCCGCCGGTGAGCGGCGAGCCGAAGTACCCGACCCAGGCCCAGACCGACGCGGCACAGAAGGTCGTCGCCCAGGGCTGGCCCGCGGCGACGTCGTAGGAAGCAGAGATGACCGCACTGCTCGAAGCGCCCGCCGCGCCGCCGGAACGGGTGCGCGCCACCCGGTCGTGGGCCGCGGCGCTGGGTCTGCTGCCGTTCCTGGGCTACATGCTCGTATTCCTCGGCGGCCCGCTCTTCTTCGTCATCAGCGGCGCGCTCTCCGACGCGGACGGGCGGCCGACCATGGCCAACCTGCTCGCGTCGGTGAGCGAGCCGCAGTACCGCACGGCGTTCGTGTCGAGCCTGGTGCTGTCGGCCGTCACGGCCGTCATCGGCGCGGTGTTCGGCGCGTTCCTCGCCCAGGCCGTGCTCACCGGGCGACCGGACAGCCCGCTGCGCCGGATCGTGGCCACGGCGTCCGGCGTGCTCGCCTACTTCGGCGGCGTGCCGCTCGCCTTCGCCTTCATCGCCGCGCTCGGCCAGACCGGGCTCGCCACGGTCTTCCTGCGCGGGATCGGCATCGACCTCTACGGCAGCGGGTTCCGGATCGACTCGCTCACCGGGCTCGGCCTCACCTACGTCTACTTCCAGGTGCCACTGATGGTCATCCTGATCACCCCGGCCCTCGAGGGGCTGCTGCCGCAGTGGCGTGAGGCGGCGGAGAACCTCGGCGCGTCGGCGTGGACGTACTGGCGGCATGTCGCGCTGCCGGTGCTCGCGCCCGCGCTGGGTGGGGCCACGCTCGTGCTGTTCGGCAACGCCTTCGCCGCCTACGCCACCGCGCTCGCGCTCACCAGCGGCTCGATCCCGCTGCTGCCCACCGCGATCGCGTCCGCGCTGTCCGGCAACGTGCTCGCCAACCAGCAGAACGTCGGGCTCGCGCTCGGGTTCGACATGGTGATCGTGATCGCCGTCGTGATGGTCGGGTACCTGGTGCTGCAGCGCCGGGCCGCTCGCTGGAGAGCGCGATGAGGCGGCGGCGCTGGCGCGTCGTCGTCCTCGTGATCGCAGCGGTGTACTTCCTGGTGCCGCTGCTGTCGGCGGCCGAGTTCAGCCTGCGCACCCCTGGGGGTGGCTACGGGCTGGGCAACTACCTGGCGATCGCCCACGACGACCAGTTGCTCACCGCGCTGTTCACGTCGCTGCAGATCGCCGTGTTCACCGCGGTCCTCGTGCTCGTGCTCGTCGTACCCACGGCGGTGTGGGTGCGGCTGCGCTTCCCCGCGGTGGCCGGGCTGCTGGAGAGCGCGACGATCCTGCCGATCGTCGTCCCGCCGGTCGTGATGGCGGCGGGAATCGCGTTCGTGCAGGCCAACCTGGGCGGCCCCGTGTTCCGCACCCTGTTCGCCTCGTCGACCACCGCGCTCACCCCGTTCTACGTGGTGCTCGCATTGCCGTTCGCCTACCGGGCGGTGGACAACGGGCTCGCCGCGATCCCGCTGCGCACCCTCGTGGAGGCGGCCCGCAACCTGGGCGCCGGGCTGCCGTCCGCGCTGGTGCGGGTGGTCCTGCCGGCGATTCGCAGCGCCGTGCTCGGTGCCGCGTTCCTGACGCTCGCACTGGTGCTCGGCGAGATCGTGATCGCCCGGATCCTGCTCTACACCGACACGTTCCCCATCGCCGTCGTCGAGGTGGGGCGCAGCGCAGCGGGCGTCTCGGTGGCGCTGTCACTGGCCAGCCTGCTGTTCACCTGGGTGCTGCTGCTGGCGGTGTCGTTCGCCGGCGGCGGCCGCACCGGTTCGAGGAGGACCTCCGCATGACCGACGTCATCAGTGCACCGCCTGCCACGGAGCGCGGCACGGCCGTGGAGTTCCGCGGCCTGCGGCGCACCTACGGCAGCGCACACGCGCTCGACGGCCTCGACCTCGCGCTGCGGCCTGGCGAGCTGCTCGCCCTGCTCGGCCCGTCGGGCTGCGGAAAGACCACGGCCCTGCGGCTACTGGCCGGCTTCGACACCCCGACGTCGGGGCAGGTGCTGATCGGCGGCCGGGACGTCACAGGGGTGCCGGCGTCGAAGCGCGACACGGGCATGGTGTTCCAGGCCTACAGCCTCTTCCCGACGATGACGGCCGCCGAGAACGTGGCGTTCGGGCTGC
>JAODNO010000625.1 GCA_025465235.1 Pseudonocardia sp.
TCCCCGGGCGGTGCCGTACTCGGAGATGCAGCCGGGGCCGGCGCGCCGAGCTCCACCACCGTGGAGGCCTGCGCTCCCGCCGTGACGTGCACCAGTTGCGCCACCGGTGCGTACCCGCTGGCGGTGAGCGTGTACGTGCCCTCAGCGAGGTCGTCGAACACGAACGAGCCGTCGGGGGCGGTGACCGTCGAGCCGACGACGGTGCCGGTTGCGTCGACCAGCGTGGCCATGGCCTCGGGCACTCCCCGGCCGTTGCTCACCGCAGTGACCATGCCGAGCAGCTGAGAGCGCTGCGGGAGCTCGAGGTCGCATTCGACCGTCGCCCCGACGTCGAGCCGCACGCTCACCGCGACGGGCTGATACCCAGGGCTCGCGGCCGTCAGCGTGTAGCTGCCGTCGGGCACTCCCACCAGCTGGTAGCGGCCGTCGACGTCGGTCACCCGCGCCGCGGCGACGTCACCGCGCATGTCGATCAGGGTGACCGCTGCTCCACCCACCGTGCGGCTGCCCGCGGCCGCGTCGGGCGTGAGCACTGTGCCGATCACCGAGCTCGTGCCGCTCAGCGTGACGTCGTGGCGGGCCGGTCCGTCGCCGACGGCGACCATCGCCGCATGCGGCTGGTACGTGCCGGCCGCCGCGACCACCAGATAGGTGCCGCCGTTGCGGAGGTCGACGCGGTAGTACCCGTCCGGCCCTGCGGCCGTGCGCGCCTCCTGTCGGCCTGCGGGGTCGGCGACGGTGACGACGACCTGCGCCAACGCGACACCGTCGCTCCGGGTGACCATGCCGTACACCGCGGGGCCGCTGTAGTCGGCATGCGCTCCTTCCGCAGGCGTCGCGGCCGGGTACCCGGCCGGGGGGGTGACCGCACCCGGGCCGTGGCGCGGTGTCGGAGAAGGGCGCGGGGCCGCGTATCCGTTGCCCACCGCGTATCCGTTGCCGCCGCCGTTGGTGTTGCTGCCGCCATTACCGTTGCTGCCGACCGCGGTGGGGAACGCTTCGCGCGGCAAGAGCGCGTGGCGCCCGGCCGCCCCGTTGGGGCCGCCGAGCCCGTTCGGGGTGGCGGAGCTCGCGGCCTCGGCCACGGCGGCCTCGGCGGACAGGGTGGACCCCGCCGGTCCGGCCTCTGCCAGGGCGGCATCCTCCATCGCCCTGGCCTGAGCACCGGACATCGTGCGCAGCGGGAGCTCCTTGACGAACAGCACGATCACGAAGGCGACGGCCAGCACGCACGCGACGATGAGGAACGTCATGGTCATCGAGTCGGTGAAGCCGGCGAGGAACGGCCTGGCCAGCCGCGCGTCGATGGTCTGCAGGAACGAGGAGTTGGTCAGGACGCTGGACGCGCCACCGTCCCCGCCACCGGTGAGCGCGGCGAGCACGGGCCGGTTTGCCGGGTTGACGCGCACAGCCGGGTCGGCGAGCGCGGCCTGGAACTCCGGCGTCGTGGCGGCCTTGCGGAACTCGTCGGAGATGTTGCCGGTGACCGTGCTGAACACGATCGACAAGAAGATCGCGACTCCGACGGTGCCGCCGAGCTGCCGGAAGAACGTGCTGGACGCGGTGGCCACGCCCATGTCCCGCGCCGGCACCGCGTTCTGCACGGCGAGCACGAGGGTCTGCATCGAGAGACCCAGGCCCAGACCGAACATCGCCATATAGAGGTCGAGCTCCCACAGCGGGATGTCGACGGTGACGCGGAAGTACATGAGCAGCATGGCGCCGACCATCAGCGCGGTGCCGATGATCGGGAAGATCTTGTAGCGGCCGGTGCGCGAGGTGATCTGTCCGGAGACGATGGACGAGACCATGATCCCGGCCACGAGCGGCAGCGTGAGGAAGCCCGCCTCTGTGGGAGAGGCGCCGTGCACGATCTGCAGGAACTGCGGCAGCAGCGAGATGCCGCCGAACATGCCCGCGCCGATCACGATGCCGGCAGCCGCCGACAGCGCGAAGACACTGGTGCGGAACAGTCGCAGCGGCAGCAGTGCATCGTCGCCGTAGGACCGTTCGGCGACCAGGAACAGGATGAGCCCGACGACGCCGATCACGTAGCAGACGACCGAGCGTGCCGAGTCCCAGCCCCACTCCTGGCCCTGCTCTGCGACGACGAGCAGCGGCACGAGGAAGACTGCGAGCATGACGGCGCCCGGCCAGTCGATCCGATGCGGTCGCGGGATGTGCGGCATGGTCAGAACCCGCGCGACGACGATGAGCGCGATGGCGCCGATCGGCACGTTCACCAGGAAGATCCAGCGCCAGCCTGCGATGCCCGCGATGGTGGCCTGGCCCGACAGCACTCCACCGATCACCGGCCCGAGCACGCTCGACGTCCCGAAGACCGCGAGGATGTAGCCCTGGTAGCGGGCCCGTTCGCGCGGCGGCACGATGTCGCCGAGGATCGTCAGCGCCAGCGAGAAAAGTCCGCCCGCGCCGAGGCCCTGCACCGCACGGAACGCCGCGAGCTCGTACATCGACTGGGCAAAGCTGCACATCACGGATCCGACGATGAAGATCGAGATGGCCGTCAGGAACAGCGGCTTGCGGCCGTAGATGTCCGACAGCTTGCCGTACAGCGGGGTGGTGATCGTCCCCGTGATGAGGAATGCGGTGGTGGCCCACGCCTGGAGGCTGAGCCCGCCCAGGTCGTCGGCGATCGTGCGGATCGCGGTCGAGACGACCGTCTGGTCAAGTGCGGCCAGGAACATCCCGAGGGCGAGGCCCACCAGGATGGTCAGCACCTGGCGGTGGGTCAGCTCACCCGACGGTGGCGGTTCGGCCCTGGTGACGGGCTCGACGGCGACTTGGGTGGACATCAGTTCTCTCCTCCTGACCGGCGGGAAGCCCGCCGGTCCAATTCCTGTACGTCGTCGGCGAAGCGGCCGAGCAGCTCGGCCAGGCGCTGCCGGGACTCATCCGACCAGCCGGACAGCACCGCGCAGACGAGCTCCACGCGCTTGCTTCGCCCGTCCTCGCAGCACCGGGCGCCCGCCTCGGTGACGGCGAGTAGGTGTGCTCTCCCGTCGTCGGGATCCGGGCGGCGCTCGACGAGGCCGGCGGCAACGAGCTCGGTGGCCTTGCGACTCACCGTCGAGGGGTCGCTGCCCACGGCGTCGGCGATGGCGCTCACCCGCAGTGGTCCCTGCTCCGCCAGCTGGACGAGGACGTGGGCGACGGCGATGTCACCCCGGTGGCGGCGCAGGGAGGTGACCATCCGGGTCAGCTGTCCGAGCTCCTGCGCGATGCGGTCGGCGACCACGAGATCGTCCTCGCCCACCATGTCTCCTCGCCCATCCCATTACTCTGTCTTTACCAACGTTGGTTGTAGCAAGCAACAACTTGCTTGGGCCAAGCATGCTCGGGTGGAGGGCGATCGGCAACTCGATATGACCCCAGATCGCGTGATTCAGCCCACCACGACGTCGATCACGAGAGCAGGCGCGTATCCACACAGGATGCTCGACGTGTGCGACCCGCGCACCTTCGCACGGGGGGTGCCGCAGGACGCTCTCCGGCTGTTGCGCGACACCGATCCCGTGAGCTGGCAGGACGAGCCCGAGGTGGGCATCTGGCCTGCGGGACCCGGGTTCTGGGCCGACCCGCTACGACGACGTCCGGCACGTCCTGCGCTCGCCCGCCGACTTCTCCTCGTCGCTCGGGGCCACCCAGATCCGTGACCCCGACCCTGCTGACCTGCCGTTCATCCGCCGGATGATCCCCAACATGGACCCGCCGGAACAGGTGCGCCTGCGCCGGCTCGTCACCGGTGCCTTCACCCGGCGCAGGCGCGAACGGTTCACTCAGGTGATCCGGGAGCGGGCCGGGGCGCTGCTCGACGGGTGGCCGGCGAGCGGCGGTGCGACCTGCCCCGCGACGTCACCGACGCCCCCCCGCTGCAGAACCTCGCCGACCTGCTCGGCGTACCCGCGGCCCACCGGGAACTGCTCCTGGAGTGGACCAACCGCGTGATCGGGTACCAGGATCCCGAGCACGGGCAGATCGTCACGGACGCGGAGGGACGCCCGCTCAACCCGCGCTCCCCGGCCATGCTCGGCGTCATGTTCGGCTATGCGGAGGCCATGGCCGACCACAAGCGCCGAGAACCGGCCGACGACGTGATGACGGCGCTGTGGAGGCCGAGGTCGACGGCGAGCGGCTCACCGACGCGGAGCTGAAGATGTTCTTCTTCCTCCTGGTGGTCGCCGGGAACGACACGGCGCGTAGCGCCCTGCCGGGTGGCGTACTTGCGTTCGTGGAGAACCCCGAGGCCTACCGCCGGCTGCGGGCCCGCCCCGCGCTGCTGCCGTCGGCGATCGAGGAGATGTTGCGGGTGCACCCGCCGGTGCTGACGTCCCGCCGCACCGCCACGCGCGAGCTGGCGGGACGGCACATCGCTGCGGGCGACAAGGTGGTCGGTCACCACATATCGGCCAACCACGACGAGCGCGAGTTCCCCGACCCGTACCGCTTCGACATCGAGCGCGACCCGAACGACCACCTCGCGTTCGGCCAGGGCCCGCACCTGTGCCTCGGCGCGCCTTCGCCCGGCTGCAGCTGCGCGCGTTCTTCACCGAGTTCCTGCGGCTGCCGCCCGTCGAGCTCGACGGCGAGCCTCGGCGGCTGGTGTCCAACTTCATCAACGGAATCACCAGCCTGCCCCTGCGCTGGTAGCGCTGCGGGCTTTCACGATCGCGATCGCTACCCTCCGCGCCGTGAGCAGAACAGGCCTCCGTCTCGCGGCCGCGATGGGGCTGGCAGCCCTCCTGCTGGCCGGCTGCGCGCAACCGGGCCAGCTGGGCTCCTCGGCCGAGCCCGCTCCGCCATCGCTCCCCGCACCGCCGCCTGCGCCGGCCCCGCCCACCGGCCCCGTCCTGGTCGCCACCGGACGCGTGAACGAGCGGGTGACCATGCGCACCACGGGCCCGGCCGCGTACTCCGTCCGCACGGTCGTCCTCCAGCCCGGTGAGGCCACGGAATGGCACCGGCACCCGGGCACCGAGCTGTCGATCGTGCAGTCCGGTCAGGTCACCGTGCTCCGCGAGCACCACTGCGACCCCACTCGGTACTCGAGAGGCGAGGCCGTGTTCTTCGCCGACGGCCAGCCGCACCTCGTACGCAACGACGGTGCGGTGCCCGCGGACCTGGTGGTCACCTACCTGCTCGATCCCGGCGCCCCGGACGAGAGCGATGTCCCGCCAGCCTGCTGAGGTCCACCCACCCCGGCCCCAAGTTGTGGGAAAGTGGACGGTGCACGGGCCCGACTCACGACGGCGGGGATCATGGGGAGTAAGACGGTGGCTGGTGTCGACGGGCGCATGTGGTTGGTCCGTCGCAACATCGAGTGGTCGCTTCCGGCCACGGGGGACGACTTCGAGCACGACGTCGACGGCGGCCGCGGCGCGGCGGTGCTCATCCTGTCGGCCCTGTTCTTCTTCTGGCTGATCGTCATCGTATGGGCACCCGCGGATGTACACATCCCGTGGTTCCTCTGGGTGCTCGGCACCGCGGTGGTGCTGTTCTTCCCCGTGCGCTGGTACCTGCGCAGGCCGTGGACGGTCGTCGCCGAGACGGCCGGCAACTACGACCTGCCTGCCGAGCAGTGGACGGGCCTGGTGCGAGGTGGGGCGAAGTCGAAGGAGGAGCTGCGGATCGTGGTTCGCCGGCTTCGCACACAGGGCACGCCAGGGCACGCCGACAGCCCACTGCAGCCGGTGAACTAGGCGTCCGGAGTACCCGATGCCCGAGCTGCCCGAGGTCGAGGCACTTGCCCACCACCTGCGCGAGCACGCGCTCTACCGCCCGGTCGCGCGCGTGGACGTGGCGAGCATGAGCGCCGTCAAGACGTTCGACCCGCCGGTGTCCGTGCTGCCGGGGCGCGTCGTCACGGGTTCGGCCCGCTATGGGAAGTTCCTCGCCGTCGAGTTCATGGACCGCCCCGACGACCCGCTCCATCTGGTCACGCACCTGTCCCGGGCCGGCTGGCTCCGCTGGCACGACACGGCCTCGGTCACCCCACCCAAGCCGGGTCGCGGACCCCTGGAGCTGCGCGTGCACCTCGATGCCGTCGGTGGGCCGGGGTTCGATCTCACGGAGGCCGGTACGCAGAAGCGGCTGTCGGTATACCTCGTGCACGACCCGCAGGAGGTGCCCGGTATCGCGCGGCTCGGCCCGGACGCACTCACGCTCTCCCGCGACGAGTTCGCCGCGGTGCTCGCCGGTCGCAGCGAGCGGCTCAAGACACTGCTCGTCGAGCAGCAGACGATCGCGGGCATCGGGAACGCCTACAGCGACGAGATCCTGCACACCGCGAAGCTGTCGCCCTACGCCGTGTCCGGCCGCCTGAAGCCCGAGCAGATCGACGAGCTGCACGCGGCAATGCGTTCCGTGCTGGCGGATGCGGTCGAGCGCTCCGTCGGCCAGGGCGCGGCACAGCTCAAGGGCGAGAAGCGCAGCGGGCTGCGCGTGCATGCCCGCACGGGGATGCCGTGCCCGGTCTGCGGGGACACCGTGCGGGAAGTATCTTTCGCCAGCAAGTCGTTCCAGTACTGTCCCCGCTGCCAGACCGGTGGCAAGCCCCTCGCCGACCGGCGGCTGTCACGGCTGGTGAGGTAGGTAGGTGGAACGTGGCTGAGCTGCTCGGCAGCTCCACGGCGCTGCTCATCGCCGGCGCTGTCATCGTCTTCATGATCGTGCTGGTCGTGGTGCTCATCCTGCGCAACAGGCGCAACACGTTCGCCACGCCGCTGGAACGGGCGACGTTCGCCACGCTGCACACCGTCGCGCTGGCCGCGCCGTCGCTGCGTGAGGGCCTCTCGCACAGCTCGGCGGCGTTCGCGTTGCCCTACCTGCGTCAGCTGCTCGACACCTGTGCCTTGACGATGACCGACAACCGCGGCGAGACGCTCGCGTGGGACGGCGACGCCGACCAGCACGAGCCCGACGTCCGGGCACTCGCCGACCAGGTGATCTCCACCGGGCGCCAGCAGGTGCTGTCGCACACGGCGATCATCTGCGACCACCCCGACTGCGTCGTGCGCGGCATCGTCGTCGTGCCGCTGGAGACCGACGGCGCGATCGTCGGCACGCTGGCCGCGCTGACCACCTCCACCGCGGGTCCCGTGCTGCTGCGGGCCACGGCGGAGGTCGCGCGCTACGTGTCGAGCCAGCTGGAGCTCGCCGAGCTCGACGAGTCGCGTGCCCGGCTCAACCGCGCCGAGGTCCGTGCGTTGCGAGCGCAGATCTCGCCCCACTTCGTCTACAACGCGCTCACCACGATCGCGTCCTTCATCCGCACCGATCCGTTGCGTGCCCGCGAGATGCTCATCGAGTTCGCCGACTTCACCCGGTACTCGTTCCGCACCGCCGGGGAGTACACGACGCTGTCGGATGAGCTCACCAACATCGAGCGCTACATCCGGCTGGAGAAGGCCCGCTTCGGCAACCGGCTCAACATCAAGCTGCAGATCGCGCCCGAGGTGCTCTCGGTGGTGCTGCCGTTCCTCGCCCTCCAACCGCTGGTGGAGAACGCCGTGCGGCACGGGCTGGCCAGCAAGCCCAACGGCGGCACCATCACGATCACGGCGGAGAACGCAGGCGCCGAATGCGTGATCATCGTGGAGGACGACGGGATCGGCATGGACCCCGCGCGGCTCACCGACGACCTCGACGACGCACACCAGTCCGGGGCGCACGTCGGCCTCGGCAACGTCGACGACCGGATGCGCTCCACGTTCGGCGACGACTTCGGCCTTGTGGTGGACACCGCTCCCGGCGCGGGCATGAAGATCACCCTCAGGGTGCCGAAGTTCCGCGCGGGGATCAGGGTCTGACCGCGTTCCCGTAGCCCGTCAGCCTTCGATCTTGTCAGCGAGTCATGGCGCATCCGCGTACGGTGACCGGTATGGACGCTCTCCGCCTCCCCGACCGGCTGACATCGAGGCTTCCTGGGCGCCTCGGAGACCGGACGGACCGGCCCGTGGTGTCGATGGTCCGGCTGCACGGGGTGATCACGCCGACCACGGGTCCGGTGCCTCGTTCGGTGATCAATGCCAGCGCCGTCGAGAAAACCCTTGAGCGTGCGTTCGCACCGGACGGGCTGGCCGCCGTCGCGCTGCTGGTCAACTCGCCGGGCGGCTCGCCGACGCAGTCGGCTCTGGTGGCGGACCGGGTGCGCGGCCTCGCCGACGAGAAGGGCGTGCCGGTGCTCGCCTTCTGTGAGGACGTCGCGGCGTCGGGTGGGTATTGGCTGGCGTGTGCCGCCGACGAGATCTACGCCCACGCCACGTCCATCGTCGGGTCGATCGGGGTGGTCAGCCATGGCTTCGGACTGCACGGGCTGATCGAGCGGTTCGGGGTTCAGCGCAGGCTCTACACAGCAGGCACCTCGAAGGCCCGGCTCGACCCGTTCCTTCCGGAGAAGCAGGAGGACGTCGACTGGCTTCGCGACCTGCAGCACGAGTTGCACGAGATGTTCAAACAATGGGTACTGAAGCGGCGCGGCGACCGCCTCAAGACGGAAGCAGAGCCGTTCACGGGCGAGGTGTGGACAGGGGCGAGGGCGGTCGAGATCGGGCTCGTCGACGGCCTGGGTACCGCCAGGGGAGTGCTCGGCAAGCGCTTCCCGGAGGCCGAGCTGGTGCCGGTGGAGGGGCGACGTCCGCTGCTGGCCCGGCTGGGCCTCGGCGCCGTTCCCGCGGCGGCAGGAGCCACGCTCGGTGCCGATCACCTGCTAGGAATCACACAGGCGGCCGAGATACGCGCCACATGGGCACGGTACGGTCTGTAGCGCGGTGTGACCGGTCGATCCCGATTGGTGCTGGCCCCTGGCACTCACACGGATTCGCCGTCACCATGGTCGGCGGAGCCGGGGCGTGGTAGTCCCGGACCCGGCGCGAGTCCCGGACACGCAGGATGAGGAGATCGTGGACAGCAACGACAGCTCCGGCGGCCTGGTCGTTCTCGCGGTGGACGACGAGGAGCCCGCTCTCGAAGAGCTTGCCTACCTTCTGAGTGAAGACTCCCGCGTCGGGATCGTGCTCAAGGCCTCCGATGCCACCGACGCACTCCGCATCCTCAACAGCCGCCAAGGCGTGCGAGAGGCCGCGACAGCGGGCCAGGTGAGTCGTGGTCTCGCCAACCCGATGACCGGCACTCGCGTGGCGGAGCGCACGGATGTCGAGGTCGTATTCCTCGACATCCGCATGCCCGGGCTCGACGGCCTGGAGCTGGCGCGTGTGTTCTCGTCGATGGCCGTCCCCCCTTCGGTCGTCTTCGTCACCGCCCACGACGACCGCGCCGTCGACGCCTACGAGGTGGGCGCGGTGGACTACCTGCTCAAGCCGCTGCGCGCCGAGCGGCTCGCCGCCTCGATCGACCGCATCCTTGCCAACCGCGCCGCCGGGGCCCCGGAGCCGGTGCGCGAGGAGGGTGGCGAGGACGAGGTGATCCCGGTCGAGCTCGCCGGCACCACCAAGCTCGTGCCGCGCTCGGCCGTGCGCTACGTCGAGGCGCAGGGGGACTACGCCCGCCTGCACACCCACGAAGGCAGCCACCTCGTCCGGATCCCGCTGTCGGTGCTCGAGGACCGCTGGCGCGACGCGGGCTTCGTGCGCATCCACCGCTCGTTCCTCGTGTCGCTCCCGCTCGTCACCGAGCTGCGGCTATCCGGCTCCGGGTATGTCGTCCGGGTCGGGAACGGGCCCGACTGCGCCGAGCTGCCGGTGAGCCGGCGGCACACGCGCGAGCTGAAGGACCGGCTCGTCCGCGCGACGAAGCAGGCGTGGAGCCAGCGGTGACCACGTTCACCGACGGCGTCCCGCCGTTGGTGACGCCCGAGCCGGGGGACGGTACGGGGCCTGGCGGTCATGGGGTCGCACAGGGCGACAATGCGCTTGACCACGCCGAGACGTCCGCGGAGCACTGCGACAACGACGACGCGGACGACGGCATGGACACCGGCTCCGGATGGCTGCGCGAGGAGATCCAGCGTCGAATCGCGGCAGGCCACTCGGGCACGGGAGGGCGGCACGCCCGACGCGAGAGCGTCGACTCGTCCACCTCGCTGGGGTACGTGCCGCGGCACTCGGTCGCCACGCCAGGTCCCGGCGCGCCGCGGCCCGGCCCCGTCGGCGGGCCCGCCGGGCTCCGACCCACGGGACTCCTCCGGCGAGAACGCACCGGCGCGGAGGGGCCGTTCGAGGCGATCCCACCGGCTGCCTGGTCGAGACCCGCCCGTCCGGACACCGCCGGCACTGCGCCGCCGAGCGTCGACGCTGACCCTCCGGACACCCTGCCTGCTCCCCCGCCTCCCGACCTCCGTACCGACGCGCCCCCCGAGCATCCGGTGGCCCCGGCGCCCGTGCCGCCGGCCACGACCCCGCCCGCCGCCGCCCTCCGCCGCGCGGTTCCCACCGCGCCCGTCGGGATGGTCCCCCCCATCGGATCAGTCGCCGTTCCGGGGCTCTCGGGCGACCCCCTGTTCACCGCACGCACCCCGGCTCCCGGCTCGCGCGAACGCGGATCCTCGCTCGCCGTACCGGAGCAGCGCGGCGTCGACGAGGTGCACGGCGGTCCGGAGAGCCAGGACGAACTCGAGAGCAGGCGGGTGCGCGTCGTGCTCGCCGAGCGCAAGGGCGTGGCCCGGCCGGTGCGCACCGTGGTCGACATCCAGGAGGGCACGGGCGTCGGCGAGCTGCTGCGCAGCAACCTCATCGGTTCGCAGCTGGCCGTGGCGCTGCGCTTCGCCGTGGGCGCCGGGCTCACGCTCGGGGTGCTCCCGCTGCTGTTCGCGATGTTCCCCGAACTCGGGCGGATGGAGGTGCTCGGGCTGCGCCTGCCGTGGTTGCTGCTCGGCGTACTCGTCTACCCGTTCCTGTTCGGGCTTGGACTCTGGCACGCGCGCACCGCAGAGCGGGTGGAGCAGAACTTCGCCGACCACGTGCAGGACTGAGCTCGAACGGTGAGCACTCCCGCGCTCGTCGCGCTGGTCGCGATTGCGCTCGTCGGCATCGTGTCCGCCGTGATCGGGTCGGTCGGCGTACGGATCGCACGGAGCACGTCGGACTTCCTCGTCGCCTCGCGCACCGTCGGCAGCGTGGCCAACGCCAGCGCCATCTCCGGGGAGTACCTCTCGGCGGCGTCCTTTCTCGGCATCGCGGGCCTGATCCTCCGGGAGGGCGCCGACGCGCTCTGGTACCCGATCGCGTTCGTCGCCGGCTACCTCGCTCTGGTGTTGTTCGTGGCGGCGCCACTGCGCCGGTCGGGTGCGTACACCGTGCCGGACTTCGCCGAGGCCCGGCTCTCCTCACCGGCGCTGCGCCGGATGTGCACCATGTTCGTGCTGGCGATCGGCTGGTTGTACCTGCTGCCGCAAATGCAGGGCGCCGGCCTCGCGCTCACCACGCTCACCTCCCTCCCTTCGTGGACAGGTGTCGTGGCGGCCGGCGTGCTCGTGGTGCTGACGGTGATCGGCGGCGGCATGCGCTCGATCACCTTCGTGCAGGCATTCCAGTACTGGCTCAAGCTCACCGCGCTGATCGTGCCCACCATCGTCGTGCTGGGGCTGTTCATGTCGGACGCCCGCTCGTTCGACCGTCCCGCCCCGCCCCACTTTCCCGCCGACACGACGGTGCAGGTGCGCACCGACGTCGTGCTGGAAGTGACGGCGAGGGTCCGCCTCGATGCGGCGGGCGAGATCGACGGCCGGCCGGTGCAGGGCCGGGTGACGTGGGAGCCGGGACGGTACGAGGTGGCGGCGAAGACGAGGCTGACGTTCGCCACCGGTTCGGCCGTGCCGACCGTGGCCGGTGCCCCGACCACCGATCGGGCCTGGCTCGAGCCGATGTCCGGGGACGCACCCGACCAGCTGCTGGAGATCTACTCGATCCTCGTCGCCGGCTTCCTGGGCACGATGGGGATGCCCCACGTGTTGGTGCGCTTCTACACCAACCCGGACGGCCGGGCCGCCCGGCGCACCACGGTCGTCGTGCTGGCGATGATCGGGTCCTTCTACGTGCTGGTCACGTTCGTCGGAGCCGTCTCCCGGCTGTACACGCCGGAGCTGCTGGTGAGCGGGCAGACCGACGCTGCGGTCCTGCTCGTCCCGACGGCGGCGCTCGGCAACGGCTGGACCGGGTGGCTGCTGGGCGGTCTGGTGGCGGCCGGGGCGGCCGCCGCGTTCCTGGCCACCTCGTCGGGGCTCGTCGTCAGCCTGGCCGGGGTGCTGTTCACCGACCTGCTCCGGGGGCGGCTGCGTGACTTCCGGCTGGCCGCGCTGGTGGCATCGATCGTGCCGCTGCCGTTCGCCCTCTTGATCACCCGGCTGGACTTCGCGTTGACGGTGCCCCTGGTGTTCGCGTTGGCGGCGTCGACGTTCTGCCCGTTGCTCGTGCTCGGGATCTGGTGGCGCGGGCTGACGGCGCGCGGCGCCATCGCCGGGTTACTGGTGGGCGGGGGGCTGTCCGGGATCGCTGTCGGCGTCACGATGTTCGCGGTGCTACCGTCCGGGTGGCTCGGGGTCCTGCTGTACCGCCCCGCTGCGGTCACGGTGCCGGCCGCGTTCCTGACGATGGTCGTGGTGAGCAAGCTGACCCGGGCCGAGATCCCGCCGGGGGTCGACGGGACGTTGCTGCGCCTGCACGCTCCCGAGCGGCTCGGGCTCACCCACGACCGGCTCGATCGCGAGCCCTAGCTCCGCGACCACCGCGCGGGCGCGCCGCAGGACCCACTCGACAAGTAGCAACGCGCTCCTGGATCACCCGGCGCGCTGCTTGTGGCGCGCCGGTGATGTGGTAGTGCGGTCTCTGCATTGACATAGTGGTACGCGTGACAACGACCGGTCTGATCGCGCTCTGCGCGATGGGCCTCGTGGCGCTGGCGTCGGCGGTGATCGGTTCGCTCGGCGTGCGGGTGGTCCGCAGCACGTCCGACTTCCTCGTGGCGTCCCGCACCGTCGGTCCCGCAGCCAATGCGGGCGCCATCTCGGGCGAGTACCTGTCCGCTGCGTCCTTCCTCGGCATCGCGGGCCTGATCCTGCGCGACGGCGCGGACGCGCTCTGGTACCCGGTCGGCTTCACCGCCGGCTACCTGGCCCTGGTGCTCTTCGTGTCGGCGCCGCTGCGGCGGTCGGGGGCCTACACCGTGCCCGACTTCGCGGAGGCCCGGCTGCGTTCTCCCCTGCTGCGCAAGATCTGCACGGTCTTCGTGGTCATCATCGGGTGGCTCTACCTGTTGCCCCAACTACAGGGTGCGGGTCTCACCGTCAACACGGTCACCGGGCTGCCGTCGTGGACCGGTGTCGTCGCGGCCGCGGTGGTCGTCGTCGCCACGGTGGTGCTGGGCGGCATGCGGTCCATCACGTTCGTGCAGGCGTTCCAGTACTGGCTCAAGCTCACCGCGCTGGCGCTGCCGGCGATCATCGCCCTGATCTTCTTCCTCAGCGACCAGCGCTCCTTCGACCGGCCCGCCCCTCCGCAGTTCCCGGACCGTACGACCGTCGATATCCGCACGGACGTGGTGTTGCAGGTCGTGACCCCCGTCAACTTCATCGCCACCGGTGAGCTCGACGGGCTGCCGCACGCCGCCGCCCCCATCCGGTGGGACGTCGGCACGCACACCGTCGACGCAGGCGCGGTGCTGGAGTTCCCCAGCGGATCGGCGGTGCCGGTGGTGGCGGGCGCCCCGGCGAAGGACGAGACCTGGTTGAGCCCGTTCCCGGCGGGCCGCGACAACGGGCTGCTGGCCACCTACTCGCTGATCCTCGCGCTGTTCCTGGGCACGATGGGCCTGCCGCACGTGCTCGTGCGCTTCTACACGAACCCCGACGGCCGAGCGGCGCGCCGCACCGCCGTGGTCGTCCTGGCGCTGCTCGGTGGTTTCTACGTGGTAGTGACGTTGCTCGGCGCGCTGTCCCGGCTCTACACGCCCCAGCTCCTGGTGAGCGGCGACACGGACGCGGCGGTGCTGCTCCTGCCGGGGGCCGTGCTGGGCAGCGGCTGGGCGGGATCCCTGCTCGGCGGTCTGGTGGCGGCGGGCGCCTGGGCAGCGTTCCTGTCCACCTCGTCCGGCCTCGTCGTCAGCATCGCCGGTGTCCTCTCCACGGACGTCCTGGGGAGCAGCAGGGTGCGTGACTTCCGGATGTCCGCCGTCGTCGCGGGGGCGGTGCCGCTCGGGCTCTCGGTTGCGGTCACCCGCCTCGACTTCTCCGAGGCCGTCGCGCTGGTGTTCGCCGTTGCCGCGTCGACGTTCTGCCCGCTGCTCGTGCTGGGTGTGTGGTGGCGGGGGCTGACCGATATCGGTGCGATCGCCGGTGTGCTGGTCGGCGGACTCACGTCGGCCGGAGCGGTGGCCGTCAGCCTCGCCGGCTTAGGCGGGCCGGGCTGGATCGGCGTGCTGCTCTACCGGCCGGCGCTGGCCACGGTGCCGGCGGCGTTCCTCACGATGGTCGTCGTGAGTCGGCTGACGGTGAAGCATCGCCCTGCCGACGTCGACCAGCTGCTGCTCCGGCTGCACGCGCCGGAGCGGCTCGGGCTGACCCGCGACCGGCTCGAGGAGCGCGTGAAACGCTCAAGTGGTTGATCACACACATACCGAAGCGCTAACGATCGAGTGACCTATCTGTCACATCCGTAACGCTCTGCCAACCTTTTTACCGCTCGTAGACCGCTCGTCTTGGTGAGGGGACCGCTGATCGAGTCCTTGTCGCGCGGGTAGGACTACCCGCTCCGTCACCCTGCTGGAGTACTCCGACTGGCGAGTGTGACTGAACTATCGTTCGCTGCGTTGTGGCACCCGGACGGCGCAGCAGGAGTGCGGTGCGCCCACGGACAGGAACGGGGAGGACGCCGTGAGCACGACAGGCGAGCGATCTACAGGCACCATATACGAGCAAGTGCAGGCAAGTCCGGAGTTCGCCGACCTACGCTCCAGGCTACGGCGGTTCGTGTTCCCGATGAGTATCGCCTTCCTCGCATGGTACTTGGCGTACGTGCTGCTCGCTTCGTACGCGCGGGGCTTCATGGCGATCAAGGTGTTCGGCAACATCAACGTCGGCCTGATCATCGGACTGCTGCAGTTCGTCAGCACGTTCGCGATCACCACCATCTACGTCCGTTACGCGAACAAGCACCTCGACCCGGCAGCCGAGA
>JAODNO010000196.1 GCA_025465235.1 Pseudonocardia sp.
CCGCCTCGCCGGCGAGGTCGGCAGAGACCGGATCGGCGCCGCGCGTCGGGCCGCGGCTGAGCTGGACGTCACCGTGCTGCTGAAGGGCAACGCCACTGTCGTCGCCGAGCCGGGTGGCCGCGCGCTCGTGCACCCGGCCACGTCGTCCTGGGCGGCGACCGCCGGCTCCGGGGACGTCCTCACCGGGATCATCGGCGCGCTGCTGGCCGCCGGGCTCCAGCCGTGGTGGGCAGCGGGCTGCGCCACGCACGTGCACGGGCTGGCGGCCGAGCTGGCCGCCCGGGGCGCGCCCGCGCCGGCGTCGAGGCTGCAGGCGACGATCCCGGAGGCGATCCGCGCGGTCCGGGCTGCCGGCTGAGGCCGAGCCGAGGACACCTATCCGTCCCCGATGGGGTGGTTGCGGATGCGATGATGCGGGCGTGGTCGATCTGCCGGGGAGTCCGCGTGCCGAGACCGTCGTCGATCTGGACGCGGTCCGGCACAACATCGACGTGTTGCGGGCGGCGGCTTCTGGCGCCGGCGTCATGGCCGTGGTGAAGGCCGACGGCTACGGTCACGGCGCCGTGGCGGTCGCCCGCGCGGCGCTCGACGCGGGGGCGGCCTGGCTGGGGGTCTGCACGCTCGAAGAGGCCATGGACCTGCGGGACGCCGGGATCACCGCACCGCTGTTGTCCTGGTTGCACCTACCCGACGACGACTTCGCCGAGGCGGTCACGGCAGGGGTCGACCTGTCGGTCTCCTCCCGGCGGCACTTCGCCGGGGTCCTGGCGGGCGCGCGCCGGGCCGGCCGGCCGGTGCGGCTGCACCTCAAGGTCGACACCGGGCTGAGCCGCAACGGCGCCCAGCCCACGGAATGGGCCGACCTGCTGGACGACGCGGCGAAGGCTGCCACCGACGGTGCCGTTGAGGTCGTCGCGGTCTGGTCGCACCTCGCACACGCCGACGCGCCGCACCACCCCACGATCGACAAGCAGGCCGCCAGGCTCACGGCCGCGTGGCAGGAGGCGAAGGACCGCGGTCTGGCCCCGATCCGGCACCTCGCCAACTCGGCGGCCACCCTCACCCGGCCCGACCTGCACTTCGACCTCGTCCGTCCCGGTATCGCGATCTACGGGCTCGACCCGTTGGATCGCCAGCCGGGGGAGAGCCCGTTGCGGCCCGCGATGACGCTGCGGTCGCGCGTGGCGCTGGTGAAGCGCGTGCCTGCGGGGGAGGGCGTCTCCTACGGGCACGAGTGGACGACGCCGCGCGAGACCACGCTCGCGCTGCTCCCGATCGGGTACGCGGACGGCGTGCCCCGCAGGCTCGGCCGCGACGGGCGGATGCGGGTGCTGCTCGCCGGGGTGCTGCGGCCCGTCGTAGGGCGGGTCTGCATGGACCAGGTCATGGTGGACTGCGGGGACGACCAGGTCCGGGAGGGGGAGCTCGCCGTGTTGTTCGGCCCCGGTGACCACGGTGAGCCGACCGCCCAGGACTGGGCGGACGAGCTCGGCACCATCCACTACGAGATCGTGACCGGCCTGCACGGGCGCCGGGTCACCCGCACGGTCAGCGGTGGTGGCGGAACGTGCTGAACCGGGGGCAGATCTGGGGTGGGGTCGCCGGGGCCGCGGGGGCCGCGGTCACCGGTGTCGCCGTCGGAGTGGCTGCCCGCAAGCGCTCGCAGATCGCCGCCGAGCGGCGGCGGCTCGCCACGCAGCTCTCCGAGAGCGCCCCTGGGCCCGGCGTCGCGGCTGTGGGCGAGTCGTCCTCGGTCACCGCAGACGACGGTGTGCGGCTGTCGTGCGAGGAGATCGAGGCGCCGGACGGGAACGCGGCGCTCACCGTCGTGCTCGTGCACGGGTTCGCGCTCGACCGCCGCACCTGGCACTTCCAGCGCCGTACGCTGCCCGAGCTCGCCGACCCCGCCGTGCGGCTCGTGCTCTACGACCAGCGCAGCCACGGACGCTCCGAGCGTGCTCCCCGGGAGAGCTGCACGATCGAGCAGCTCGGCCATGATCTCGACGCGGTGATCCGGGCGCTCGCGCCGGAGGGGCCCCTGGTGCTCGTCGGGCACTCGATGGGCGGCATGACGATCATGGCCCTCGCGGAGCAGAACCCCGAGCTGTTCACCGAGCGCGTCGCGGGTGTGGCGCTGGTGTCCACCTCGGTGGGCGAGGTGGCCAGCGCGGGGCTCCACGGCGCCCTGCTGTCCCGGCACAACCCCCTCACGCGTGGCGTCGGACTGCTGGCCCGGCTGCAGCCGAAGCTGGTGGAGGGGGTCCGGAAGGTGGCCGGTGAGGTGATCTGGGCGATCACGCGAAGCCTCGCCTACGGCGACCGCAACGTCGAGCCATGGCTGGTCGACCTCGTCGACACGATGATCAGCACGAACGCCGTGGACGCGCTGACCGACTTCGTCGACACCGTCGGCAGCCACGACCGGATCGCCGCGCTTCCTGCTCTTGCGACCTGTGAGGTGCTCGTCGCGGCAGGCGACGCCGACCGCGTCATCCCCGTCTCGCACAGCGACGTGATCGCCGCGGAACTGCCGGATGCCACGCTCGTGCGCTTCGAGGGTGCAGGGCACCTCCCGATGCTGGAGCAGCCCCTGGCCATGGATGCCGCGCTGGTCGACCTGCTCCGCCGCTCCGCTGCCCGGAGCAGGCCGCGCAGGCTGCGGCGGCGCGCATGACCCCGGTGGAGCGCTCGGTCGAGCTCGACGTCGAGCTGGTGCTGCCCGCGGCCGCCGACACGGAGGCGCTGGGCGAGCGGCTGGCCGCCGGGCTCGGAGCCGGCGACCTGGTGGTGTTGTCCGGGCCGCTCGGGGCAGGCAAGACCGTCCTCGTGCGCGGCCTGGCGCGCGGACTCGGTGTGGCCGG
>JAODNO010000230.1 GCA_025465235.1 Pseudonocardia sp.
AGCAATATAAGTCGACAATCTCCGGCGCGACACACTAGCAAGATGCGGAAGACGGTTGGCCGTCCCTACTACCACGCTGGCCGAGACCTGGACTGGTATCCCGGGCTGCGGTTCGTCGTCAGGCGCTGGTGTGCTCCTCCCGGCCCTGTACGGCACGTGGGACGCCGCCGGCCTCGGCACCGCGCTCCGTCCGTGGCCGCGGGGTGGTCGTCACCGACCAGATGAAGGTCGACGGGCGCAACAAGCTCCGGTGTCCGGCGGGACGCGCTGGACGTCCCCGACGAGGACCGGAAGGTGGTCCCGATCGGTAGGTGACTCCCCGGGGAGGTAGGTCACCACCTACGTCCCCGTCTGCCGCCCTGACCTGCGTAAACGCCCAAAGGTAGGTCAGGCTCGGAGCTGCAGTCAGGTCCCGTTTTCCCCAGGTCACACCTCGACGCCGGGCAGGCCAACCACCCACCACCTACCCACGACATCTCAGGAGATCACCATGCGCTTCCGCGCTCACAAGACGTTCCGGCTCGGTCCGCTCTACGCCACGGCCACCCAGTCCGGCCGCCTGTCGTTCGGAATCAAGCTCGGCCCAATCACCCACAACTTCACCCGCAACACCAGGTCGATCGACACGCCCGGCCCCGGTGGGTTCCATGAACCGCCTCGGGTTTGATGCCGCTTCCTTCCTTGAGGAGGATGCGGATCATGTCCAAGCGCTACCCGCCCGAGCAGCGTGCTCGAGCCGTGAAGATGGTGCTCGACCATCTCGACGAGTACCGGTCGGTCTACGCGGCCTGCCAGGCGATCGGCCCGAAGGTGGGCGTGGGCGTCGAGTCGCTGCGTCAGTGGACGGTGCAGGCACAGATCGACGCCCAACAGGCTCCTGGGCCGACCTCGACCGAACGGCAGCGGATCAAAGACCTGGAACGTGAAGTCCGGGACCTGAAAGAAGCCAACGAGATTCTCAAGGCTGCCTCAATTTTCTTCGCGAGGGAACTCGACCCTCGCCACCGCTGATCTGCCGGTTCATCGATCAGATGCGTGCCTGCCATTATCGGGTCGAGTCGATCTGTCGCGTGCTCACCGAGCACGGTGTCCAGGTCGCCCCACGCACGTATCGGAACTGGAAAACTGCTCGACCATCGGATCGGGCAGTCACCGACGCGTATCTGACCGATGCGTTGCGCGCCACAGCGAACACCCCGGAAGGCATGTACGGACGCCGGAAGATGACCGCCCACCTCCGTCGCCAAGGCCATCGGGTGGCGGCCTGCACGATCGATCGGCTGATGCGCGACGAGGGGCTGTCCGGGCTGCTCCGAGGAGGGAATCACCGCACCACGGTCCCCGCAGCCCAGGCCGGTAGCCGGGCGCCTGACCTGCTCGACCGGGACTTCACCGCGGCGGCTCCCAACCGGAAATGGGTCACCGACTTCACCTACTGCCGAACCTGGTCGGGGTTCGTCTACGTCGCGTTCGTGATCGACTGCTTCTCCCGGGCGATCGTCGGCTGGCACGCAACACAGGTGAAGAACACCGCCATGGTCACCACCGCACTGAAGATGGCGCTCTGGCGCCGTGACCATGAAGGCCGCCGGGTCGACGAAGGGCTCATTCATCATAGCGACGCCGGATCTCAATATACGTCGATTGCGTTCGCCGAAACTCTCAGTCTCGAGGGTATCGCGGCGTCGATCGGCAGCGTCGGCGACGCATACGATAACGCGTTGGCCGAGTCGACCATTGGCCTGTTCAAGACCGAGGTGATCAGCAGGAACAGTCCCTTTCGGGTGCACCCAGCCAAGACGGTTGATGACATCGAGTATGCCACCATGGAATGGATCGACCGGTACAACAACAGGCGACTGCACAGCGTCCTTGGCTACATCCCGCCCGACGAGTTCGAAGCCACCTACTACGCTCAACCAGCGGAGCTCCAACCGGAACCGCCACCAGCATGAAGCCGGCAACGAACCCGAGACGGTTCAAGCTGCTTACCGCGGCACGGGTCGTCACCGCGGCGGCTCGACGGGTGGCGTCGGTCTGCACGGGAGCGTTCGTGCTGGCCGCGCTGGGGGTGTTGGACGGTCGGCGGGCCACCACGCACTGGCGCCACACAGACCGCCTCGCGCGCCATTACCCGAAGGTGACCGTGCAGCCCGACTCGATCTTCGTCAGGGACGGACATGTGGTGACCTCGGCAGGCGTGAGCGCCGGGATCGATCTGGCACTGTCGTTGGTGGAGCACGACGAGGGCACCCAGGTCGCGCGAAAGGTCGCGCAGGAGCTCGTGGTGTTCCTGCAGCGACCGGGAGGCCAGTCGCAGTTCTCCGTGGCCACCAACACGCCCGTGCCGCGGAACACGACGATCCGAAAGTTGCTCGTCGCCGTCGTCGCCGAACCGAACGCGGACCACTCGCTGACCGCGATGGCCGCCGCGATCCCGACGAGCACACGCCACCTGGCGCGCCTCTTCAATGACGAGGTGGGCACCACGCCGGCTCGCTGGGTGGAGCGCACCCGGCTGGAAGCGGCCCAGCGGCTACTGCTCGAAGGTCATAGCGTCACCTTGGCGGCCGAGCGCAGTGGCCTGGGCAGCGACGAGTCCCTGCGGCGGGTCTTCAGTCGGCACCTCGGGATCAGCCCGAGCGAGTATCGGCAGCGGTTCGCCAGTGCACGTCGCGGCGCCGACGACCGTTAGCGACCCCCGCGGGGTTTCTGCCTGCTGGAGCAGACGCGGAATGCGGCGGTGAGGTCGACCAGTGCGCACTGTGGGAAGGACGTGCCCATCACGGCCAGGTGATGATGCCCGGGCCGGGGGTAGCAGCATGCGGCCGCGGTGGCGCATCGACGGGTTCCGCTTCCCGCCACGCCCGGTCGGCATTCCGCGGGACTGGATGGGCTTCAAGGACGGCATCACCAACCCCAACACCACCGACGCCACCGACATGAACCAGAAGGTGTAGGTCCAGCCGGGCGCACCCGAACCAGCTTGGACCGCGGGAGGCACCTACCAGGTGGTGCGGATCATCCGGATGCTCATCGACCAGTGGGCCAGCCCGTCGCTACTGGTGGTGTCCGTCGGGGAGCTCCGCCAGTCGAACCGGCGGTTGCGGATAGCAGGTATGCACGACTCGTGCTGGCCGGGAGCGCAGAGGGACGCTGGCCGTGACGACACGGGCCTGCTGGGCGACGAAGCTCGACGGCATGGGCGTGCCACGCCCACAGAAGCCGCACTCCGCGATGGTCACCGCGCGGGTTGTAGTGGCCGAAGTAGACGCGCCCAACCAAGGTTGATCATGAGGACCGCGCCGATGGCCAGCGGTCCGACCTGGCTGCCGCTGAACACGCTGTCGCCGACGGCGAGAACGAAGAGGAATGTCCGAGATCAGCTCGACGGCATATCTCCGACTCGCCCCGAGGGAGCGACGACGGCTTCCGGGGCCTGCTACAGGACGGACATCTGATCGAGGCGCAGTTCAACCGCGAACGCACGCCGGAACGCCAGCCGCACGCCAAGCGCGGCCCCGTGCCTTCGGCCGGTTCGAGGTGCCCGACGACATCAGCGCCTACATCAATGCCCCGCTGTTCCAGCCGGGCAGCAAGGCTGATCTGCTGATCCGTTTCTCCAACATGGCAGGAGAGCGAGACACCCCCGGCACCTGGCGCGCCCCCCGCGGCTTCTCGATCACGTTGCAGTGGCACTTCTGGACGCAGTCCCCGTCGGCGCACCAATAGAGGGAAAGCCAGCATGTGTGATGAACAATCGCGTGTTCCGGAGGATGACCGGAACAGCGCGGTGAGTGGATCGTGTCCGCGGTTCGGGCGGCGGTCGTTCCTCCGCAGTGTCGCCGGCGGGGTGGCCGGCACGGTCGCTGTGGGCGCGCTGGGGGGCGGGCGCGCGGAAGCCGCGACTCCGCCGCCGGACAACGGCCACAACGAGGACGACTACAACCTGGAGGCGACGCGGGACGGGACACGGTCCGTCCCATTCTATGGCCAGTACCAGGCGGGTATCGCGACCCCTCCGCAGGTGGCCGCGACTTTTCTCGCATTCGATGTGACCGCGGCCAACCGCGGCGAGCTCACCCAGTTGTTCCGGACGCTCACCGCACGCGCAGCCGTCCTGACCGCGGGCGGCGCCCCGCCGGCAGTTCCCAATGGAGCGCCGCCGTCGGATGACCGCCTGCTCGGACCCACGGTGCTGCCCGACGATCTCACCGTCACCGTCGCTGTGGGTGCGTCGCTGTTCGATGGCCGTTACGGATTGGGGCCGCGCAAGCCGGCCCAGCTCGAGACGATGAGGGCGTTCGCGCATGACAACCTGGACCCGGCGATCTCCGACGGTGACCTGCTGGTGCAGTTGTGCGCCAGCCACCGCGACACCGTGGGGCATGCCATGCTCGACCTGCTGGCCCACACCGCCGGAGGTATGCGGATCCGGTGGCGCCTCGACGGGTTCCGGTTCCCGCCCCGGCCAGTGGGAATTCCGCGGGACTGGATGGGTTTCAAGGACGGCATCGCCAACCCCGACACCACCAACGCCACCGAGATGAACCACGAGGTGTGGGTCCAGCCCGGCGCACCCGAACCGGCCTGGACCGCGGGGGGCACCTACCAGGTGGTGCGCATCATCCGCATGTTCCTGGACAAGTGGGACCAGGTGCCCGTGGAGGATCAGGAAAGGATTTTCGGTCGCCGCAAGGTCAGCGGCGCCCCGATGTATGCGACCTCACCGGACGCCTCCGACACCCTTCCCACCCTCTACACCAACGATCCTCAGGGTTTGCTCACCCCACTGAACTGCCACATCCGCTTGGCCAACCCGCAGACCCCCGAGGCCGCGGCCACCAGCGCCATCCTGCGCCGCAGCTTCCAGTACGACCGCAGCCCCGACCTGGCAGGAAACCCCGACATGGGGCACGCGTTCTGCTGCTTCCAACAACAACTGGCCACCTACATCGCGATGCAGAACCGGCTGGAGAACGAAATGCTGGTCCCGTACATCAGCCCCAATGGGGGCGGCTACTTCTTCGCCCTCCCCGGAGTGACCAACGCGCGGGACTACTACGCCCGAGCGCTGCTGACCTGACCGCCGCTGGCGCGACCGCAAGCGCGCGGCCGGACCAGACCCGACCCGTTGCCACCTCAGAGGAGAACAGATGCGTCCGCACCGACTCTTCCGTCCAGCCGCCGCGAAGCCGCAGCGGCGGACCCTGCCCCCGTTGGCCGTGGCGGCGGGCATCGGAGTCCTGGCGGTCGGCATCGGGATCCTGCTCGTGACCGGCCTCCTCGCTCCTGCAACCGCGGCCGCGGCCGCGGCCGGGCCCGCCGTCCCCGACCGCTACATCTACGTCACCAACCCGCTGGACAACACACTCTCGGTCATCGACGGCAGTACCTACGCCGTGGTCGCGACCGTCCGGGTCGAGGCCTCCCCCGCGGGAGTAGCGGTATCTCCGGACGGCAGGTCCGCCTACATCGCCGAAACCGAGGGTAACGCCGTCTCGGTGATGGACACCGGCACCAACACGATCACCACAACCGTGGCGCTTCCTGCCGGAAGCGCTCCCGCCGCCCTGGCCCTCAGCCCCAACGGGCAGTTCCTCTACATCGCCGATGGCGGCTCTAACAGCGTCTCGGTCCTGGACACCCGAGCCAACCGGGTCGTGGCCTCCGTGCCGGTCGGCAGCCAACCGGTGAGTCTGGCCGTCACACCCGACGGCGCATCCGTCTACGTCGCCAACACCGGATCCGACGACGTGTCCGTCATCGACACGCGGACGAACCGGACCGTCCGAGCCGTCCCGACAGGTCAGTACCCGACAGGCGTGGCCGTCACCCGCGACGGCACTTCCGTCTACGTCGCCAACGAGGTATCGAATAACGTCACGGTCATCAATACCCGAAACGGCGCGACGGAAGCCGTAATCCCCGCCGCAAACCCGGTCGGCATGACGACGAGCCCCAACGGCCTCTGGGTTTACGTCACCGACGTCAGTTCGGGCAAGCTCACCGTTATCGACAACCGCACCCACCACCTCACCTCCACGGTGTCCGTAGGCGCCATCCCCTTCAACGCCGCGGCCACCAATCACGCCATCTACGTCGTCGACCAGGGAGCCAACACACTGGCCGTCATCGACCCACGCACACTGAAGGTATCGAAAACCGTGACTACGGGCTCGAGTCCGCTGGCTCGCCGCAGCGGGGGCCTTCCCTACGGCGTGGCGGTCAATCCACCGGCGTCCGGTCAATAACCAAGCGTGCGGCCAAATGTCCTTGATTACGCAGCCTCGTTGAGGTCGACGGGGCCTGGATGGCGACCGAACCGGACCGTCACAGTCACAGGATCAGCCCCGAATCGCTCCATCCCACATTGCACAAGATGGAGGCCGAAGGGCTCATCACGTCCCGTCAACAGGCGGGTCCGGCGCTCCTGTAGGGCGACGGCCAAAGGACGGAGGGGACTACAGTCGGCCAAGACGCAGGTGCGCGAGCAGGCCGACAAGGTCCTCGGCGAGGATCTCCGATGAGCAACGACGAGAGTGGCATCCCGCCGGGACCGGCGACGAGGGTGTCGCTTGGCGCCATCGCCCGCGAGTGGACCCGCCTGGGCTGCATCGGCTTCGGGGGACCCCCCACCCATATCGCGTTGCTGCGCCGCATGTGTGTCGAACAGCGGCAGTGGATCGACGCCCAGGAGTTCGAGGCCGCCATCGCCACCACCAACATGCTGCCGGGTCCCGCCTCAACACAGCTGGCGATCTTCTGCGCCTGGCGGCTGCGGGGCGCGGTCGGCGCGATCCTGGGCGGCCTGTGCTTCATCATCCCGGGGCTGGTCCTGATCCTCGCGCTCTCGGCCGTGTTCCTGGCCGGCCACCCACCGGAGGCCGTACTGGGGGCGGCGGCTGGTGCCGGCGCGGCAGTGCCCGCGGTGGCCCTGCACGCTGCATCGGGGCTAGTCCCGGCCAGCTGGAAGCGCATCGGCACCGGACGATCCCAGCGAATGCGGTGGATCGTCTACGCCCTGGTGGGCGGGGCCGCCGCAGCCACGATCGGGCCCTACCTCGTGCTGGTGCTGCTCGCGTGCGGGATGGCCGAGATCATCGTTCGGGGGCCCGGCCGGCCGATGCGGGGCTCAACCCGGGCAGTTCTTCCGGCCGTCGTCCTCCCCACGGCCGCCGTCGGTGGCCTGGCCGCCGCGGCCTGGGTGGCGCTCAAGGTCGGTGCCCTGTCCTACGGCGGCGGGTTCGTGATCATCCCGCTGATGCAGCACGACGTCGTGACCACCTACCACTGGATGAGCGGCGCCCAGTTCTTGAATGCCGTCGCGCTGGGCCAGATCACCCCAGGTCCGGTTGTGCAGACCGTCGCTGTGGTCGGTTACGCCGCGGCAGGGGTGGGAGGCGGTTTGCTGGCCGCGGTGGTCGCCTTCGCTCCGTCGTTTCTGTTCGTCCTCGCCGGTGGCCCGCATTTCGACCAGATCCGAGCCAACAGCATCGTCGAGTCGTTCCTCACCGGAGCGGGACCAGCCGTCATCGGTGCCATCGCCGGCTCGGCGATCCCGCTCGGCCTCTCCTTGCAGCAGCTGTGGCAGCTCCCGGTACTCGCCGGTGCCCTGCTGTGGCTCTTCGTCATCCGCCGCGGCGTGGTCAGTGGACTGCTCCTCGCCGGCGCATGCGGCATCGTCGCGGCGCTCGCCGGGGTCCCCGTCTGACAGGCCCAAGCCTGGTGGGTTGAAGCCGGGTGCGCACGGGGATCGACGGGGTGAGAACCGCGCTGCGGTCACGACCACGCCTCGGCGGCAATGCGCTGGGCGTGGATGCGGGCGGGGTTCAGAGCGGCAACGTCTCTACCGCGGCACGCACCCAACAGCGATCGCCGGTCACAGCCTCGACCTCGACCGCGGCCTCGACTATGACGATCAGTGTCAGCCCGCGGGGATTTTGGACTGGCCGCTGAGAGCCCAGCCCCCGCTCGTCCAGATCTGTGGTTGTCCTGTCTCTCAAGACATGGTTCCTGATGCAACCGTCGCGCCATGCTTGATTCATGACCGGGAAAGTTTCGCACCAGGGCGGGCCGGTTGACGGCGACGTGGTCTGCGGGCGGCGAACGCCTGATCACAGCGCTGGGTCTGGCGCTGACGACAGATCCGCGGCAGCGATGGCGAAGAGGTGAGCGCACGGTGGGAACCAGACGTGCGGGTAACGACCATCGCGGCCTGAGGTGTGAGATCGCGCGCGAAGCGCTGTCGGCTCGGCTCGACGGTGAGCGGTCGGTGCCCGGTCGGGACGAGGTGAACGCGCACGTGGCCGGGTGTGGGGGGTGTCGCAGCTGGCAGAGGGGCGCGCACCGGCTCGCCCGGCAGCTGTGGCTGAAGCCTGCCCGGCCGAGGTCGGATGACACCGCCCGGATCCTGGAAGCGGTGATCGATGAGCAGGCCGCGCGCCGGGCGGTGCGGCGCGGGCCGCGGCTGGTTCGGGTCGGGTTGGCGGTTGTGGCATTGGCGCAGTTCGTGATCATCATTCCGGCTCTGGTGCTCGGTGATGCCGGCATCGGTGTCCCGCCTCATGCGTCTCGCGAGCTCGGCGCGTTCAACCTGGCCCTGGCGGTCGGGTTCGCGGTCGCGGCGCTGCGCCCGGTACACGCCCGGGGGATGCGGCCGCTGGTGGGTGTCGCCACGGCTTGTCTGGTCGTGCTGGCGGGCATCGACACCGCGAACGGGCAGACCACCCTGCTGGCCGAGGTCCCCCATGTGATCGCGGTTATCGGCTTGGTACTGCTGATGCTGGTCGCCGAGCGCAGCCCTGCGACGATGTTCAGGCGTTGGTCGAGGCTCGTCCGACGATCAGGCGCGGGTTGAGCCTGTCGGCGCCGAGAACGCTGTCACGTCATTCGACCTGCCGGGATGTGGCTCGCCCGGGAGCATCCTCGCGGTGAGGGTAGTACGGGGCGCGTCGACGGTCAGGCGCGCTGCAGCGGAAGTTCGACGAGGATGGCCGTCCCTTCCTTCCCCTGGGGCTGTTGACCTCGATCGATCCGCCCTGGGCCTGCACGCGGTAGCGCGGGCCGATCAGGCCCGAGCCTCCGGCGGGATCGGCGCCGCCGATGCCGTCGTCGCGGATCGAGAGGTGCAGGAGGGGTCGCGTGTTCGGGTGGGTGTCGTGCAGCTCGACCTCGGAGAGGAACCCGACGCGGATCCCGCGCCCGTCCGGGTCGGCGGTGGCCAGGTGGGCGTAGCCGGCGAGATTGTTGGCCAGGTCCCGCAGGGCCGCGGGGTCGCCGACCTCCTGGACGGCGAGCAAGTCGGGAGCCAGTTCGGTGATGGTCTCGGCCAGCGATGGCGCCGCCGGTAAGGGTTGTTGCTGGTAGAGCCTGTGGTTCATGCGCAAGGGCGGCCAACTACTAGCGCGCGCGCAGCCCACCGATGAGGGACGGCCTGCCCACGCTCGTTCCCAAGGAATGCCCCTGTCCCGGACGGTCGCACCGTACGACCACGCCACCCACGACCCAGTCAGCCAGACAGACAACGCGAGGCCTGTCCGGCATCTATGCGGGCCAGCCGGTGCGCTGACCTGGCCGTCACCTCGGCATCGGCTACTCCGCAGGGTCCGCATCCGGATACCCGCCGCCGGCCATAACCGGAAGCTCACAGGACACCGTCGTGCCGCAGCCCACCGGGCTGTGCACGGAGAACGTCCCGCCCAGCGCCTCGATACGGTCCCTCAGCCCGACCAGCCCTGCGCCCCGCACCGGGTCGGCGCCGCCGATACCGTCGTCACGCACGCGCACCCGGAGCGTGCCGCCGAGGGCCTCCGCGTCCACCTCGACCACGGAGGCGCGCGCGTGCTTCGCCGCGTTGGCGAGTATCTCCGAGACGGCGCAGTAGGCGCCCGCTTCGACTGACTCGGGCAGCCGGTTGTGGACCCGCACGTCTATGACCACCGGGACGGCTGAGCGCCGCGCGAGCGCGCGCAGCGCCGGGCGCAGCCCCCCTTGGACAGGATCGCCGGGTGTATGCCGCGGGAGAGCTCCCGCAGGTCATCGATCACGCCCTCGAGCTCAGCGGCTACGTCCTCGATCTCGGTACGGCTCTCGCCACGTTCTGAGGATGCCTCCGCTACCAAACGCAGCCTGAGGATCAGCGAAACGAGGTGTTGCTGTGCGCCGTCGTGCAGGTCGCGCTCGATCCGCCGACGGGCCTCGTCCGATGCGGCGACTATCCGCGCGCGCGGGAGGCCATGAGCTCAGCCCGGCTGTGTGCGTTCGCCGACGGCGATCATTCCCCACAGCCGGTCCTTGACGTATATCGGCATCGCGGCCGCAGACCGTAGCCCCTCACAGAGATAAGGCTCCCCGCCCGGGATGTCGTGGTAGTCATCGGTACGGGCAGGCCGCCCGGAGCGCAGGACGGCCGCGGTCAGGCCGGTCGGCGGATGGCCCGCCCAGCGTTTGCCGACCCGCACATGGGGACCCATCGTGCCCGCGTGGGCGAGGAGAGTCGTCGTTCCGTCGAGCTCATATCTGATCACGCTGGCGCTGCCGCGACCGAATTGCCGCAGGGCCTCCTTGGTCACGGCCACGAACACCGCCTCGGGCGGTTCGCCCCGCACGATCAGCATGGCCAGGCGGCGCAGTGAGACCTGCGTGTCGGCGAGTTCGCGCAGTTTCTGCTCGGCCTGGGCGCCTGCGATGGTGGACGCGGTGACCTCCATGACGTCCTCCATGCGGAGTCGGTGCCAGTCGGGGACGTCCTTCCGCGTCGCGGCACCGTCACGCCCCAGCGGCGGCCCTCGCCCACGATGGGCGTGGCGACCCCGGCCCGGAGCCCCGGCCTGCCGACCCACCATACTCAGAAGCAACTCACGCCACGCAGGGCAGCAGCGGGTAGGCCGAGCTCACTCACGGTTGCGCAATGCGGCCATGACCGGCGGCCCGTGGCCGGTCCGGGCGGGCGAGCCGTCCTCGTCGTAGGTGACGTCGCGGACTCAGTGCAGCCGGTTCTCGATGTCCCAGTGCGTCGCGGAACCAGCGGGCGAGCAGCGCGGAATCGGCGTGGCCGCCAGTCAGGCTCGTGATCGCGTAGACGGGTCACGTCTTCCATCGGGCGCCGGGCCCATCGGCCGCCGTCGTCGTCGTCGTCGGACGAGCTTGATCGCCTGTGCGGCGTGCGGGAACGATGTGCGGGCAGGGGATTCCCGCGAGGCGTGAGCGACGTGGGACGAGCCCTACAAGGTGACCTATCCCGAGTATGTGGCGACACAGCGGGAGAAGGAAACCGGCGCCTACTCGGTAAAGGCGGTGCTGCAGAAATCCCGGGTCTTCGACCAGCTGGACGAGGGCTGGAAGTCGGTGGCCAAGCAGCATTTCGGCGCGGTCGCTCTCATC
>JAODNO010000254.1 GCA_025465235.1 Pseudonocardia sp.
TGAGAACAGCAGCGCGCCGGTGACGGTGATCGGCCTGGGGCCGATGGGACAGGCGATGGTGCGCAGGTTCCTCGACGCGGGTCACCCCGTGACGGTCTGGAACCGCACCGCCGGGAGGGCCGCCGACGTCGTGGCCAGAGGCGCGGTGCTGGCGGCCACGCCCGCGGACGCGGTGCGTGCGAGCCCGCTGGTGATCCTCAGCCTGACGGACTACGCGGCCATGTACGACATCCTGGGGCAGGCGGACGGCGCGCTGACGGGTCGCGTGATCGTCAACCTGAGCTCAGACACACCGGAGCGGACGCGGGACGCTGCCGCGTACCTGGCCGAGCGGGGAGCGGAGCTGCTCGTCGGCGGGATCATGGTCCCGGCCGAGCTCGTGGGCGAGGACGGTGCCTACGTCTTCTACAGCGGTTCCCGGGCGACCTTCGATGCGCACGAGCAGACGCTCCGGGTGATCGGACGGCCCGACCACCGCGGCGAGGACCCGGGCCTGGCGCAGCTGTACTACCAGGCCCAGCTGGACGTCTTCCTGACCGCGCTGACGGCGTACCTGCACGCCACGGCACTGGTGGGCTCGGCTGGGGTCTCCGCGACGGAGTTCCTGCCGTACGCGGTGGAGAACCTCGACAGCCTGTCCTCCTATCTGGCCGGGGCCGCCCGCGAGATCGACGAGGGTCGCTACCCGGGCGAGCTGGCCAACGTCACGATGATGGGCGCCACGGCGGATCACATCGTCGGCGCCAGCCGGAGCGCCGGCATCGACGTCGACCTCCCGGCCGCGGTCAAGGCGCAGTACGACCGCGCCATCGCCGCGGGCCACGGCAAGGACGGGTGGCCGAGCCTCTTCGAGGTGATCAGGAAGAGATAGGCCAGCGGGCCGCCGCGCTGCGGGCGATCTCCCCGGCCACGCTCCGGGTCACGGGTGCGCCGTCGGGTGCGTTCCGCATGATCGGGCCGGCGATGGCGTCGAGCTCCAGGACGGCACCGGTCAGCGAGTCCTTGAGCATCGAGGACCGCATGCTCCCCGGCAGCGAGGTCAGCCGCTCCACCACCGCCGCCGGGTCGATCCGGGCGTTACAGGCCGTGGCGGCGGCCGTGGCCTCTGCCGCCAGCTCGTCGAGCACCTCGGGCCGGGCCTCCCGGGCAGGGCCGAGCGCGGCCTGCACGCCGGTGGTGAGCAACGCTAGCGGGGCGAGGAAGGTCAGCTTGCGCCACAGCAGGGTGGCTTCGTCGGGTGCTGACGCATCCACGTCGAGGCCGGCCTGCTGCAGCACCGTTCCCGGGTCGATCTCGACGTCCCGGTGGCCCGCCGAGATCGCGTAGTCGGCGAACGCAGACACGTGCTCGATGACACCCGGCTCGAGCCGGGTCGCCTCGACCGCCACGGTCATCGGGATCACGGCGGCGTGGGTGAAGACCGCGCGCATCAGAGGCACGTGATCGATGCCGTTCAGGAGCGGGACGACGACCGCCCCGTGCACCAGCGCCGGGGGGACCCTGGCCAGCGCGCCGAGCAGATCCGGGGCCTTGACCGCGACGAAGAGGATGTCGACGGGCGCGGTGAGCCACGGCCGGGCCGGGACCCGTGCGCGGAGGTCGCCGTACCGGCCGCTCCGCAGGGCCAGCCCATGGAGGTTGACCGCGGTGCTGGTGCGATCGGTGGTCAACAGCGTGACGGCGTGTCCGGCTCGGGACAGGAGCACTCCCAGCATTCCGCCGACGGCGCCTGCTCCGAGAATCGCGATCCGATGGTGGCCATCCGTCACGGTCGGGCCTCCTCGCCGTCGTTGCGCCATCGTGTCAGATCGGGCGCGGCCGAACGTCGAGCGCGAGTCTCTCACCGGCCATGCATCAGTCCGCGGGTTTGAGCGGGTCGTGTCCGAGTGACATGAGCCGGTGTCGCCAGGCCGCCTGGCCCGCCGTCGGTTCGAGGTCGTCGCGCCGCCGCTCGTGCACCCGCTCGACGACCCGGCCCATCACGTGGACGTCCTCGCCGGTGAGATCGGTGCGGCGCTTGCCGAGGATCGACAGCACCTCGCGGCCGGTCGGCGTGCCGGCCTGGTCGGGCATCGGCTCGACCTCCTCGCCGGCGTCGCGTGTGCGCAGCCAGTCGCCCAGCTCACGGGAGGTCATGTTCACCACGCGGTGGAACTCGTCCCACAGTTCGTCATCGACAGTGACCATGGGGGTGGCCTACCCGGATCGGCGGCCGACGATCCCCGCCGCTGGTCCCGGCGCGCGGCGCGCCTCAGCGTGGGTGGTCCGGCCGGCTGCGGGGCTCCTGGGACGCGGCGGAATGGCAGGCGCCCCTGCCGTCGGCACGGCCGACGATCCGGCCTGCCTCGACCCGGACGGCGGCCTCGGTGCCGTCGCTGACGGCAGCCACCCCCGCCGTCGCGGCGACCGTGCCCCGCTCGTCGAACACGACCTGCAGGTGCGGCCATGCCGAGGCGGGGAAGGCATGGCGCAGGCAGCGACGGAGGTCGGCGACGGCCAGCCGCGCCAGCTGGGCCAGCTCGTCAGGATCGCTCGTGACCAGGACAGCTGTCACCTCCGCCCCGGCCGGTGCGGCTCGCACGGCTTCCTCGACAGCCTCGAGCCGGTGCAACCCGAGGATCGCCACCACTCCGTCGCCCACGAGCCGCGCGGGCTCGTCGCGGATCACGTCCACGGCGGGCGGCGGGGACCACGGCTCGTCGACCGGTCGTGCCTGGGGGACGAAGGGAAGGTGCGGGGGCGCCCACCTGTCGCCGAGGTCGAGCCCCGCCAGCTGCTCGCAGGCGCTGACGATGTCGAAGGGCTCGACGAAGCCAGGCGCTGCGGCGGCCATCTGGCTTGCTCCGTGCAGGGTCGTGAGCACAGCCTCCGCAACGCGCACCAGACGACCGGGAGGCGTCGTCGGTGGACTCAGCCGCTCCAGGGCGAGCCCGAGCAGGATCGCGTCGAGCTTCATCAGCTGCGCGAACGGGCGCCGGGTTCGTTCGTCGGCGAGTACCTCGGGCATCAGGTCCATGCCGAGCCGGGCGGCGCCGTGCTGCTCGCCGGTGGCCAGGGGGAGCCGAGCGACCCAGGCACGGGCGAGCGCGCCGAGTGCCTCGCGCGCGTTCCGGCCCGGCGCAGGCGGGGGCTCGGGTGCGTTCACGATGTCCTCCGCAAGGACGGCGAAGTAGAGGGCGCGCTTGCCGGGGAAGTTGGAGTAGACCGCTCCTCGGGTGAGCTCCGCGCGCTCGGCGATGATGTCGATCTTGGCCTCGCGGAAGCCGCGCTCGCTGAACTCGTCCCTGGCCGCCGCCAGCACCTTGTCCCGGTTGCGCTCCTGCATCTCGGCCCTGCTGAGCCGGCTCATCGTTCTCCCCGCCTCGGCATTGCCGTCCGTCACGAGGCAAGATACCCTGAGCATTCAGATGATGTTATCATCTGTTCTCCCCATCTTGAATCTGGAGTACTACATGCAAGGCGTCAGCCAGGAAGTGAGCGGCGTTCCCGAGATCGACCTGACGGATCCCGAGGTGTTGCGCAACCCCTTCACGGCGTACGGGAGCGCCCGGAAGCGATCGCCGCTGGCGCGGCTGAGCGCGCCGGGCTTCGGCCCGATCTGGGCCGTCACGCGGCACGAGGAGGCGAGGGCGATGTTGGGAGACCCGCGCTTCGAGCTCCACGCCGACAGCTATATCCGTCCTTCCGGCATCCCCGAGAGCTGCCTGGCCTACATGCGGACGATGCAGGAGATGGACGGGCCGGAGCACGCCCGGCTGCGCGGCCTGGTGTCGCCCGCGTTCGCCGCGCGCCGCGCCGCCGAGTTCCGGCCGCGTATCGAGGCGATCGCCGACCGCCTGCTCGACGACCTCGTCGACCGCGCGGAGGGCGGCGTGGTGGACGTGTTGCAGCACTTCGCGCGACTGCTGCCGATCGACGTGATCAGCGAGCTGGTCGGCATTCCCCTACCCGACCGCCCTCGGTGGCGCGAGTACGGCGCCGCGGTTGCGGCAGGCTGGGGCCAGCAGTTCGCCGAGGCGATCCCGGCCATCATGGAGGGTGCGAAGGCGGCAGTCGCGGCCCGGAGGATCGAGCCAGGTGAGGACCTCATCGCAGAGCTCGTCCGCATCCAGGGCGAGGACGGGGACCGGCTCAGCGACACGGAGACGATCACCCTGGTCTGGCACCTGGTCCTGGCGGGACAGACCCCGACGAACCTCATCGCCAACGCCGTGGAGGCCCTGCTCTGTCACCCCGACCAGATGGCCGCGCTCCGCGACGACACGAGCCTGATGCCGCGTGCTGTCGAGGAGCTGATGCGCTGGTGCGGGCCGCAGCTGCTGTCGATACCCCGCTATGCGCGGGGGGACGTCGAGATCGGCGGCGTACTGGTCGGCAAGGGTGAGGCGGTGACGGCCGCGATCGTCTCCGCCAACCGCGACCCACGCGCCTTCGCCGACCCCGAACGGCTCGACATCCGGCGAGCCGCAGGGTCGTCGGCACACCTCGGATTCGCCCACGGGCCACACTTCTGCCTCGGGGCGTCGCTGGCACGTGTGCAGACCGGGACAGCGCTCACGGCGCTGCTGCGCCGCTTCCCCGACCTGGCGCTCGCCGTGTCCCCTGGCGACGTGGAACGCGCGCCCGACGGCGGCACCTGGCGCGTGCGGTCGCTGCCGGTGATCCTCTCGCCGAGCAGGTGACCGGCGACCCCACTGCTGCGGCGGTGCGTGTCAGTACCCGCCGGCCGCGCTCCCGGCGTCCATCTCCTCGGCCACCTTGCACACGTCGCCGGGTGTTGCGCCGCCGTTGTCGGTGGCGACGCGGTGCAGCAGGACGCGCAGCGTCTGGCGCTCGGTGGGGTCCAGCGGGCCGAGCAGGTGCTCCTCGACCTCGCGCAGCCGTCGCTCCAGGTCGCAGAGCCGCTCCCGCCCGGCGTCGGTGAGCTCCAGGCGGCGCGCCCTGCGGTCGGCCGGATCGGGCTTGCGCGCCACCAGCCCGGCGTTCTCGAGGTCGTCGATCAGGTATGTCATCACCGTGCGGTCGACCCCGAGGAGCTGGGCCAGCGCGAGCTGGCTGCCCGTTTCGCCGCGCGCCGCAGCGGACAGCACCTGGTACCCCCGTGGTCCGCCCGGCACGTCTGCGACCGCTGCGTTCGCGGCCCGCAGATAGGACCGCATCACCGTGCCCAGCGCCCACCCCAGGTCGGAGTCGACGGCCGGCGGTGTGGTCACGGGCACATCCTACCGGGGAATCCGCAGCACAGAACGCGCTGTTGATCCGATCGTCTGCCATGCAGACTATTTTGGCGCCAGCGCGACTACGACTGCAGGAGTTCCGATGACCTTGTTCCGCCTCGACGCCAGCATCCGTCCCGAGGGCTCGGTGAGCCGCGACGTAGCCGACACCGTCCAGAGTGCCTGGATGCGCAACCACCCGGACGACACGGTCGTCCGGCGCGACCTCACCGCCGATCCGCTGCCGTCCGACGCGTGGATGTCCGCCGCCTCGGCGACCGGCGTCCCCGAGGAGGAGCGGACGCCGGAGCAGCGATCCGCCCTCGAGCTTGCCGCGACGCTGGCCGACGAGGTGCTCGCCGGTGATGCCGCCGTGATCGCGAGCCCGCTCTACAACTTCGGCGTGTCGCAGCACCTCAAGACGTGGATCGACCTGCTCATCACCGACCCGCGCTTCGGGCCGGGGGCTCAACCGCTCGCCGGCCGCCCCCTGACCGTCGTGATGGCCCGCGGCGGCGGCTACGGCGAGGGCACCCCGCGGGAGGGCTGGGACCACGCCACGCCATACCTGCGGCGGATCTTCGCCGACGCCTTCGGGGCGGACGTCACGGTCGTGGTGGCCGAGCTGACCCTGGCCGACGTGGTCCCCGCGATGGCCGAGCTGCGCCCGATAGCCGCCGAGTCGCGGGCCGAGGCGCACAAGCTCGCCGAGGCCACCGGCCGGGCGCACGCCGAGCGGGTGAGGTCGGCCACGAGGAGCACCTCGGCAGCGTAGGTCGCGATGGCCCGGGGTACCCGCGGACGACCTGTCAAACGATCGAGAGGACGTCATGGTCGCCTTCGGCTACTCCCTGCTGTGCGAGCAGCGCGGGCCGCGCGAGCTGGTCGCCGACGCCGTCGCCGCCGAGGACGCCGGCTTCGACTTCGAGGTGATCAGCGACCACTACTTCCCCTGGCTCGACGCACAGGGCCACGCGCCCAACGCCTGGCCCGTGCTGGGGGCCGTCGCCGCGGCGACCGAGCGCGTCCCGCTCATGACCTACGTGACCTGCCCGACGATGCGCTACCACCCCGCGGTGGTGGCGCAGAAGGCGGCCACCGTGGCATTGCTGGCCGGCGAGGGACGCTTCACCCTCGGCCTCGGCGCAGGGGAGAACCTCAACGAGCACGTGATCGGCCGGGGCTGGCCGCCGGTGAACGTGCGGCACGAGATGCTCGGTGAGGCCATCGAGATCATCGGGGAGCTGTTCGCGGGCGGCTACGTGAACCGCAAGGGCGCGCACTACCGCGTCGACTCGGCGAAGCTGTGGGACGCCCCGGACGGGGGCGTGCCGATCGCCGTCGCGGTGTCCGGGCAGCAGTCGATCGAGGCGTTCGCGCCCGTGTCCGACGCGATGGTGGCCGTCCAGCCGCTTCCCGAGCTGGTGCAGGGCTTCGACGCCGCCACGAGCAGCAGTCTGCCCAAGATCGGCCAGCAGCCGATCAGCTGGGGCGCAGACCGCGAGGAGGCGGTCGCGCGGGCCCACGAGCAGTTCCGCTGGTTCGCGGGCGGCTGGAAGGTCAACGCCGAGCTGCCGGGCACAGCCGCCTTCGCTGCCGCCACGCAGTTCGTGCGACCTCACGACGTGGCGGCGGCAATTCCCTGCGGCCCCGACGTGGATGCCCACGTCGAGGCGGTCCGCCCGTTCGTCGATGCAGGGTTCACCCACATCGCGCTGGTACAGGTGGGGGGACCGACGCAGCCCGACTTCATCGCGTTCGCCGGCCAGGCCCTGCTGCCTGCGCTGCGCGAGGAGTACGGCAAGCCCCAGGACGCGCGGATCAGGGTGCGCTGAGGTCGGGGGGCCGAGCGTAGCTCGATCGGGGGAGGCGGTAGGCGAGGTCCACCGCCGTCTCGACCGCCTCGTCCAGCGCGAGCCGGTGTTCGGCCACCAGCCGTGCGAGGTGGCCTGCGTCCACCCGGCGCGCCATGTCGTGCCGCGCCGGGATGGAGACGAACGCCCGCGTGTCGTCGACGAAGCCCGTGGTGTTGTAGAAGCCTGCCGTGTCGGTGACGGCCTCGCGGAAGCGGCGCATGCCGTCCGGCGTGTCGAGGAACCACCACGGCGCGCCGAGCCGCATCGCCGGGTAGACACCGGCGAGCGGGGCGAGCTCGCGTGAGTAGGTCGTCTCGTCCACCGTGAACACGACGAGGCGGAACCGGCGGTCGCGGCCGAACGCCTCGAGCAGCGGCCGCAGCCCGCGCGTGAACTCGGCCGCCACGGGGACGTCGAAGCCCTGGTCGGGCCCGAAGAGGGCCCGGGCATCGCGGTCGTGGTCGCGCAGCACGCCCGGGTGCAGCTGCATCACCAGCCCGTCCTCGCAGCTCATCCGCGCCATCTCGTGCAGCATGTGGCCGGCGAACGCGCCCGCGTCGGCGGCCGCCACCTGCCCGGCTCTCGCGGCCGCATACACCCGCGCGGCTCCGGCAGCGGGCAGCGGCGTGGTGTCGACGCCGAGGTGGCCGTGGTCGGTGGCCATCGCCCCGGCCTCCACGAACGCGCGCCGACGGGCGCGCAGTGCCTCGCAGAACCCGTCGTAGGACCCGGTGTCGACGTGGCTCAGCTCTGCCAGCCGGTCGACGTCCGCTGCCCATCCCGGCCTGTCGACGTGCAGCAGGGCATCCGGGCGGAACGTCGGCACCACCCTCTCCCCCCACCCCTGCTCGCGGAGGGCAGCATGGTCGGGCAACGTCGACAGGGGCGAGTCGGTGGTGGCCAGCACCTCGATCCCGAACCGCTCGAAGAGGGCCTGCGGCCGGAAGTCGGGCTTGGCCAGCTGGTCGGCGATGTGGTCGTAGAGCGCGTCGGCGGTGTCCTCGCCGGGCTGGCTGGTCACCCCGAAGACCTCGTGCAGCTCGTGCTCGAGCCAGTAGCGCGTGGGCGTGCCGCGGAACAGGTGCCATCCCGCACAGAACCGGCGCCAGACGGCCCGCGGATCGGTCTCGACGGGGCCTCCGTCGGCGGACGGGACGCCCAGCTCGCGGAGGTCGGCGCCCTGCGACACGAGCATGCGCAGCAGGTAGTGGTCCGGCACGACGAACAGGCTCGCCGGATCGGAGAACGGACGGTTCTGCGCCAGTACCGCCGCGTCGACGTGCCCGTGCATGCACACCAGCGGTAGGTCGCGCGTCTCGCCGTAGACCTCGCGCGCGACGGCCCGCGTCGTGGGGTCGGCCGGCAGGGCCCGGTCGTCATCGAGCAGCAGTGGACGCATGCGACCTCCAAGTCGGTTCTGCAAAGGATTGCAAGATTCCGCATTGATTGGCAAGCATGCCCATTGATCAGGCCTTGACGCGGGCAGCAAACGCTTTCACACTCTCCCGCACGCGACACGATCCAACGATGGGGGACGCCGTGGCCGCCACGATCCGCGACGTCGCGACGGCGGCAGGTGTCTCGCAGTCCACGGTGTCGCGCGCCCTGTCGATACCGGAGCTGGTGAACCCGGCCACCCGCGCGAGGGTGCTGGCGGCGGCCCGGCAGCTCGGCTACCAGCCCAACCGCGCGGCCCGGGGCCTGATCACCGGCCGCACCGGCAACCTCGGACTCATCGTGCCCGACCTGTCCAACCCCTTCTTCTCCTCGGTGGTGAAGGGCGTGCAGGCGGCGGCCCGGACGAGCGACTACTCGTTGTTCATCGCCGACACGGACGAGGAGGCGAGCGCCGAGGTCGAGTTGCTGCGGGCGCTCACCAAGCAGGTCGACGGCATCGTCCTGTGCTCGCCCCGCTCGCCGGACACCGAGCTCGTCGAGGTCGGCCTCGACGATGCCGTCGTCCTCATGAACCGGCGGATCGACGGGCGCCCGAGCGTCACCGTCGACAACGCCGATGGCATGCGGCAGGCGGTCGAGCACCTGGCCGCGCTCGGCCACGAGCGGATCGCGTACGTCGCCGGGCCCCGCACGTCGTGGTCGAACGGACAGCGGGAGCAGGGTCTGCACCAGAGCGCGGACGCGACCGGAACCGACCTCGTGCACCTCGGGCACTTCCCGCCCCAGTTCGAGGGCGGCGTAGCGGCGGCGGACCTGGCCCTGGCGTCCGGTGCGACAGCGGTGATCGCCTACAACGACGTGGTCGCGCTGGGGCTGCTGAGCCGCCTCGGGATGCGGGGGGTGCCGGTGCCCGATCAGATCAGCGTCCTGGGCTGCGACGACATCGGGATGTCGGCGATGACCCACCCCGCGCTGACCACCGTCTCCATCCCCAAGCGGGAGGGCGGCCGGGCGGCGGTGGCCATGCTGCTCTCACTACTGCGGGACGGTGGCGCCGCGGCGGCCGGGGCCTCCGTGCCTCACCGCGAGCTCCCCACCCAACTCATCGTGCGCGCCACCACCGGCGTCGCGCCCGCCCCCGACCGCAGGACAGCGGGCGGTCACTCCACGAAGGGATCGACCCGATGACGTTGCGATGGCGCGGCGCTCTGACCGCAGGTGGGGTCACCGCGTCACTGCTCACGGCCGGCTGCGGGGCTCCGGGTGGACAGCCGGGGCGCAGGTGCCCGCGGGCGGTGTGCCCGACCGCCCGAGCGAGGCCGCGCCGGCTGGCGCGCGCCGAGGCCGCGCGCCGCACCCCGGAGGCGATCCGCCTGGTCCAGCTCGAGGACCACGCCGAGAAGCTGCCCGGCCGGCTCTCGGGCGGTACTACCCGACGTCGGCCGCCGGGATCCGGGAGCAGCAGTCCGTCGATGCCATGGCCGTGATCTACACCTCGGGTCAAGGAGACGCCAGAACCGTGAGCACCGATGAGCCTCGCCTCGCAACCTCGACGCTCGACCGGATCACCCCCGGCGTTCCGGTGGGCACCCGCCCCCCGGACGCCACGGTCGGGATCGTCCACCTCGGCATCGGCGCGTTCCACCGGGCGCACCAGGCGGTGTTCACCGAGGAGGCGATGGCGGCCGAGGGCGTCGGACACTGGGGGATCTGCGGGGTGACGCAGCGCTCGCGCGGCGTCGTCGACCAGCTGATCCCGCAGGACGGCCTCTACGGCGTGCTCGAGCGCAGTGACCGTGGGGTCTCCATCCGCGTGGTCGGTTCGGTGCTCGAGGTGGTGTCGGCCACGGAGCAGCCGGAGCTGGTGCGGTCGCGGATCGCGGACCCGGCGGTGGGCGTGGTGACGCTGACCGTCACCGAGAAGGGCTACCGGCGCGATCCCGCGGGCAGCCTCGACCTCCGCGACCCGGCGGTGCAGGCGGACCTGGCGGACGCCCCCGCGCCGGTGACGGCAATCGGCAGGCTGGTGCGCGGCCTGGCGCATCGCCGGGTGGAGAACGGCGCCCCGCTCACCGTGGTGTCGTGCGACAACCTCGTCGCCAACGGCGCGGTCGTCCGTGCGCTGGTGGCGGACTTCTGCGCCGCCCTGCCCGGCGCCGAGGGCGAGCCGTTGTGGGACTGGGTGAGGTCGTCCGTCTCGTTCCCGAGCAGCATGGTCGACCGGATCGTGCCGGCCACGACGGACGACGACCGGGAGCAGGCCCGGCGCCTGCTGGGCGTGCGGGACCACGGGCTGGTGGTGGCCGAGCCGTTTCGCCAGTGGGTGATCGAGAACGACTTCGCCGCACCCGTGCCCGCCTGGCACCGGGTCGGCGCGACGTTGACCGCCGACGTGGCGCCGTACGAGGCGGTGAAGCTGCGGCTGCTCAACGCCACCCACTCCCTGCTGGCCTACACGGGAGCGCTCGCGGGGTACGCGACGATCGCCGAGGCCGTGCGCGACGAGACCCTGGCCGGGGCAGCCGCGTCGCTGATGGCGGAGGACGCGCTGCCGACGCTGCGCTGTCCCGACGACCTGGACCTGCATGACTACCAGCGGTCGGTGCTGGAGCGCTTCGCCAACCCCGCACTGCGGCACCGCACCACACAGGTGGCGATGGACGGCTCGATGAAGCTGCCGGTGCGCCTGCTGGGCACGGTCCGCGACCGGCTGCGCGCCGGAGCGGAGCCGCGGTGGGCCGCCCTGGCCGTGGCGGCCTGGATGGTCTACGTGGCACAGGAGCGGGACGCCGCGGGGCATCCGCTGCCCGTGGACGACCCGCTGGCGGACCGGCTCCGGCTGGCAGCTGCCGGCCCGGACGGCGGGTTGGTCGAGCGCATGCTCGACGTGGAGGAGGTCTTCGATCCCGAGCTGCGGGACTCGACGGTGTTCCGGGCCCTGCTCACGGACGGCGTCGAGGAGCTGCTGGTCACGCGATGAGCAACGGTGGCAGCTCGCGGGCCGCCACCGCGAGGCTGGGCCCGTACCAGGTGAGCAGCCGGCCGCTGACCAGCACCGCGGGCACGCCCGGGAACGCCTCGGGGCCGTCGTCGGCGGTGAAGAGGTAGGGCTCGTCGGGCAGCACCACGAGGTCGTGATCCGGGAGCGCCGCGGGGTCGAACCGGGGGTAGCGCTCGGCGTGCTCCGCCAGGACGTTGTCCACGCCGAGGCGGGCGAGCACGGCGCCGGTGAAGGTGTCGCGCCCCACCGCCATCCACGGCCTGCGCCAGATCGGCACCACAGCGCGGCGATGACGGGTGGGCTGGGGGAGTGCGCGCCAGGCCGCCTCGGCGTCGTCGAGCCAGGCGGGCCGGTCGAGCCCGCACGCCGCCAGCATCCGCGCCAGGGACGCGAACGCGCCGTCGACCGTCCGGATGTCGGTGACGTACACGGGCACGCCCGCATCGCGCAGCGCGTCGAGGTCGGAGAGGCGGTTCTCCTCCTGGTTGGTCACGACGAGGTCGGGCGCCAGGTCGAGGATCGCGGCGACGTCGGGGTTCTTCGTGCCCTTGACCCGGGTGACGTCGAGGTCGGCGGGGTGGGTGCACCAGTCCGTGGCCCCGACCAGCAGGCCGGGGGCCGTCGCGGCGACGGCCTCGGTGAGCGACGGGACGATCGACACGACCCGCCGGACGTCGGCCGGCACCGGCACGGTGCGGCACTCGTCGTCGACCACCACGGGCCGACCCTATCCCGGCAGCCCAGCGATCATGCTGCGCGGGAGAACAGGCTGGCCCTGATGGTGCGCAGCATCGTGCTGGGCCGGACCAGAGAGCTCGGGTGGGCGACCATGCCCGTCACCGCGCCCAGCCGCTGGTTGAGCACGGGATCGCTGAACGTCGCCGCGAGGAGCCGGTTGCCGAACCAGCTGATGAACCCGTAGCCGGGCGGGTAGGGCCCGTCGACGTGCGGCAGGCCGAGGTCGGCGGTCGTCGATACCTGCCACGCGGCGTCCGCGACGATCCGGACCTTCTCGAAGTACTCCCGGGCGGGGAGTCGCAGGTCCGGGTTAGTGCGCAGGTAGGAGGACAGGCCGGAGGCATGCAGCGTCGCCGAGGTCATCCCTTGCCCGTAGACGGGGTTGAACGACGCCACCGCATCTCCCGCGACGACGAGCCCGGCGGGAAGGCGTTCGAGCTCGTGGAAGTCCCGCCTGCGGCTGTCGGCTTGGTGGTAGGTCACCACGTCGCCGATCATCCGACCCTTCTCGGCGATGGCCCCGAAGGCGTCGGGGAAGTCGTTGCGGCACCGGGCGATGAAGTCCGCTGTGTCGCGGCTGGGCCGGTCGTCGGCATAACCGGCGACCAACATGATCCAGCGGTTGCCCTCAACCGCGTTGATGCCGCCGATCCGCGCCACCCGGCCGTTGCCCGCGTTCGTCTGCGACACCACGACGTCGACGTCGCTGACCTGCTCGTCACGGGCGAACAGGGCGGTGGCGTAGTTGAGCTTGATGGGCATCCGCCGCATCGGAGGGCGCTGCCACCCGTTCTCGGAGAGCCAGTCGCCCAACCTGCTCGACCGGCCCATGGCGTCGACCACCAGATCGGCCGCTTCGGTGATCGGCTCCGCGTTCGGGGTGTCGGGGCCGGTCATCGGAAGGTAGCGCGCGGCGACGACCCGATCCCCATCGAACACCAGGCCTTCCGCGCGGCCGTGAACGAAGCGGATGTTGTCGAGGGCCATCGTCCGGCGCCGCACCATGGCCTCGAGGAACGGCCTGGTGGTCACCAACGGGGGGTTGCCCGTCGGGGGAGGGAGGTGCCGTCGCGCACCGTTGAGGTGCAGTTGGACCCTCTCCGGTCTCGGGAGGACGGCGCCCGCCGCCACGGCCTCCTTGGTGAAGCCGGGGAACCAGCGCTCCAGCTGCACCTGACCGGCCGGGAGCAGCGCATGCACCTGGCTGCCCTGGGGCACACCCGGACGAACCTCGTCGCCGACCTCGGAACCGTCGCGTTCGATGATCACGACCTCATCCGCATGGTCGCTGAGCACCCGTGCGGCCAGCAGCCCGGCCATGCTCCCACCGAGAACCACGGCGCGGCGCATGATCACCATGGCGTCGGTGGGGCGCAGCGACGTGCTGATCTCGGCGAACTGTCGGGACGATGAGGGGGGCATCGAGCGGCTCCTAGCCATGCGGATTGAGTGGCCTGCCCTGAACGCGCCGGACGTGCGGGGCACGCACCGACATGATCCACTCACCCACGGAGGCTCTGTAGCGCGGGTCAGGTGAGCGGGCTGTGGTCGTACTGCTCCTTGACCACGCTCAGGTGCGTCCACGACTCCGTGTCGTGCACCGGGGAGATCGCGTCGCCCGTCCTGGGTTAGCTTGGCTGGCACTGCTCCCGCAGATCCCGGAGGTTCCCATGATCGGTGCCAGCCGCGCGGGCGGGCGTTTCCGCGCCGGGACCGCCGATGAGCCGGTGCGTGCCGCGTGACCGGCCCGGCGCCGGAGCCGACGGCCGCCCGGGTGGTGGACGCGACCACCGGGCACGTCGGGCCCATCGACGCCTCCCGCACCCCGCGCTTCGCCGGTCCGGCCACGTTCGCGCTGCTGCCCCGCCTCGGCGAGCTGACCCGCGCCGGCGTCGCCGTGCTCGGCGTCCCGTTCGACACCGGCGTGACCTACCGGCCCGGCGCCCGGTTCGGGCCGGCGCACGTGCGGGAGAGCTCACGGCTCCTGCGGCCCTACAACCCGGCCGTGGGCCTGGCGCCCTTCGCGGTGCAGCAGGTGGCCGACGCGGGCGACCTCGCCGTCAACCCCTTCGACATCGGGGAGGCGATCACCGCGATCGAGCGCGGCGCCGACGCGCTCGGCGGCGCGGGCACGCGGCTGCTGACGATCGGTGGCGACCACACGATCGCGTTGCCGCTGCTGCGCTCGGTCGCGCGCCGCCACGGCCCGGTCGCGCTCGTACACTTCGACGCCCACCTCGACACGTGGGACACGTACTTCGGCGCCCCCTACACACACGGCACCCCCTTCCGCCGCGCTGCGGAGGAGGGACTGCTCGACCCGGAGGGCTGCATGCACGTGGGCATCCGGGGTCCGCTGTACGGCCCGAGCGACCTCGACATCGACGCGCGGCTGGGCTTCACCACGGTGACGTGCCCGGACATCGAAGCCGAAGGCATCCGCGGGGTGCTGGAGCGGATCCGGGCCAGGGTGGGGGACCGGCCTGTGTACGTCTCTGTGGACATCGACGTGCTCGACCCCGCACACGCCCCCGGTACCGGCACGCCCGAGGCCGGCGGCATGACCAGCCGCGAGCTGCTGGCGGCGCTGCGCGTGTTCGGTGGTCTCGACCTGGTGGGGGCCGACATCGTGGAGGTGGCGCCCGCCTACGACCACGCGCAGCTCACCGGGATTGCCGCCGCGCACGTTGGCTACGAGCTGCTGTGCGCGATGGGCGAGCGCGCGGTGGCGACGCCGTGACGCACGCGCGCAAGCGGGCGGTCACACCGCGCGCCAGCTCGAGGGCAGCGCGCAGGACGACCTGGCCGACGACGACGCCAACGAGCTCGCCTGGGCGGCGCTGCTCCGCCTCGCCCACTGCATCCCGCCAGACCACGTGGAAGGAGATCACGCCCCGGGGCGGGACCTGATCGGCCGGCCGACGGGTTGCTTCCGGTGTGGTGGAACATCTCCTCGACAACGTCGTGTGGGCCGCGGTCACCGGAACGCAGGCCGGCCTCGCCGAACGGCGAGGACGAGCAGCGCGGTACCGGCCGGACGTGTCGCCGTTCGCGGCGGTGCCCGCCGAGCCCGACGAGCAGGACTGGGCCGACCTCGCCACCCTCGCCGGCCCGGCTGGGGACGTGGTGATCACCGGAGTGCCGCGCACGCCGCCTGCCGGGTGGGAGATCCGGGGCGGGGCCGACGGGGTGCAGCTGGAGGGCTCCGCGTTGGATGTGCAGCCCGATTCCGATGCCGTCCTCCTCGGCGCGGCCGACGTGCCCGAGATGCTGGACCTGGTGGCGCGCACGCGTCCGGGCCCGTTCGAACCGGACACCTACCGCATGGGGACCTACCTCGGAATCCGCCACGACGACGCGCTCGTCGCGATGGCAGGGGAGCGGATACGTCCGCCGGGCTGGTCGGAGATCAGTGCGGTGTGCACCGATCCGGCCCACCGTGGCCGCGGCCTGGCGACCCGCTTGATCCGCGCGGTCGGCGCGGTGATCCGGGAGCGCGGCGAGGTCCCATTCCTGCATGCGGCGGGGAGCAACACGACGGCGATCCGGCTCTACGAGCACATGGGCTTCACACTGCGTCGACGGGTACAGTTCACGGCCCTCCGCTCGCCGGCCGGTGTCGCCGCCGAGCCGCGCCCCCGGCACGAGGTCGCCTGACTCCGCTCCCCCTCCACGGCGTCGGCGTCGGGAGGAGCAGCGGCCTGCTGCGCAGGAAGTCCTGCAGTGCCCGCACCGGCGGGGTGAGCCGGCGGTCGCGTGCCCATACCAGGCCGATCGTCCGCGTGGTCCGGGGCGTGGTGACCGGTAGCTCGACCACGCCGGGCGTGGCGGGGTGAGCCGCCACCGGTAGCAGCGCCACACCGAGCCCGGCCCCGACGAGTCCGCGCAAGGTCTCGGCGTCCCCGCCCTCGAAGGCCAGCCGGGGGACGAACCCGGCCTCTCGACACCACGCGTCGACGGTGCCGCGCATGCCGAAGCCCCGCCGGAAGCCGATGAACGGATCGCGGGCGGCTTCCGCCAGTGCGACGCCCTCGGGACGGGCCGCGAGCGGGTGGTCGGCCGGCACCGCGAGCCGCAGCTCCTCGTCGTCGAGCGGCTCGGCGAGCAGCCCCGGTTCGTCCGGCAGCGGCGAGGTGAGGGCGAGGTCGGCGTCCCCGGCCCGCAGCCGGTCGAGCAGCAGCGCGTGCGGGCCCTGCATCAGATCGAAGCGCACATCCGGGTGACTCACGCGGAAGTCGCGCAGCAGCCGGGGGACGGCCGCCACCCCGAGGGTGGTCAGGAACGCCAGCCCCACCCGGCCGTGCAGCTCGTCGGCGTCGCCCCGGATCTCCCGAACGGCCGCGGTGAGATCGGCCAGCGCCCGTTCGGCGTGCCGCAGCAGCGTGCGTCCCTCCCGGGTGAGCCGCACCGTCCGCCCGGTCCGCACGAACAGGCCGACCCCGAGGTCGGTTTCCAGCCGACCGATGCTGCGGCTGAGCGTCGACTGCGGGACGCCGATCTCCTCCGCGGCATGTGTCATGTGCTCGGCCCGCGCAACGGCCACGAACTGGCTCAGGCGGGGCGCGATGGCGAGCATGCCAGTCTCATCCACATCTGCATTATGTATCGACCGAAGATGCATTGGACGCATGAGATCGAGCGACCTAACGTCGATAGCGATGACAACGACTTCCTCGGCGATCCCCACTGCGACCCCACCGGCTCCCGGTTCGGGAAGCGGGCACGAGCGCGGCACCCCCGGCTACCGCCGGCTGGGCGCGGCGATGTGGTGCGCGGGCCTCGCCACGTTCGTGCTGGTCTACTGCGTGCAGGCGCTGCTGCCGACGCTGGCGTCCGAGTTCAGGCTGTCCTCGTCGACGTCCAGCCTGGCTCTCTCGGCCACGACGGGCGCACTCGCCCTCGCTGTCGTCCCGCTCTCCACGCTGGCCGAGTCGTGGGGCCGGGTACGGGTGATGACGATCGCATTGGCGACGACCGCCGTGCTGGGGGTGCTTGCCCCACTGGCCCCGAACTTCCCCGCGCTCGTCGGGATCCGGGCGTTGCAGGGCGTGGCGATCGCCGCGCTCCCGGCGCTCGCGATGGCCCACATGACGCGCGAGGTGGCCCCGCGGTGGCTGGGTAGCGCCGTCGGGCTGCTGATCGCGGGGAACACCTTGGGCGGCCTCTCCGGGCGACTGATCGCGGGGGCCGTGGCCGACGTGGCGGGCTGGCGGATCGCGCTCGCCGTGATCGGCGTGCTCTCGATCGGCTGCACCGTGGCGTTCCGGCTGCTGCTGCCGCCTGCGCTCACCGAGCCGCCCCCGCGGGTGCGGTTCCGCGAACTGGGTGCGTTGACGCGCGTGCACCTGCGCGATCCCGGCCTGCTGTGCCTGTTCGGCATCGGGTGCCTGCTGATGGGCGCGTTCGTGACCGTCTACAACTACCTGGGTTTCCGGCTGCTCGCCGCGCCGTTCGACCTGCCGCCCCAGATCGTCGGCCTGGTCTTCCTCGGCTATATCGCCGGGACCTGGGCCTCGACCACGGCCGGCCGCCTCGGTGACCGGATCGGGCGGCGCAGGGTGTTGTGGGGCGCGGTGCTCGTCGGCGTGCTGGGTGCCTGGGTCACGGTGCCGGACCACCTGCTCGCCGTGCTGGCCGGACTCCTGCTCGTCACGGTCGGGTTCTTCGGCGCCCACTCGCTGGCGAGCAGCTGGGTGGGCAGGCGCGCGACACTCATGCCCGGCGGATCGCCTGGCGTGGCGTCCTCGCTGTACCTGTTCGCCTACTACGCGGGCAGCAGCATCGGGGGCACGCTCGGGGGCATCGCGTTCGACCGGGCAGGCTGGCTCGGCGTGGTGATCTACCTGAGTGTGCTGCTGGTGGCGGCGTTGGGGCTGGCCCTGTGGCTGCGCAGGGTCCCCGCCCCAACGGCTCCTGCGGAACCGGACCGGCGCGGAACGCCGATCCGGTCCGGTACGACGTCGTCATGTCCCGGATTCCTGGGCGGCTACCGGTAGCCGCCCAGAAACCCGGACAACGAGGTCAGATCAGGCGACCAGGCGGCCGTTGAGTCGGCCACCGACGCAGCGCTTGGTCCGGTGGTCATGGTTGTCGACGACGACTCGTCCCTTGGCCACGGTGCACTGCTTGGCGGTGATGTGGGGGGGCGGCGGGGCGTCGGGAGCAGCGGGGCTTGCCCAGGCGGCCGAGCTCATCAGACCGACCGTGAACAATGCCGCGACGACGGGAGCCGCGGCCCGAACCACTGTGCGAGTTACTCGCATAGCTGTTTCCTTTCGTTCGAGGAGCGGATTCAAAATTCCACGGTTGTCTATGCAAATCATGTGAGGCGCATAAGAATTTGCTTCTTGGTGAATTGCGCCACCTTGGGCAGAAAGGTTGGCTTGTCCCCGTTGTCGCGGCCGTGCACAGGGGGAGCCGGGTTGGCGTTCCGCTACGCCGGTCCCGGCGCGACGGCGCGCAGCCTGCCCTTCTGCACCTTGCCGGAGCCAGTGCGCGGAAGCGCATCGACCAGCTCGAACTCGACGGGGACCTTGAACTTCGCGAGCCGCTCGGCCACGTGCTGTTGCAGTTGACGGGCGCCCGCCCTGGCGCCGGGGCGCAGCACCACGAACGCCTTGCCGGCCTCGCCCCACTTCTCGTGCGGGACGCCGATGATCGCGCACTCGGCCACCGCGGGGTGCTCGAACAGCACACCTTCCACCTCCGCGGGATACACGTTCTCCCCGCCCGAGATGTACATGTCCTTCAGCCGGTCGACGACGTGCAGGTGCCCGTCCTGGTCGACGGTCGCGATGTCCCCCGAGTGGAACCAGCCGTCGGTGAACGCCGCCGCCGTGGCTGCGGGGTCGCTCCAGTAGCCCGGGGTGACGTTCGGGCCCCGCACGAGCACCTCGCCCGGCTCGCCGACCTCGACGTCGGTGAGGTCGGGGCGGACCACCCGCACGTCCGCGAAGAACACCGGCACCCCGGCCGAGCCGGCCTTGGTGACGCTCTCCCGCGCTTCCAGGAAGGTGGCGCCCGGCGCGGTCTCGGTGAGCCCGTAGCCCTGGCAGAACACAAGCCTGCGTTCCTGGTAGGTCGTGATCAGGGCCGGTGGCACGGGCGCGCCACCCGTCATGAGGTTGCGGAGCGAGGACAGGTCCGCGACGGGCCACCGCGGCGACCTGGCGAGCTCGGCGAACATCGTGGTGACGCCGAACATCCATGTGATCCGGTGCCGCGCCATGAGGTCGTAGCAGGAGTCCACGTCCCAGCGCGGCATGATCACCGAGCAGCCGCCCTTCAGGAAGGTGGGCAACAGCGTCTGGTTCAGGGCGGCGACGTGGAACAGCGGGGCGCTGACCAGCGTGACCTCGTCGGAGGCGACGTCAACGCCGATCATGATGTTGACGCAGTTCCACACCACGTTCGCGTGGGTGAGGACTGCTCCCTTCGGACGCCCGGTCGTGCCCGACGTGTAGAGGATCAGTGCAGGCTCGTCGTGGTCGACGGGTTCGTCGATCGGGGCCGGGTCACCGGAGCGCACCCAGGGCTCGTAGTCGATCTCGCCAGGCGCCGGGTCGCGGAGCGCGACGACCGCGCGCAGCGCCGCGCGGTCCACGGGCGCCGGGCAGTTCGGCCCGCGGACCAGCACCGAGGCCCCGGAGTGCTCGATCATGTATCCGATCTCCGGGCCGGCCAGCCGCCAGTTCAGCGGCACGAAGACACCGCCGAGCAGGTGGGTGGCGAACAGCGTCTCTGCGAACGCCGGGTGGTTGGGGCCGAGGAAGGCGACCCGGTCGCCGTGGCGCACACCGGCCGAACGCAGCTGCGCGGCCAGCCGGGTCGCCCTGTCGTACACCTCGGCGAACGTGGTCGTCGCATCCTCGTAGACGAACGCCGGGCGCCCCGGCGACATCTGTGCCCGCCGCGCGGGCCATCCGCCGATGCCGTGGTTGCGCATGCTCAGCTGATCCGCGCGGCAGCGGCAGCGGCGGACGCGGCCGTGGACGGTGCGTTCTCGGTGAGGCTGTTCCCGCTCGTCTCCCCGAGCAGCATCACGCACACCACGGTGAGCAGGCAGAATCCGGCGATGATCAGCGAGATCGTGATCGTCGAGCCGCCACCGGCGAGAACGGAGGCGAACAGCACGGGCGCAAGCCCGGCACCCAACCCGGACAGCTGGTAACCCAGGGACGCTCCGGTGTATCGGCTGCGGGTGCTGAACAGCTCCGTGCACAACGCGGCGAGCGGCCCGTACATCGCCGGCTGGATCACGGCCTGGCCGACCACCAGCGCGACCACGAGCAACACGACGTCACCGCTGTCGACCATCGGGAACAGCAGGAAGCTGAACACCGCCATGGCCACGGCTCCGGCGAGGACGACGGGGCGGCGGCCCAGCCGATCGGACAGCGCCGAGTAGCCGATGATGCCGACCACAGCGAGCATCGAGGACAGCGTGAGGCCGTTCAGCACGGTCTGGCGGCTGTAGCCGACCTCCACTCCGTAGGCGATGAGGAACGTGGTCAGCGTGCCCTGCGCCACGAACGCGGCCAGTCCGATCCCTACGGCGAGCAGCAGGTTCCCCGGGTGGTTGCGCAGCACGTCGAACAGCGGGACGCGTGCGGTCTTCCCGGCAGCCGCGAAGACCGGTGTCTCCTCCACCCTGAGCCGGATGAACAGACCGATCCCGAGCAGCAGGATGCTCAGCAGGAAGGGCACCCGCCACCCCCAGACGAGAAACGCCTCCTCCCCGGAGATCGCCGCGGTTGCCGTGAGCACGATCGTCGAGAGCACCATCCCGCAGGGCGCACCCGCGTTGGTGAAGCTCGCCCAGAGCCCGCGCCGCGAGGTCGCGTGCTCGGCCGACATCAGTACCGCGCCGCCCCACTCGCCGCCGACGGCCACGCCCTGCAGGACGCGCAGCGTCACGAGAATGATCGGCGCCCAGATGCCGATCTGCCCGTAGGTCGGGAGCGCACCGATCAGGAAGCTCACCAGACCCATCAGCGTCATGGTCGTGACCAGCATCTTCTTCCGGCCGACGCGGTCACCGAAGTGGCCGAACAGGATCCCGCCGAGCGGCCGGGCGAGGTAACCCGCGGCGAACGTCCCGAAGCTCGCCACGGTGGCCGTCAACGGATCGAGTGCGGAGAAGAACACCTTCCCGAACACCACCGCGGAGGCGGTGGCATAGAGCAGGAAGTCGTAGTACTCGATCACGCTCCCGACGAAGCTGGAGGCGACCGCGCGTCGGAGCTGGACGGTGGGGTGGGAGGTGACTGCCGGGTTCGCCATGGTGGACATCCCTACGTTGGGCGCGGGCGAGGGGTTATGCGTAGTGCCGGAACAGCGCCTGTGCGACACAGGCCGGTTTTGCGGAGCCGTCGACCTCGATCGTGAAGGTCACTGCCATCTGCACTGCCATCTGCACGCCGTTGCCGCCGACCTCGTCGACGGAATCGACCCTGCCGTGCAGCCGGATCCGGCTGCCGACGGGGACGGGGCTGGGGAAGCGCGCCTTCTCCAGCCCGTAGTTGACGCTCATCGACGTCCCGCGGATCTCCAGCAGCTCACCGAAGAGCGGGATGATCAAGGAGAGTGTCAGGTAGCCGTGCGCGATCGTCGTGCCGAAGGGGCCGCTGCGGGCCCGCTCGGCGTCGACGTGGATCCACTGGTGGTCGTCGGTCGCGTCGGCGAACGTGTCGACGCGGTCCTGGGTGATCTCGTGCCACGCGGTGGCGCCGAGGTCGGTGCCGGCGAGCGCCTTGAGCTCGTCCATACCGGTGGCGACGGTGGTCGCTCCACGGGTCATGACCGCGCCTCCGCGAGGCCGAGCAGCGCGGCGGCGTTGTCCTTGAGGATCTTCGGCCGCACCTCGGGCTTGATCTCCAGCTTCGCGAAGTCCGCCAGCCACCGGTCCGGCGTGATGACCGGGTAGTCCGAGCCGAACAACACCTTGTCCTTGAGCAGCGTGTTCGCGTACCGGACCAGCTGCGGCGGGAAGTACTTCGGCGACCACCCGGACAGGTCGATGTAGACGGACGGCTTGTGGGTGGCCACGGCCAGCGCCTCGTCCTGCCAGGGGAAGGACGGGTGGGCGAGGATGATCCGCAGGTCGGGGAAGTCGACGGCCACGTCGTCGATGAGCATCGGGTTGGAGTACTTCAGCCGGATTCCGCCCCCGCCGGGCACGCCGGCGCCGATCCCGGTCTGGCCGGTGTGAAACAGCGCGGGGACGCCCAGCTCCTCGATCGCCTCGTAGAGCGGGTAGGCCATCGGGTCGTTCGGGGCGAAGCCCTGCAGGCTCGGGTGGAACTTGAAACCGCGCACGCCGTGGTCCTCGACGAGCCGGCGCGCCTCGCGCACGCCTGCCCGGCCCTTCCACGGGTCGACGCTCGCGAACGGGATCAGCACGTCGGCGTGCTCCGCGTCGACGGTGAACACCACGGCAGCCATCCGACGTTCGCGGTAGTACGCGGCCATCTCCGGAATCGTCGGCTGCCGGTGGTCGTGAGCGCCGAAGTACTCGGCCGAGGCGCCGAGCAGTTCGGGGCTCAATGACCCGTGAGCGGCGGCCGACACCTCGGCGTGGGTGTGGACGTCGATTGCAACGAGCGCGTCGACGTCGATGGCTCCCGCCGACGTGGTCACGACTGCCCTGCCGGGACGGCCGGCATCGGGATGCCGTAGGTCTCCGGCGTGCTGCCGAACCCGGCCGGCCACGCAGCCGCGATGGCGTCGGCGGTCCACCCGCCCTCCGCGTAGGCCACCTCGCGCTCGTGCGGGTGGGCCCACAGCGAGAGCTTGTCGCCGCCGATGCCGATGGCCTGCCCGGTGACGCCCGCTGCCGCGTCGGAGGCAAGGAAGACCGCCAGGCCGGCGACGTCCTGGGCCGTGCCGAAGCCTTCGTCGTGGCGCAGCCACGAGGGCAGCGGCTCGTCCCGCTGTTCCAGTGCCTCGACGTAGGGCGCGAACGCCGGGATCGTGCGGGTCATGTCCGTGGCCGCCACCGGGACGATCGCGTTCGCCGTGATCCCGGCTTTGGCCAGCTCCAGTGCCCAGGTCCGTGCCATCGCGGCGATCCCCGCCTTCGCGGACGCGTAGTTGGTCTGACCGAAGTTGCCGCGCTGCCCGGCAGGTGACGCGGCGAGGATCAGCCGGCCGCCGCTGCCCTGCGCGCGCATCTGCACCGCGGCCGCGCGGGCGCACGTGAACGTGCCCCGCAGGTGCACCTCCACCACGGCGTCGAAGTCCTCGTCGGTCATCTTCCACAGGACCCTGTCCCGCAGGATGCCCGCGTTGGTGACCATCACGTCGAGGTGCCCGAAGGCCGACACAGCACGGTCGACGAGCTGGTCGGCGGCGTCGGTCGACCCCACCGCGACTACCTCGGCGACGGCGGACCCGCCGAGCTGGCGGATCCGCCGCACGGCGTGCTCGGCCGCGTCGGCATCGATGTCGTTGACCACGACCGCCGCTCCCGCGCCGGCCAGTGCCTCGGCGTAGGCCAGCCCGAGGCCGCGGCCGCTGCCGGTGACCACAGCCACCCGTCCTGTGAGATCCATCACCACATCCCTTGCTCGGCTGCGACGGAACGTTAGGCGTAATCATGACGGCCGTCAATGTTGTGCCCAGTGTTGGTTCCGGTCTACCCTCGCCGCGTGGCCATTCGTGACGACGAACCGGGCGTGGCGACGGCTCGTCCGCAGTCGCTCATGCTCAGCTTCCTCGGCATCTACGTGCGCGGACGCGACGCAGCCGTGTACTCGGGCAGCGTCATCGAGATCTTCGAGCGGATGGGCATCTCCGAGGAGGCCGTGCGCTCGACGCTGACGCGGATGGCTACGCGGGACCTCCTCACCCGGCATCGGCGTGGCCGGAAGGTGTACCTCGCGCTCACCCCGCGCGCCGTGGCCGTCCTCGAGGACGGGCACCGGCGCATCTGGGAGACAGGTGCGGTCAACCGGGACTGGAACGGCAGCTGGACGCTCGTCGGCTTCTCGCTGCCGGACTCGCGCCGCAGCGAGCGCCACGACCTGCGCTCACAGCTGGTCTGGGCCGGCTTCGGACCGCTCCAGAACGGCCTGTGGATCGCGGCCGGCGAAGTCGACGTCGTCCGGATCGTCGAGGATCTCGGGCTCGCGGACTCCGTCACGGTACTGAACGCACAGGCCGCGAAACCGACCGAGTCGGCCGATCTCGTGGGCAAGGCGTTCGATCTGGCGGCGATCGCCGCGCGCTATCAGGCGTTCCTGAGTCGCTGGGAGGTCCCCGCTCCGGCCGTCGAGGCCCCGGACGACCTGGCCCGGCAGCTCCTGCTGCACACCGACTGGCTCCAGCTCGTGCGCCAGGACCCCCACCTGCCGGCTGAGCATCTCGCGGAAGGCTGGCCTGCCGTCCGCGCCGAGGCGGTGTTCCGCACGCTGGCCGCCCGGTACGACCCGGCGGCGGCCCGGATCGCGGCCGGGCTGCTCGACGAGATCACCCTCCCGCCCCGGGATCACGATCAGCCGGCGGGGAACGCAGAGGCGACAGCAGGCGCCTGAACTCTCCCGAGCTACATGTTGCGCCGGTACTGGCCGCCCACCTCGAAGAACGCGTCCGTGAGCTGGCCCAGCGAGCAGACCCTGGCGGCCGTCATCAGCTCGTCGAAGACGTTGCCGCCGCCGGTCGCCACGTCCTGCAGTCGCCGGATCGCGGCCTGCGCCTCGCCCGCGTGCCGGGCCCGGAAGTCGGCCAGCCGGTCGAGCTGGCTCTTCTTCTCCGCCTCGGTGGCGCGAGCGAGCTCGATCTCGACGGGGCCGGCGGAACCCTCGCGCACGAATGTGTTGACGCCCACGATCGGCAGCGTGCCGTCGTGCTTGCGGTGCTCGTAGAGCATCGACTCGTCCTGGATCTTCCCCCGCTGGTACCCGGTCTCCATCGCGCCGAGCACGCCGCCGCGCTCGGAGATCCGGTCGAACTCGGCCAGCACGGCGTCCTCGACGAGGTCGGTGAGCTCGTCGATGACGAACGAACCCTGCAAGGGGTTCTCGTTCACCGAGAGGCCCCACTCGCGGTTGATGATCAGCTGGATCGCCATTGCGCGCCGCACCGACGACTCGGTCGGCGTGGTGACCGCCTCGTCGAACGCGTTGGTGTGCAGAGAGTTCGCATTGTCGTAGAGCGCGCACAAGGCCTGCAGCGTGGTGCGGATGTCGTTGAAGTCCATCTCCTGCGCGTGCAGCGACCGTCCCGAGGTCTGGACGTGGTATTTGAGCTTCTGGGAGCGCTCGTTCGCGCCGTACCGCTCGCGCATCGCGACCGCCCAGATCCGCCGCGCGACCCGGCCGATCACCGAGTACTCCGCGTCCATACCGTTGGAGAAGAAGAACGACAGGTTCGGGGCGAAGTCGTCGATGTCCATCCCGCGGGCGAGATAGCTCTCGACGAACGTGAACCCGTTGGCGAGGGTGAACGCGAGCTGGCTGATGGGGTTCGCCCCGGCCTCGGCGATGTGGTATCCGGAGATGGAGACCGAGTAGAAGTTCCGCACCTTGTGCTGGATGAACCATTCCTGGATGTCGGCCATCATCCGGAGCGAGAACTCGGTGGAGAAGATGCAGGTGTTCTGGCCCTGGTCCTCCTTGAGGATGTCGGCCTGCACCGTGCCGCGCACGTTGGCCAGCGCGAATGCCGTGAGGTCCGCGTGCTCCTGTGCCGACGGCTCCCGCCCGTGCTCCGCGCGGAACTTCTCGACCTGCTGGTCGATCGCGGTGTTGAGGTAGAAGGCGAGGATCGTCGGTGCGGGACCGTTGATCGTCATCGACACCGACGTCGTCGGCGAGGTCAGGTCGAAGCCGCCGTAGAGCACCTTCATGTCCTCGAGCGTTGCGATCGAGACGCCCGATGTGCCGACCTTGCCGTAGATGTCAGGACGGGTGTCGGGCTCGCGCCCGTAGAGCGTCACGGAGTCGAACGCGGTGGAGAGCCGCTTGGCGTCCGAGTCGGCGGACAGGAGCGTGAAGCGCCGGTTCGTGCGGAACGCGTCGCCCTCGCCGGCGAACATCCGCGCCGGGTCCTCGCCCTCCCGCTTGAACGCGAACACCCCCGCGGTGAACGGGAACTTCCCGGGCAGGTTCTCCCGGCGCAGGAACCGCAGCAGCTCCGCGTCCTCGGTGTAGCGCGGCAGTGCCACCCGCCGCACCTTGTTGCCCGAGAGCGTCCGGCGGGAGAGCTGGGTCCGCAGCTCGCGGTCCCGGACCTGCACCACCATCTCGTCGCCCGAGTAGGCCTCGACCACCTCGGGCCACGTGTCGAGCAGCTGCGCGGCGTCGGCCGGGAGGGCCTTCTCCGCGTGCTCCAGCACGCCGGCCAGCCCGCCCTCATCGGCGCAGGCGGCCCGCAGGGCTGCGCGTGCGGTGCGCAGGTGCTGGCGCTGCCGCGCCGCGTCCACGGCCACGGCCGTGTCCTCGTGGTAGGCCCGGACGGTCGCGGCGACATCGGAGAGGTACCGGGTGCGGGCCGGGGGGATGATCGCGGCGTGCTCGGACGAGGTCTTCCGGTCCGTTCGCGGCAGCCTGCCCTCTCCCGTCACGAGACCGTTCTCGCCGAGCAGTGCCACGAGGTGCTGGTAGAGCGCGGTGACGCCATCGTCGTTGAACGTGGCGGCGCTGGTGCCGAAGACGGGCATGTCCTCCCACGACGCCCCGAACGCCTCCCGGTTGCGGACGAGCTGGCGGCCCACGTCGCGGCGGGCGTCCTCGGCGCCACGGCGCTCGAACTTGTTGATCGCGACGACGTCGGCGAAGTCCAGCATGTCGATCTTCTCTAGCTGTGATGCGGCGCCGAACTCCGGCGTCATCACGTACAGCGACCGGTCGACGAAGGGCACGATGCCGGCGTCGCCCTGCCCGATGCCGGGTGTCTCGACGATCACCAGGTCGAACCCGCCCGCCCGGAGCACGGCGATCACGTCGCCGAGCCGTTCCGGCAGCGATCCCTCGCTGCCTCGCGTGGCCATCGAACGGAAGAAGACCCGCTCACCGGTCAACGAGTTCATTCGGATGCGGTCGCCGAGCAGCGCGCCCCCGCCGCGGCGGCGGGTCGGATCGACGGCGAGCACGGCGATCCGGAGCTTGTCCTCCTGGTCGAGCCGGAACCGGCGCACCAGCTCGTCGGTGAGGCTCGACTTGCCCGACCCACCGGTGCCGGTGACGCCCAGCACGGGGACCGCCCGGCGGGGCTCCAGGTCCAGGCCGGCCGGCAGCCGTCCGGCCTCGGCCATGGTGAGTGTGCGGGCCAGCGTGGCGTGCTCGCCGGTGAGCAGGCCGTCGAACGACTCCGGGGGCCGTTCGGCGAGGTCGACGTCACACTCCTGGATCATGATGTTGATCATCCCGGGCAGGCCGAGCCGCTGGCCGTCCTCCGGGGAGAAGATGCGGGAGACGCCCCGGGAGTGCAGCAGCTCGATCTCGGCCGGCACGATCACACCGCCGCCCCCGCCGTAGACCTTCACGTGCCCGGCGCCGCGCTCACGCAGCAGCTCGACCAGGTAGGAGAAGTACTCGACGTGCCCGCCCTGGTACGAGCTGACCGCCACGCCCTGGGCGTCCTCCTGGATCGCGGCGGCCACCACCTCGTCGACCGAGCGGTTGTGGCCGAGGTGGATCACCTCGGCGCCCTGGCGTTGCAGGATCCGCCGCATGATGTTGATGGCCGCGTCATGGCCGTCGAACAGGCTGGCGGCGGTGACGAACCGCACCGGATGCGTAGGCACGTGCAGTTCCGTCATGTCGCTCCTCCTCGTGCAGGCCCAATTACTTTGACATCCTACTATCGGACGTGCAAGGTTCGGCCGGCGTGGAGGTGACGTGACCCGGCGGTGCCGGGGACGGAACGGGTGGAACGGGACGTGCAGGTGGAGGTGGCGGTCAGGCCACCCGGCGCGCCGGCGAGATCTCGACGGTCGGCAGCTCGATCTCTACGGTCGGCGGATCCAGCCCGGGCTGGGTGACGGTGGCAGCGCCCACGCTCGCGGGGCGGCGAAGGCGCCGGGCCAGCGCGGGCATCACCGCACCGAGCGCCACGAGGCCTGCTCCTGCCGCCGCAATCGAGGTCGCCGCGGCCTCTGGGTCGATCATGACCAGCACAAAGGCCGTCGCCGGCCACCACATCAGGGCCCGTACCGGGGCCGGGACAGACCATTCCCGTGCGTCGCGCGCCATGGTGAGCTTCCTACCCGATCCGGGTATCACTTACGCGTCCGGCCCCCGACGCGCACATCTCGTGACGCACCGTATCGGAGTTCAGCGTCTAAGATCTCTTCTGTGCACCACGCCGAAGCCCTGATCGAGCAGAACCGCTTGCTCGGCGAGCTCGTTCGCGCCGCGGACACGACCGTCGCGGTGCCCACCTGCCCGGGGTGGACGGTGCGCCAGCTCCTCACCCACATCGGGCGGGGTCACCGGTGGGCGGCGACGATCGTGCGCGACCGCGCCGAGGGCCCCGTCGACATCCGCACGGTGCCCGACGGGAAGCCACCCGCTGAGACGAGCGCCGCCGTCGACTGGTTCGCCGAGAGCCCCCGCCTACTGCTCGACGCCGTGAGGGCCACGGGCGCAGACGTTCCTGTGTGGACGTTCACCGGTCCACAGCCTGCGGCATGGTGGATCCGGCGGCGGCTGCACGAGTCCGTCGTGCACCGCGCCGACCTCGCACTCGCCCTGGGTGTGCCGTACGTCGTCGAGCCCGAGGTCGCCGCGGACGGCCTCTCCGAGTGGCTGGCGCTCGTGGCCGCGCGTCCGGCGGCCTCCGGCCCGTCCCCGCTCGACCCCGGCGTGACCCTGCACCTGCACGCCACCGACGACGGGCTCGGTGCGGCGGGGGAGTGGATGGTGCGGGGCGGCGAGAGCGGGATCACCTGGGAGCACGGTCACGGGAAGGGCAGCGCCGCCGTGCGGGGCAGCGCGGCCGACCTCCTGCTGGCGGCCTTGCGCCGCATCGAGGAGGACGACCCGCGCCTCCAGGTGCTGGGCGACGAGAAGGTGTGGGCGACCTGGCGGGACGCCACCCCCTTCTGAGGCCTTCTCGGTCAGCTCAGGTCGTCTCGGAGCAGGTCCATCAACAGCCCGTCGTGCCACTGCCCGTCGCTCGACCGCTCGTAGGCCCGCATCACGCCCACCCGCTGGAACCCGGCCCGCTCGCAGCTGCGGATCGCCCGCTCGTTGTGCGCTGCCGGGTCGATCACCACGCGGTGGTGGTCCTTGTGCCGGAACAGGAACCGGGCCATGGCGCGCATGGCGTCGCAGCCCAGGCCCTGGCCCTGGCCCTGGTGGTCGGGTGCAGTGCGAGGTCGATGGCGGCGTGCCGGTGGTCGGGGTCGGGCTCCTCGCGGTAGATGATCAGTCCGACGACCTCGCCCGCGAGCTCGATGGCGTAGCCGTGCGGACCGAGCAGCTCCCGGCGCACCCGCTCCAGGTCGTAGCCGCCCCACCACTTCGCGATCTCCGGGTGCCCGAGGATCTCCAGGAAGACCGGGACGTGGGCGGCAGCGGTCGGCCGCAGCACGACGGTCTGGCCGGCGATCGCGGACGCGCGCGGCGCCGGTCCCACACCCGCGCTCACGGCGTCAACCTCACGCGCGCCCGCTCCACCAGCGTCGCCGCCGTGCGCGGCTGTTCGAAGAACGCCTCGGCCTTATCGCCGTCGATGTCCAGGGTGGCGATCATGTTGCCGAACAACGGGCCCGTCACCCGCTCCCACGACACCGGCGTCGGTGGGGCGCCGACGCCCGCGGCCCATCGCTCCGCCAGCCGGCGGGCGATCCGCGACCAGCCGAGGCGGAACCCCGGCTTGATGAACCAGTGCATCGTGTTGTGCACGGGGGAGCAGGTGAGCTGGTGCACCCGCGCCCTCGCGTCCGGCGGGAGGTCGGCGCGGGCGGCGTAGCTGTGGTGGACGTCGCCGGACAGCACGCTCACGGTGGCCGGTCCGCCTGCCGCTGCCCGGACGATCATCGCCGTGAGCCGGTCGAAGGACGTGCGGAAGGCCGGCCAGTGCTCCAGGTCGGCGGCCTGCCGGATCGTCTCAGCCAGTCGGCCCCGCCACCCGGGGCGGCCCGCGGCGATCTCGTTGACCGTCTCGAGCTCACCGATGGCGTGCGGCAGCAGCCACGGGATCGACGTGCCGAGCACCAGGTGCTCCACCCGGCCAGGCGCCTGGACCTGCTCCTCGATCCAGGAGAACTCCGAATCGCCCAGCATCAGGTGCTGGCCGTCC
>JAODNO010000290.1 GCA_025465235.1 Pseudonocardia sp.
CCACTTCAACGACCTGACGCTGGCCGGCACGCTCTCCGGCGTCCAGATGGGCCTGCAACTCGCCGGGGTACCGATCAAGCCCGGCGGCATCGACGCCGCACTGGACCACCTCAGGGACGCCGGATGACCAATCACCATCTGAATCGATCCGGCTTCCCCGCGGGTGTGACGCAGCTCCAGCGGTCCCGTTCGTCTAGCTACGCGCCAGTAGCATGAGCCGATCCTGCTGGCCGGATCCACGACGCGGAGGTGTCCGGTGCCGTACCCGACCGACCGTGAGCGCGACCGCCCCTGGGTGATCCGAACCTATGCGGGCCACTCCTCGCCCGAGCGGTCGAACGAGCTCTACCGGCGCAACCTGGCCAAGGGCCAGACCGGGCTGTCGGTGGCGTTCGACCTGCCGACGCAGACCGGCTACGACCCCGACCACGAGCTCGCCACGGGGGAGGTCGGCAAGGTCGGCGTGCCGGTGAGCCACATCGGCGACATGCGCAGGCTGTTCGACGGCATTCCGATGGCCGAGGCCAACACCTCGATGACGATCAACGCGCCTGCCATGTGGCTGCTGGCCCTCTACGTCGCGGTGGCAGAGGAACAGGCAGCACAGGAGGCGCCGCGTGCAGTGCGGGCGCGCCTGGCCGGGACCACGCAGAACGACATCGTCAAGGAGTACCTCTCGCGCGGGACGTACGTGTTCCCGCCGGCACCGAGCATGCGCCTGATCACCGACATGATCGCCTGGTCGGTGGCCAACATCCCCAGGTGGAACCCGATCAACATCTGCAGTTACCACCTGCAGGAGGCCGGCGCCACCCCACCCCAGGAACTTGCCTACGCGCTGTCCACCGCGATCGCAGTACTCGACGCGGTGCGCGACTCCGGCCAGGTCCCGCAGGAGAAGTTCGGCGACGTCGTCGCGCGCATCTCCTTCTTCGTGAACGCCGGCCTGCGCTTCGTCGAGGAGATGTGCAAGATGCGCGCGCTCGCGCAGCTCTGGGACGAGATCACGAAGGAGCGCTACGGCGTCCAGGACCCCAAGCAGCGGCGCCTGCGCTACGGCGTGCAGGTCAACTCGCTCGGGCTGACCGAGGCGCAGCCGGAGAACAACGTCCAGCGGATCGTCCTGGAGATGCTGGCGGTGACGCTGTCCCGCGACGCCCGTGCGCGCGCGATCCAGCTCCCCGCATGGAACGAGGCGCTCGGACTGCCCCGGCCGTGGGACCAGCAGTGGGCGTTGCGCATGCAGCAGGTGCTCGCCTACGAGACCGACCTGCTCGAGTATGAGGACCTGTTCGACGGGAGCAGGGTCGTCGAGGCCAAGGTCGCCGAGCTCGTGGTGGGTGCGGGGGCCGAGATCGACCGCGTGCAGGAGATGGGCGGCGCGGTCGCGGCTGTGGAGTCGGGGTACATGAAGGGGCAGCTGGTCAGCTCGCTCGCCGAGCGCAGGCGGCGGATGGAGTCGGGCGAGGCCGTCGTCGTGGGCGTCAACCGGTTCGACACCACGGAGCCCAGCCCCTTGCAGGCCGAGGGTGCCGCCGCTATCGAGACGGTCGACCCGGCCACCGAGGCCACCGCGGTCGAGGCGATCCGGGCCTGGCGCGCGTCCCGCGATGCCGCGGCTGTGGAGAGTGCACTGGCCGAGCTGCGCGACGCGGCCAAGACCGACGCAAACCTGATGGACATCTCGATCGCCTGCGCCAAGGCCGGCGTGACGACGGGGGAGTGGGCCGGCGTGTTGCGGGAGGTGTTCGGGGAGTTCCGGGCGCCCACCGGGGTGTCGGCCGCGATCCCCGCGGGGGAGGCGTCCACCGAGATCAGGGCGGTGCGCCAGCGCGTGCAGGCGACGGGGCAGGAGATCGGATCGCGCCTGCGGATGTTGGTGGGCAAGCCAGGGCTCGACGGCCACTCCAACGGCGCCGAGCAGGTGGCCGTGCGGGCGCGGGACGTCGGCTTCGAGGTGGTCTACCAGGGGATCCGGCTCACGCCGGCACAGATCGTGGCGGCGGCCGTGCAGGAGGACGTGCACGTCGTCGGGCTGTCGGTGCTGTCGGGGTCGCACCTGCAGGTGGTGCCGGCCGTGGTCGAGGGACTGCGTGCCGCGGGCGTCGACGACGTACCGGTCGTGGTCGGCGGCATCATCCCGACCGACGACGCGGCTGTGCTGCGGGAGCGCGGCGTGGCCGCGGTGTTCACGCCGAAGGACTATCAGCTCACGGCGATGATGGACGAGATCGTGACCTTGATCCGGACGGTGCACCAGCTCGGCGACTGAGCAGTCAAGCAGTTGGGCAGCGGTGGTTGACATGCAGTGAGGCTCAGGAGCGGGGTCGTGCGCGGATACGAGTGCCGGGGCACTCGTATCCGCGCACGGGGGGTTATTCTTCGCGCTCCTCGCCGCGCCGCCGGAAGAACGCGAGGCCGGGGATGCCCTGGATCGCCTGCCGCATCTCCTTGAGCTGGTCGAGCAGCTCGTGGACGTCCGGGCCGACCCGGTCGAGCGTGGCGAGGATCGGCATGATGTCGGACTCCATGTGCTCCGTGAACTTGGGGAGGTGGTCGACCAGCTGGATCGCCGCCCGGATCTCCTCCTCGGAGAACTCCTCCACGAAGCGCCGGGCGAGCGGCGCGGCCTGCCGCGCGATCGGCTCGTACACCGCGAGCAGCTCGGTCGCGCCGTTCGCTGCACCGGACGCCTGGTCGACGACGGTGCCGGCGCGATCGGCGACCGCGGTGGCCTTCTCGATCACGCCGCCTGCGCTCTCGGCGACGCTGCCCGCTCCGGCCACGAGCTCCGCGGCGCCGTCGGCCACCTCTCCGGCGCGTGCGACGAGTACTGCCGCGCCCTCGGCCACGCCCCCGGCGCGTGCCACGAGGGTGGCGGCACCGTCCGCCGCCGTGCGCACCTCGACCAGCAGCGGGTCGACCCGGCGGACGAGCCCGTCGGCGTCGGCGAGGACGGCGTCCACCCGTGCGACCGCCGTGCGCACGCCCACGAGCACCTCGTCGACCGAACCGACGATCCCGTCCGCGCGGTCGGCGATGACCTCCACCCGGTCGGCGACGGTGGTGATCCGGCCGACGAGGCTCTCGACGTCGTAGAGCAGCCGAGAGACCCGTTCCGGCAGTGCCGCGACGAGCTCGACGGCCTCGTCGGTCCACCCCATCACCGCCCGGGCGCCGGAGATGATCTCGGAAGGGCCGACCCAGACCGGCAGCCCGGCGATGCGCAGCATGGGGCTGATCCTCGCGCATCGGGACGTGATCGGCTCGGGCGACCGCTGTTCCGGAACGGACAGTCCGTATTGCGGTCGGGTAACGAGTCGGATGTCAATATCCCCTGGTCCGGTGTGCCCCGGGGCGTTCACCTACGTTCGGTTGGTCGACCGTAACGGGCGGCATTGACGCCGCCCGTTCGATCCGGAAGGGAACCACCATGACGCAGCGACCTTGGAGCAGGCGCGATTTCCTCCGCCGCACCGCCGCCGCCGGTGCGGTGGCACTCGGTGGGACAGCGGCGCTCTCCGCCTGTACGAGTACCAGCAGCGGCGCGGGCAGTGTGCTGGAGAACGCGCGCAAAAGCGGCTCCATGCGCATCGGGATCGCCGGCGAGGAGCCCTACGGCTTCACCGGCACCGACGGCAGGGTCACGGGCGAGGCCCCCGAGGTGGCCCGCACGGTCCTGCAGGCCATCGGCATTCGCGACGTGCAGGCGGAACAAGTCGACTTCGGCTCGCTGATCCCGGCGCTCAACGCCAACCGCTTCGACATGGTCTGCGCCGGCATGAACATCACGTCCCAGAGGTGCCAGCAGGCGGCCTTCTCGCTCCCGGACTACACCGCGCTCACCGCGCTTCTCGTGCCGAGGGGCAACCCACAGGGGGTCACCACCTTCAAGGACGTCGCGGCGAAGAACCTGCCGCTCGCGGTGCTGGGCGCTGCCGTGGAGCAGGGGTACGCCCAGGCGGCGGGCGTGCCGCCCGGCAACATCAGCCCGTTCAACGATCAGAACGCGCTGCTGCAGGCCGTCACTTCGGGCCGGGCCTACGCCGCGGCGCTCACCGACATCTCGCTGAAGTGGCTCGCAGGCAAGAACCCGCAGGCGGGTGTGGAGGTCACCCCGGGCTTCACGCCCACCCAGAACGGCCGGGAGGTCGTCTCCGCGGGCGGGTTCGTGTTCCGGCAGGCCGATAACGACCTGCGGAATGCGTTCAACACCGAGCTGCAGACCCTGCACAGCAACGGACGCTGGGTGCAGATCGCGAGTCCGTTCGGTTTCTCCCAGGCCAACCTGCCGGCTGCCGGACTGAGCACCGAGCAGCTCTGCGCGGCCTGAGCCGGCGGTGGACAACATCGGGACTTTCCTGTCCGTCCTCGCCCAAGGCCTGCCGGAGACGTTGATCGCCACCGTCGGGGGGATCGTTCTGACGATCCTGCTGTCGTTCGCGGCCGGGCTCGCGTTGCTGGCGCCGTCGCGCCCGCTGCGGGTGATCAGCCGAATCTACGTGGAGGGGCTGCGCGGCACGTCGGAGGTCGTGCAGCTGTTCTGGCTCTTCTTCGCGCTGCCTGTGCTCGTCGGGTTCGAGATCGTGCCCATCTGGGGCGGTGTCCTCGTGCTCGGCCTCAACCACGGCGCGTACGGGGCGGAGATCGTGCGTGGGGCGATCCAGTCGGTGCCACGGGCGCAGTACGAGGGTGCGTTGGCGCTCAGCCTCTCCCCGGCGCAGCGGATGTTCCGGGTGATCCTGCCGCAGGCCGTCGTCGAGATGATCCCGCCCTTCAACAACCTGTTCATCCAGCTGCTCAAGAGCACGTCGATCCTGTCGTTCGTGTTCATCAGCGAGATCACCCGGCAGGCCACGCAGATCCTCGTCCCGCGATTCAACCCGCAGGTCCTGCAGATCTTCCTACTCCTGCTGCTGGTGTACCTGGTGCTGTCGCTGCTCATCACCGCGGGGATGCGTGCCCTCGAACGCGTGGCGTCGGCCCGGCTCGGCCGGGGCCCGTCCCCGGGGGCCAAGCGGCTCGCGAGCACGGGAGGGCAAGGATGACGCAGGTCTGGGACTGGAGCTACGCGTTCGCCATCCTGCCTTCGCTGCTGGAGGGGCTAGGGCTCACGGTGCTGGCCACCGTGCTCGGCTCGATCGTCGCGATGATCCTGGGCCTGCTGCTGGCGGTGCTGCGGCAGGGTCCGCCGGTGCTCGCGGTGGCCGTGCGCGGGTTCGTCGAGTTCGTGCGCAGCACGCCCCTGCTGGTGCAGATCTTCTTCCTGTACTTCGTGCTGCCGCAGTTCGGCATCGTGCTGAGCGCGCTGACGGTCGGGGTGATCGCCCTCGGCGTGCACTACGCGTGCTATGCGTCGGAGGTCTACCGCGCCGGCATCGAGGCGGTACCGCGTGGACAGTGGGAGGCCGCGACGGCGCTGAGCCTGCCGCGCTCGCGCGTCTGGACCGGGGTGGTGCTGCCGCAGGCGATCCCCCGGGTCGTGCCCGCTCTCGGCAACTACGTCATCTCGATGTTCAAGGAGGTTCCGCTGCTCACCGCGATCGGGCTCCTCGACGTCGTCGGGCGGGCTCAGGAGGCCGGGAACACCTACTTCCGCTACGTCGAGCCGTACACCATTGCCGGGCTGCTCTTCCTGTTGTTGAGCTACCCTGCCTCGCTGCTGGTGCGGAGATTGGAACGCCGTGTCGGAACCATCTGAGCCCATGATCGTGTTCGACGGGGTGGAGAAGCGGTTCGGCGACAACGTCGTGCTCTCCGACCTGGACTTCACCGTCGCCCCCGGCGAGCACGTCACGCTGATCGGGCCGTCGGGATCGGGCAAGACGACGATCCTGCGGCTGCTCATGTGCCTGGAGTCGGTGAACGCCGGCACGATCAGGGTCGCCGGGCGCTACCTCTCGCACATGGAGAAGGGCGGCACGCTCGTCCCGGCCGACGAGAAGCACAGCCGTGAGGTGCGCAAGCGCATCGGGATGGTGTTCCAGCAGTTCAACCTCTTCCCGAACATGACGGTGCGCGGCAACCTGATCGAGGCGCCCACCCGCGTGCTCGGCCTGCCCAAGGACGAGGCCAACGCGCGGGCCGAGGAGTTGCTCGACCTCGTCGGGCTCCGGGAACGGATCGACGAGCACCCGTCCCGGCTGTCCGGCGGCCAGCAGCAGCGCGTGGCGATCGCGCGGGCGCTGGCCATGCGGCCCGACGTGCTGCTGCTCGACGAGGTGACATCGGCGCTCGACCCCGAGCTCGTCGCCGGTGTGCTCGCACTGTTGCGCGACATCGGCGAGACCACCGACATCACCATCCTCTGCGTCACCCACGAGATGGGGTTCGCCCGCGACTTCTCGCACCGCGTGATGATGTTCGACGGCGGCCAGGTGATCGAGGACGCGCCTCCGGAGCGGTTGTTCAGTGAGCCGGAACACCCGCGCACGAAGGAGTTCCTGAAGGCAGTCCTGAGCCGAGGCTAGGTGCCTACCCGGTTTCCAGGGGGAGGTGTGAGCGCGAGTGCCGCACGATCACCGTCGTTCCCGCCAGCGCAATGACAGCGAGGCCGCAGAGCAGTGCCGTGTAGCTGGCAAGGGTGCTGAGCAACGCGAGCAGCGACGGGAACAGGAAGCCGATGTAGGCCAGCGCGTAGTACACGCCGGTGAGCTCGGCGAGCTCGTCGGGGCGGGCCAGGCGCTGCAGCTCCAGCAACCCGGAGACGACGGCGATCCCGTACGCAGCGCCGAGCACGATCGCCACGCCGAGCACGAGCAGTGGCATGCGGAGCGCGGCAGCGACGGCGCTGAGTCCGAGCCCTACGGACATCACGATCATCCCCACGACGACGCCGCGGGCGCTGGTGGTCCGGTCGAGGCGCTTGGCCAGCGGCTGCACGGCGACGCCTGCGCCGAGCGTGCAGACAACCAGCAGCGTGGAGTAGGCGAGTCCCCAGGAGCCGAGCCGGCTGTCGACGATCTGCGGCATGATCGCATAGGCCACGCTGGCGGAGCCGAAGATCCACGGTGCCATCGGCGTGATCACTCGGCGGAACCGCGGGTGCCGTATGCCGGTATAGCGGCGACCGCGCGCGGTGACAGGACCGCCGCTCGTCTCGGGGCTGCGCAGCAGGAACGGCAGAGCGACCGCGGTGATGGCGATGTGGACGACGTACGGCAGGACCATCGGCCACGGCGCCCACTGGGCCAGCACACCGGCGACCCCCGGGCCGGTCGCGAGGCCGAGCGTCAGCCACAGCGCGGGACGGCGGGTACCGAGGCCCGGCGAGGATGCGGGATCGGCATCGGTGAGTTCCTTGACCCAGGTGGACCCGACGGCCATCGCCACCCCCACGCCCGCCCCGGCCAGCAGGCGGCCTGCGATTATCCAGATCGTGCCGTGCTCCCCGACTGCGAGCAGGACGCTGGCCAGTAGCCCTACGGCCGTGCCGGCGAGCATGACCGGCTTGCGCCCGTACCGGTTCGACAGCCTCCCGGTCAGCAGCAGGGCCGGGACGAGGCCGATCACGTACGTGCCCAGCAGCGCGTCGACCGTGACGACCGAGTAGCCCGCGTCCCTGTACAAGATCAACAACGGGGTGAACTGGTTCCCGCCCCAACCGCAGCAGAACATCGCGATCACGACCGGCCGCCACGCTCGGCGTCCCGTCTCCTGCACCGTCGCCCGGCCCGCCGCCGGCTGGTGCACCGTCGTGTTCGGCGTCATGACCGGTGGATCCCGTCCAGGTGGGCGCGCAGCGCCGTGCCGAATCCCTGCTCGTCGCCGTTCTCGATGGTGGCGATCAGCTCGGCGTGCTCGCGCAGCACGCCGGGCAGCCGTTCGGGCACCGGTCCGAGCGCGCGCATGCTCATCCGCTGCTGCCGCTCCGCGAGGGTGGCGTAGAAGCGGATGGTCAGGCAGTTTCGTCCGGCTGCGACGATCCTGCCGTGGAAGTCCTCATCCGCCTCGGCGAACGCATGCACGTCACCCGCGTCGGCATGGGCCTGCTGGATGCGCAGTGCGGCCTGCAGGTCGGCCACGGCGGCGGGCAGGAGATCGGGAGAGTGCAGCAGGCGGCGCACGGCCGCGATCTCGATGGCCTCACGGGCGTCGAGGACGTCCTCTGCCTCCTCCGGTGACACGGGCACGACGACGGCTCCGCGCTTCGGGATCAGCCGCAGCAGCTCCTCGGCCTGCAGGCGCAGGAACGCCTCGCGGACGGGGGTGCGGCTCACCCCGAGCAGGCCGGCGATCTCCCCCTCGCTGAACAGGTGCCCACCGGGCAGCTCGCCGGACAGGACGAGCTTCTTGGTCAGGTCGTAGGCGCGGTCCGCTGCCGGCCCGGCATCAGGCTCGGGACTCGTGGGGTAGGGCATGCATCCACCGTACGAGGATAGATACATGCTGGTGTCTATGTTGGCTGTTGCTTCCGGCACCCTCTGTGGGCTGCGACCGACCGAGCTAGTCGGGCCAGACGGGTGGGCGCTTCTCCAGGAACGATGCCATCCCCTCCCGAGCGCCGGGGCTCTGCGACAGCGACGCCATCACCTCGACGGCGATCGCGTACGCGTCGGCCTCGGGCCGGTCGAGCTGCGCGTAGAGGGTCTGCTTGCCGACGCCCTTGCCGAACCGACTGCCACGGGTGGAGCGCGCCAGCAGTTCGTCGACCCGGGCGTCCAGCTCGGCGTCCGGGACCGCGTAGTTCACCAGTCCCCACTCGGCCGCGGTGGCGGCATCGACCGCGTCGCCGGTGAGGGCCATCTCCATCAGCCTCTTGCGGCCCACGCTTCGAGCCACCGGAACCGCCGGGGTGTGGCAGAACCAGCCGCCCCTGCCGCCGGGCAGAGCGAACGCCGCCGACTCCGCGGCCACCGCCAGGTCGCAGGACGCCACGAGCTGGCAGCCCGCCGCCGTCGCGATCGCCTGCACCCGCGCGATGACGACCTGCGGCACCTCCTGGACTGTGCGCATCACGCGGGTGCAGAGCTGTAGCAGGTTGCGGACGCCGGCCAGGTCGCGGGCGGCGACGTCGGCGAAGTCGTGCCCCGCTGAAAACGCCTTGCCCTCTGCTCCGAGGACGATGCCCGTGGCGTCGCTGCGCCCGGCCGTCTCGAACGCGTCGAGCAGCTCCCGCAGGTGGCCCTCCGACAGTGCGTTGCGCCGTTCAGGTCGGTTCATCGTGATCCGGACCGTATCGCCGTCGTGCTTGACCAGCAGGTGTTCGTAGTCGGCCATGTCACAACGGTAGTCCGCGTCGGCGCGCGCGCCAGCCGCGCGAGGGGTGCCTCGAACCGGTCTTGCTCGCCGTCCGCGCCGGGCGTACCGTCACGCCGTGACCAGATCGGTTGATCTGGTCACAACGTCAGATGGTCAGGACGTCACACTGGAGGTGGGCGTGGCGGCTCCGGAGTTCGCGAACAGCCGGATGGAGCGGGTGCTCGACACCGCTGCCGAGCTGCTGGTGCGGTGGGGGTACCAGCGGGTCACCATCGACGAGGTCGCGCGGCACGCCGGAATCGGCAAGGGCACCGTCTACCTGCATTTCCGCACCAAGGACGCGCTGTTCCTCACGGTGCTGCTGCGCGCCCACCGCCAGATCGTCACCGCGATGGCCGACCGGATCGAGGCCGAACCGGCACACGTGCTGCCGAGCCGGCTGCTGCGGTCGGTCTTCCTGCAGCTCGCCGCCGACCCGGTGGCCCGCGCCTTGTACCTGGGCGATGCCGAGGTGCTCGGCAGGCTCGCGCACGAGGCCGAGGGCACCCTCGGCGGGCTGGTCGGGCGTCGCGAGGAAATGCTGGGAGTGCACCTGCGGCTGCTGCGCGAGGCAGGATGCCTGCGGACCGACCTCGGGCCCGACGCGCTGCTCTACCTGTTCGGGGCGATCGGGGCCGGGTTCTTCTTCTTGGGTGGGATGCCGGGGAGTCGTCCCGAGCTCGACATCGAGACACGTGCCGATCTCCTCGAGCACGCCCTCGCCGCCGCGATGCAGGTGCCCGACCCGCCGACCGCCGAGCTCGAACGGCTGGCGCCGGTCGTCGCGGAGCTCTACCGCTCACTCATCGACCTGATCGACCACGAGTGGCGCCGCCGCGTCCGGTGACCCCGGCAGGCGGCACCGGAAACGGAGCCAGGAATGACCACGACCCCTTCCGTCGAACCGGACCTGATGGACCCCGCCC
>JAODNO010000325.1 GCA_025465235.1 Pseudonocardia sp.
CGAGGATCTGGGACGACGGCGTGATCGACCCGAAGGACACGAGAACGGTCCTCGGGCTCGCGCTCTCGGCGGCAGCGAACGCGCCCCTGGCCGACCCGGCCTTCGGCGTCTTCCGGATGTGACCGCCGTGCCCGCCCGCCCCGCCCAGGCCACCCCGCCGATCAAGGCGCTGACGGCGCCAGTTGATCTTCCGGCACCACACCTGCGCCTTGATCACCGTTCGCCGGCGGATGCGGGGCCGCTGTCAGGAGGCGCTCGTGTTTGACGTCGTGCTCGTCGCCAACCGGGGCGAGATCGCCGTACGCGTGCTGCGCACACTGCGGCAGTTGGGGGTGCGGTCGGTGGCCGTGTACTCCGATGCCGACGCGGACGCGCCGCACGTCGCGCTCGCCGATGTCGCCGTCCGGATCGGCCCCGCGCCCGCCGCGCAGAGCTATCTCTCGATCCCCGCGGTGATTGAGGCGGCGCGGGTCACCGGGGCCGAGGCCATCCATCCCGGGTACGGGTTCCTGAGCGAGAACACCGCCTTCGCCGCCGCCTGCGAGGAGGCGGGAATCGTGTTCGTCGGGCCCCCGGCGGCCGCGATCGAGGCGATGGGCGACAAGATCCGCGCCAAGCAGACTGTCGCCAAGGCAGGCGTCCCCGTCGTCCCGGGCTCGGACGGCGCCGGTCTGTCGGACGACGACCTCGCGGCTGCCGTCGAGCAGATCGGGTATCCGGTGCTGCTCAAGCCCAGCGCGGGTGGTGGCGGCAAGGGCATGCGCGAGGTGCACCGTCGCGACCAGCTCGCGGACGCCATCGCGTCCGCCCGGCGCGAGGCCCGTGGTTCCTTCGGCGACGACACGCTTCTGGTCGAGCGGCTCGTCAGCACCCCTCGGCACATCGAGATCCAGGTGCTGGCCGACGCCCACGGCAACGTCGTGCACCTCGGCGAGCGCGAGTGCAGCCTGCAGCGGCGGCACCAGAAGATCGTCGAGGAGGCGCCGTCGGCGCTGCTCACCGAGGCGCAGCGAGCCGCGATGGGCGCGGCGGCCGTCGAGGCGGCGCGGGCGGTGGGCTACACGGGTGCGGGGACGGTGGAGTTCATCGTGGAGGGCGATGGAGCCGAGGGCGACCTGCCGTTCTTCTTCATGGAGATGAACACCCGGCTGCAGGTGGAGCACCCGGTCACCGAGCTCGTCACCGGGCTCGATCTCGTCGAGCTGCAGCTGCGGGTCGCCGCAGGCGAGCCACTTCCCATCACCCAGGACGACGTTCGGCTCACCGGACACGCCGTCGAGGTGCGGGTCTACGCCGAGGATCCGGCCGCAGGCTTCCTGCCCACCGGCGGCCGCATCCTGGCGCTGCGCGAACCGGCCGGGCCGGGGATCCGCGTCGACTCCGGAGTGGCCGAGGGCGCCGTCGTCGGCTCGGACTACGACCCGATGCTGGCCAAGCTCATCGCCCACGGTGCCGACCGCGCCGAGTCCCTGCGCCGCCTCGACGCTGCGCTGCGCGACACCGTGCTGCTCGGTCTGGACACCAACATCGGCTTCCTACGCGCCCTGCTGGCCGACGACGACGTCCGGGCGGCGCGGCTGGACACCGGTCTCGTCGGCCGCCGGGGGGGCGCCTGGACCGCTGCCGAGCTGCCCGCCGACGTGCTCGTCGCGGCGGCGGCCCACGCCATGCTGGAGCTCGAACCCACCGGCCCGGTGGTCGACCCGTTCGACGTGCCCGGCGGCTGGCGCATCGGTGAGCCGGCGTGGACGACATGGCAGATGCTCGTGGCGGGGCACGAGCCCGTGATCGTCCGGGTGAGCGGACGGGCCTCGTCGGCCGAGTGTGTCGTCGGCGACCGCACACCGGTGTCCGTGCGTGCGCACCGTCGCCCCGACGCCCTCGAGGTGACCGTGGACGGCGTGACTCGCCGATACCACTGGGCGCACGACGGCGAGACCCTGTGGCTCGGGCGCGACGGGCACGCCTGGGGCGTCCGCGAGCAGGCCCCGCTCGAGGCGGCCGCCACAGCGGAGGCGCGCGCAGGCGGACCCGTGCTCTCCCCGATGCCCGGCACCGTCACCGTCGTCGAGGTCGCCGAGGGGCAGCAGGTCGCCGCTGGCGACCGCCTCGTCGTCGTCGAGGCGATGAAGATGGAGCACGTGCTCACCGCTCCCGTCGACGGGGTGGTCCGCGAGCTCCGCGCCCACGCGGGCGCCACCGTCGCGCGCGACGCCGCACTCCTGACCGTCGAACCCGTCACGGAAGAGGGATGACATGGACCTCACGCTCAGCGACGAGCATGAAACGCTGCGGGCGACCGTCGAGGACTTCGCGCGCAAGGAGGTCGCGCCGGTCATCGGCGAGTTGTACGAGCGGGGCGAGTTCCCCTACGACATCGTGGCGAAGATGGGCGCGATGGGCCTGTTCGGCCTGCCCATCGACGAGTCCTACGGCGGCATGGGTGGCGACTACTTCGCCCTGTGCCTCGCATTGGAAGAGCTGGCGCGCGTCGACTCGTCGGTGGCGGTCACGCTCGAGGCCGGGGTGTCGCTGGGTGCGATGCCGATCTACCGTTTCGGCACGGAGGAGCAGAAGCGGGAGTGGCTCCCCGCCATGACCGCCGGGGAGAGACTCGGCGCGTTCGGGCTGACCGAGCCGGGCGGCGGCTCGGATGCAGGCGCCACCCGCACCACCGCGAGGCTCGACGGCGACGAGTGGGTGATCAACGGCTCGAAGGCGTTCATCACCAACTCCGGCACCGACATCACCTCGGTCGTCACCGTCACCGCGATCACGGGCGGCCGGGACGTCGCGGGCCGCAGGGAGATCTCGGCGATCATGGTGCCGGCCGGGACGCCGGGGTTCCGGGTGTCGAAAAAGTACTCGAAGGTCGGCTGGTCGGCCTCCGACACCCGCGAGCTCTTCTTCGACGACTGCCGGGTGTCCGCCGCCAACCTCCTCGGTGAACGCGGGCGCGGCTACGCGCAGTTCCTCTCGATCCTCGACGAGGGCCGGGTGGCGATCGCCGCCCTGTCGGTCGGGCTCGCGCAGGGCTGCGTGGACGTGTCGTTGCGCTACGCCCACGAGCGTGCGGCGTTCGGCAACCCGATCGGCAGCTACCAGGCCATCCAGTTCAAGATCGCCGACATGGAGGCGCGGACCCACACCGCCCGGCTGGCGTACTACGCGGCAGCGGCGAAGATGCTGGCGGGCGAGCCGTTCAAGAAGGAGGCGGCGATCGCGAAGCTGGTGGCGTCGAACGCGGCGATGGACAACGCCCGTGACGCGACGCAGGTCTTCGGCGGCTACGGTTTCATGAACGAGTACCCGGTCGGCCGCTTCTATCGGGACGCCAAGATCCTGGAGATCGGCGAGGGCACCTCCGAGGTTCAGCGGATGCTGATCGCCCGGCAGTTGGGCCTGTGACGCCCCCACCCCGCTGACCCCCGGGGGACCGGCCATCACCGAGGATGGTGGCGTGAACGCCCTGTTCGCCCGGATAGTCGTGATTGTGAGCGGTGCCGCCATCCTGGTGGTGGAGACGCTCTCCACGCGGCTGGTGGCGCCGTACGTCGGTCTCACCCTCGAGTCGACGACTGCGGTGATCGGGGTCGCGCTGGCCGGGATCGCGGCGGGCGCCTCGCTCGGCGGGCGCTGGGCCGACGTGCTGCCGCCGCGCCGGGTGGCCGCGGGCGCCCTGGCCGTCGGCGGGCTGGGAGTGCTGGTGGTGCGCCCGCTGATGCGGCTGCTGGGTCCGGTGCTCGGGCCTGGCCCGTACGCGGCCGTGCTGCTGGTCGCGGTGTCGACGCTGATGTCGGTGACCGCGCTGGCGATGGTCACACCCGCCGTCACGCGGGCGTGCCTCTCGAGCATTTCCGGCTCGGGTGCGGTGGTCGGGCAGCTGTCCGCGGCCGGAACGCTCGGGTCGCTGGCGGGGGTGTTCCTCACCGGGTACCTGTTGGTGTCGTTGCTACCGGTCACCGCGATCCTGCTGTTCACGGCCGTTGCGTGCCTGCTGATGGCGCTGCTGACGGCCACCGTCCGCACGTGGGCGGGCGTAACGGGTGTCGCCGTCGCCGCTGTGGTGGCCGGCGCCGCGCTGGTGGCGGTGCCGGGACGCTGCGACGTCGACACCGTCTACTACTGCGCCCGCATCGAGACCGACGCCGCTCGGCCCGACGTGCGTGTCCTCGTACTCGACGATCTGCGGCACTCGGCGGTCGACCTCTCCGACCCGACGCGCCTGGAGTTCGCCTACACACAGCGCTTCGCCGATGCGATCGACACCGCCTTTGCGGCAGGCCGCCCGTTGGACGCCGTGCACATAGGTGGGGGCGGTTTCACCATGCCGCGCTGGCTGGCCGCGACCCGGCCGGGCAGCACGTCGACCGTGCTGGAGGTGGACGAGGGCGTGGTCGAGTTGGGCCGCCGTGAGCTCGGGGTGGACTCGATCCCCGGCACGGCCGTGCGCATCGGGGACGCCAGGACGCTCCTCGCCGGGCGGCCGGCGGCGTCGGTGGACGTGGTGGTGGGCGACGCGTTCGGCGCACGGTCCGTGCCGTGGCACCTCGCCACGGCCGAGTTCGTCGCTGACGTGAACCGCGTGCTGCGCAACGACGGTGTCTTCGTGCTGAACGTGATCGACCGGGATCCATGGCGGTTGCTCGCGGCGGAGCTGGCCACTGTGGCCACCCGGTTTTCGCATGTGGCGCTGATGACCTCCGGCCCGGACCAGCTCGGCAGGGGTGGCGGGGGCAACGTGGTGATCGTCGCGTCCGACCGTCCGCTCGACATCGCCGGGCTCGCCGCCCGCGCGGCGGTGCGCGGGGAGCGGGGCTATGTGCTCGGTGAGGAGGATTCCCGCAGGTTCGCCGACGGGGCGGCGGTGCTGACCGACGGATGGGCACCGGTCGACCAGCTGATCGGATGATGGCGGTACGGTCCGTTGGACTGAGGAGAGGTGGCGTTGTGGCCAGCTGGGACGATCTTGTGTCCTTCGTCCGCGTGCGCTACGAGATCATGCGGCAGGTCGAGAGCGAGCTGTGGTTCAACCTGCCCACCTCGGGCGATCGCACCCAGATCGTCGCGGTGCGCATGGTCACCGGGGAGGACGGGCACCCGTGGGCGCAGATCACCTCACCGGTCGGTCTCGCCGCGGACATCGACCTCGGCACGATGCTTGCACTCGCGGGTGAGTCGATCGTGGGCGGCGCCATCGCCACCGACGGGCTGGTGTTGTTCCGCCACTCCATCCCGCTCGGGGATACCGCGCTGGATGGGTTCGACCGGTCGTTTCGCGTGGTGGTCGAGGTGGCCGACCGGCTCGAGCACGAGCTCACCGGTGCCGACGAGCATTGACCTCCCGAAGGGCAGCAGAATGCAGATGCTGCGGAATGGGGCCGATACGCGCGTGATCTTGCGAGTGCAGCGCAGGATCTGACGGGTGGGTGGGTGCCGAGCCGCAGTGCGCGCGTCTGGTAGTGGTATCGGGGTGGACGACGGCCGTCCTCGTCACTAGGGAGACGCTGTGGAACATCTGGCGATGAACGGTGCTCGGTCACTGGTCCGGACGCTGGTCGACGCCGGTGTCGAGGTGTGTTTCGCGAACCCGGGCACGTCCGAGATGCATTTCGTCTCCGCGTTGGACGAGATCGCGGGCATGCGCGGCGTGCTGGGGCTGTTCGAGGGTGTCGTCACCGGAGCAGCCGACGGATATGCACGCATGACGGACCGGCCGGCGGCCACGTTGCTGCATTGCGGGCCGGGACTGGCCAACGGGTTGGCCAACCTGCACAACGCGAGCCGGGCGGGTGTGCCGATCGTGAACGTTGTGGGCGACCATGCCATCTATCACAAACGGCTCGACGCGCCGCTCGAGACCGACATCGACGCATTGGCCGGCACCGTTTCCGGGTGGGTTCGTCGCTCCTACCGTCCCCAGGACGTGGGCGCCGACGCCGCTGATGCAGTAGCCGCCGCCCAAGGTCCGCCCGGACAGATCGCCACGTTGATCCTGCCGGCCAACGTCAGCTGGGAGGACGGCGGCGTCCCGGGATCGGTCCGCACCCCTCGCCCGGCCGCACGGGTGCCCGATGCGCAGGTGGCCGCCGCCGCGGCCGCGCTGACGAGCGGCGAGCCGGCCGTGCTCATGCTGGGCGGCATGGCGCAGCGCGAACGGGGCTTGCGCGCTGCCAGCCGGATCGCCGTGGCCACCGGAGCGCAGGTGTCGACCCAGACCCATCCCGCTCGCCTCCAACGCGGTGTCGGCCTGCCCGCCTTCGATCGCCTGCCCTACTTCGTCGAGGACGCCGTCGCACACCTCGCCGACAACCGGCACATGATCCTGGCCGGCACCGCAGCGCCCGTGGCGTTCTTCGCCTACCCCGACCTGCCCGGCTCACCGACGCCGCAGAACTGCGCCGTCCACGAGCTCGGCGCGCCCGGCCAGGACATCGTCGAGGCCCTCGAACACCTCGCCGACCGTGTCGCTCCCGACACCGCTCCGCTGCTGCAGGCCCCCACCACGCCTGGTCCGCGCGCGGGTGCACTCACCACCGGCGCCATTGCCGAACTGGTCGCGGCGCACCTGCCAGAGGACGCCATCGTGGTCGACGAAGCGATCACGGCTGGGGTGGCGTTGGCCGCCGCGAGTGTCGGCGCACCCCGACACGACTGGCTCTGCGTCACCGGCGGCGCGATCGGCTACGGCCTCCCCACCGCCGTCGGCGCCGCCGTGGCCTGCCCCGGCAGGCCGGTGATCAACCTGCAGGCCGACGGCAGCGCGCTCTACACCATCCAGGCCCTCTGGACGCAGGCTCGAGAGAACCTGGACGTCACCACGGTGCTGCTCAACAACCACTCGTACGCGATCCTCGAGGTCGAGATGAACCGCGTCCTGGCCCGCTCTCCCGGTGACAAGTCGCGCGACCTGCTCTCACTCACCGATCCCGACATCGACTTCGTCAAGATCGCGAACGGCCTCGGTATCGCCGCCACCCGTGCCACCACCGCAGAAGAACTCGCCGGCGCCCTCCGGTTCGCCACAGCCGAGCCCGGGCCGCACCTCATCGAGGCCGCCTATTCGTGAGCTCAGCTGAGCGGGATCATCCCGCCCGCCTGCTCGTCGTCACGCGGCCCAGTACGCCCGGTCGCTCGGAGACCGACTGCAGCTCGGTGAGCGTCGGGTGGCCTGCGGCGAGGAGCGCGGCGTCCGTTCCGGGTTCCAGCGGGGCCGACAGCTCAGCGACCTGGGAGTGCAGTGCCTCCCCGTGCTCCCCACTGCTGTGGTCCACTCGGACCTGCACCGCGCCGAAGGTGGCGAGCCGGGCTTCGCGCAGCTCGCCTGTCTTGGGGATGGGCAGGTCGGGCACGTTCAGTGACAGTGCGGTGCCGTCCGGGGCGGCGAGCAGCACGTCGAGCACCTCGGGCAGGACGTGCAGCACCGTCTCCCAGTGCGGGCGTTCCGGCCGCTGCTCCGGGATGTCCAGCGAGACGGCCAGCCCCCGCCACCCGTGCAGCGACCCGGCCAGCACCGCGCCCACCGTGCCCGAGTGCAGCACCGCGTGACCCAGGTTGGCCCCGAGGTTGATCCCGGACAGCACCACGTCCGGCTTCGGGTCCAGCCATCCGCGGCCGGCCGAGTGCACGATGAACGCCGGGTGGCCCTCCACGGCGTAGGCCGGGACGTCGGGCAGGTCGGCGAGCTCCCGGCGGTGCAGGCGCGTGCGGTTGCCGTCCCGGATCGACAGCACCGAGCCGCCGACACCGCTGGCGTCGACGTGCGGCGCGGCCACGACCACGTCGAACCCGGCGTCGCGCGCACCGGCTGCGAGGGCCCACAGTCCTGGCGAGTCGATGCCGTCGTCGTTGGTGATCAGGGCGCGGAGACGTCGGGAGGAGGCCACTCATCCACCGTATGCGAGGTAGGTGGCCATTGGGCGACACGGCGATGACCCTCACCGCCGCACTAGGCTCTCGCGGTGGTCACGCGCATCCCCATGGCGCCTACGGGCGAGCAGTTCGAGGTCGCCTCCGGCGACGTCCGCGCCGTCGTCACCGAGGTCGGTGCGGGCCTGCGGTCCTTCGAGGCAGGCGGACGCCCGTATGTCGAGACGTTCGACGAGACCGTGCGCCCGCCGCGCGGCTCGGGCACCGTCCTCGTCCCCTGGCCGAACCGCACCGCTCGGGGCCGCTGGACGTGGAACGGTGAGCCGCAGCAGCTCACCCTGAGCGAGCCCGCCGCTGGCAACGCCATCCACGGGCTGCTCCGGCACACCCTCTACCGGCCCGGGGAGCGGGCGGCCGACGCGATCACGCTGCACGCCGTGGTCGCCCCCCAGCCGGGCTGGCCGGTGCCTCTCGACACCAGCGTGCGGTTCGCCGTGGGTGACACGGGGCTCACCGTCACCCACACCGTGCGCAACGTGGGGGGCGAGCCGGTGGCGTTCGGGATCGGTGCGCACCCGTACCTGCGGGCGGGCGGTGACGCCACGGACGACTGCGTGCTCACGCTCGCCGCCACCTCGACGCTGCCGCTCGACGGCGGCCTACCCACAGGCCCGGCCGTGCCCGTCGACGGTGATCTCGACTTCCGCGACGGTCGCCCGCTGGGTGGTCGAGAGCTCGACCACGCCTTCGGGGGATGCGTACCGGCCGAGGGCGACACCGTCGTGCGGCACCGGCTGACCGGACCCACAGGTGGCGTCGAGCTGTGGGCCGACCCGGACTTCGGCTGGGTGCAGGTCTTCACCCCCGACGACCACCCCGGGCGGGGCCGCGCGGTCGCCGTCGAGCCGATGACGTGCCCACCGGACGCACTGAACTCCGGCACGGGGCTGCTCACCATCGCGCCGGGGGAGACGTGGGCGGGCAGCTGGGGGATCCGACCGCTCCAGGTCAGTTGAGGTGCGCCCGTAGGGTGCGTGCCGCAGTGCGGAGCCGCTCCGCCCCGGCCGCGGAAGCGGTCGGGAGCTGCTCCTCCAGCAGCCGGGCCCCCTCGAGCCAGCGGGCCTGGTCGCCCAGTGCCGTGGCCAGCTCGAGAAGGTCGGCGAGCCCGGCGCCCGGCAGCGCGAGCCGCATCCGCACGACCCACTCGAGGTCCCCGGGGCGTTGCCGAATCCGGTACACGAGACGCAGGTTCTCCAGCATTCGCAGCAGGATCGAGCGCGTCGGTGCGGTGGCCAGCAGGTGTAGGCCGAACGGCACGTCGGGGCCGGCTCCGGAGGAAGATCGGAACAGCGCCTCGCACTCGGCTGCGTCGAGCTCGATGCCGCCGTGGAAGACGTCGAGGACCGTCTGCGCCCCGACCGCCCGCACCAGGAAGTGCCCGGGCATCCCGACGCCTTCCAGCGCGATGCCGGCGCGCCTGCCGACCTCGATCGTGACGACGGCAAGGGTGATGGGGATTCCGAGCTTGCGGGCGAGGACGTGCGGGAGCAGGGAGTTGCGCGGGTCGTAGTAGTCGTGCACGTTGCCCGCGAACGCCTCCTTCACGAACAGCCGGTGCACGAGTGCGTCGAGCGAGGTGACGCCGTCGGCGAGCCGGTCGAGCTCGGTCAGCCACCGCGAGGGATCGAGCCCCGCGTCCGCGCCGGCGGCGAGCGCGAGCGCGGCGCGGTCCAGCGGCGGATCGGGATGCCCGACCAGCTCCGCGAAGCGCGCAACGGCATCCACCCCGTCATGGTGGCCCTGTGGAGTGTGCGTTGTCCCACCGAAGCGGCGTCAGCAGCTCATCTGCACCCGGATGACGGTGCTGCCGGATTCGCTCCACACCTCGAACGAGTCGGACAGCTCCGAGGCGAGCCAGAGCCCGCGGCCACGGGCGCCCTCCGGTGGCGGCATCGTCATGCCGGGGAACGGCAGGGTCAACCGGCCGGCGTCGGCGACCTCGGCGATGACGCCGGCGTCGCTCCACAGGCGCAGCCGACCCCATCCCGGCCCGTGCTCCACGCTGTTCGAGGCGAGCTCGTTCACCGCGAGCACAGTGTCCGCAACGCGGTCGGTGTCGAGGCCGACGGCTCCGGCCACCCGGACGACGAGGTGACGGAGCTCCACCAGGTCGTCCGGGACGAAGGTGAGCTCTGCGACCGGCGGGCCGAGGTCGGGTGGCGGTGGCGGCGGGTAGTCCAGTACGGACTCCTCCGGCTGCCGGTACCCGGGGCTCGGCTCCGAGCCCTTCGCCGTGCTCAGCAGCGGGTGGGTGGCGTGCACGGTGGGCAGGTGGGCGACATCGTCGGCGAACGGGCAGAGCACCGTGATCGGCAGCCCCGCGGTCGCCACGTTCACGCCGATGTCCAGGCGCGCCCAGTGCTGTGGCCCGCGGTCGATCTCGTCCATCTGCTGGCCGACGACGAGCGCGCGGCCGTCAGGGTTGGTGATGCGTCTGCTGGTCCTGGCCCACCGCACGGCGACGGTGAAGGCGGGCATCCGGTGCACCTCGTGGGGGTCCTGGAAGTCCACCGCGTCGGAGTCGGGGCCCAGCGTCTTCCGCAGCTGCTCGCAAGTGGTCTCGTCGAGTACCGCCACGACCGGGTCGCCGGCCGACACGGCTGCCGCGACCTCCGGAGCCAGCCGCTCCACCAGCTGGGCCGCCGAGGAGTATGGCAAGGCCTCGTGCCACGCACCCTCGGGTCGCTGCGGTGGCGCGGTATCCGCTGCGGTCCCCATGGTCGTTCCCGTCCCCTGCTTCGAATGCCGA
>JAODNO010000343.1 GCA_025465235.1 Pseudonocardia sp.
CAGCACGCTGGACGTGCTCTCGGGTGGACGCTCCTGGCTGGGGATCGGCGCCGGGTGGAACGTCGACGAGGCGCGCGGCCTGGGGCTGCCGTTCCCGTCCACGGCGGAGCGGTTCGAGCGCCTGGAAGAGGCCCTGCAGATCTGCCTGCAGATGTGGGGTCCCGACGACGGCCCCTACGAGGGGAAGCACTACCGGCTCGAGAGGACGCTGAACGTCCCGCAGCCCCTGCGCCGCCCGCACCCGCCCATCCTGATCGGCGGCGGCGGGGAGAAGAAGACGCTCCGGCTCGTCGCGAAGTACGCCCAGGCCTGCAACCTGTTCGACGGCCCCGAACTGGAGCGGAAGCTGGACGTGCTGCGGGGGCACTGCGAGGCGGTCGGCCGCCCGTACGACGAGATCGAGAAGACGGTCATGATGCCCCTCGACCCGGGGGCGAAGGGCGAGAAGATCGACGCGCTCCTCGAGCGGTTGAAGCAGCTGGCCGCACTGGGCATCACCGAGGCGCACGGCCAGGTCCCCGGCATGTCGGAGATCGAGCCGTTGAAGCTGATGGGCCGAGAGGTCATACCGGTGGCGGCCCAGCTCTGAGGAAGCGCGGGTGCGGCCCTGTCGATGGCATGGGTCGTGGTGCACGCGGCGCGTGGAGCGCGCGGTCTGGCGGTAACGTCGGCCGCGGGCCGAGTGGAGGAGAGCGATGACCGTGGCAGACGCCAAGAGCCGCATCGGGGTCACCGGGCTGGCGGTGATGGGGGCGAACCTCGCTCGCAACATCGCCCGGCGCGGCACCCCCGTCGCCGTGCACAACCGGACGACCGCGCGCACGCGCGAGTTCATGGAGGCCTACGGCGACGAGGGTGCCTTCACGGCCGCGGAGAGCGTGGAGGACTTCGTCGCCGCGCTGGAGCGGCCGCGCCGGATCATCGTCATGGTCAAGGCCGGTGCCCCGGTGGACGGGGTGATCGAGGAGCTCACGCCGCTGCTCGACGAGGGCGACATCATCATCGACGCCGGCAACTCGCACTTCCCGGACACGAAGAGGCGCACCGAGGCCTGCGCCGAGCGCGGGCTGCGGTTCATGGGTGTCGGAGTGTCGGGCGGCGAGGAGGGCGCGCTGCTCGGGCCGAGCATCATGCCCGGGGGCGACCCCGCCGCGTACGCGGAGGTCGAGGAGATCTTCACGGGCATCGCCGCCGTGGTCGACGGCACACCCTGCTGCGTCCACGTCGGGCCGGACGGTGCCGGGCACTACGTGAAGATGGTGCACAACGGCATCGAGTATGCCGACATCCAGCTCATCGCCGAGGCCTACGACCTGCTCACCCACGTGGCCGGCCTGGACGCACCGGCGATCGCGAAGATCTTCGAGGAGTGGAACTCCGGCGACCTGGAGTCGTTCCTCATCGAGATCACCGCGAAGGTGCTCGCGAAGACCGACGAGAGGACGGGCGGCCCGCTCGTCGACGTCATCCTCGACCAGGCCGAGCAGAAGGGCACGGGCCGCTGGACGGCCATCGACGCCCTCGACCTCGGCGTGCCGCTCACCGGCATCACCGAGGCGGTGTTCGCCCGCACGCTGTCGTCGCTGAGTGGGGAGCGCAAGGCCGCGTCCGGCACGCTGGCCGGGCCGGTCCCGGGGGCCGGGGAGGACCGCACCGACCTCGTCGACGACATCCGGCAGGCGCTCTACGCCAGCAAGGTCGTGGCGTACGCGCAAGGCTTCGCGCAGATGCGCGCCGCATCGAAGGCGAACGACTGGGACCTCGACCTGGGCGCGATGGCCACGATCTGGCGCGGCGGCTGCATCATCCGCGCCCAGTTCCTCAACCGCATCCGCGACGCCTACGCCGAGCACGGCGACATCGAGAACCTGCTGATGGTGCCCTACTTCACCGAGGCCGTGGCCAACGCGCAGGACGCCTGGCGGCGCGTGGTCGTGACCGCGACGCAGCAGGGCGTGGCGATCCCGGCGTTTGCGTCGTCGCTGTCCTACTACGACGCCTACCGCCGCGAGCGTGGCCCCGCCAACCTCATCCAGGGGTTGCGCGACTTCTTCGGCGCCCACACCTACCGGCGCACCGACGCAGAGGGCTCGTTCCACACACGGTGGGGCCAGGACGGAACCGAGGTGCGCACCGACGCCTGATCGCGGCTCGTGGCCGGTTCGTCACGGATCGCCGTATCTGCGTCTCTGTCCACGTCTCTCCTCCGCACTCGCGGATACTCTGGTGGGGTGCTCGCATCCGACCGTGGTGAGGGATGGCGGCGGCGCGTAGCGCGGACAGCACGGTGGACGACGGGGCGCCGATGGGCGTGACGCGCGAACGTGTCGCGGCCGGGATGTTCGGAACACCGCTTCCGTGGCTCGCGGCCGTGTTGGTGGCCTACCTGCTGGTTCCGATCGGGGCTTTCCTCGTACGGCTGGCCCGGGCATCGTCGGATCAGCTCACGGTGCCGGGCATTGGTGCCGCATTGGTCGTGTCGGTGGTGACCGCCAGCATCGCCACGGTGGTCATCGGCGTGGCCGGGATACCGTTGGGCTACCTGCTGTCGCGCGCCCATGGCCGCGCGGCCGAGCTGCTCGGCGTGGCGGTGCAACTGCCGCTGGCCCTTCCGCCGCTGGTCAGCGGTCTGCTGCTGGTGTACGTGATCGGGCCGTACACCGTGCTCGGCCAGCTGTTCGACGGCCAGCTGACCGACGACCTGACCGGCGTGGTGCTGGCGCAGGTCTTCGTGGCTGCCCCCTTCCTGATCGTCGCTGCGCGGTCGGCGTTCGCGGCGTTGGATCCCGAGCTGGCCGACGTCGCCGCCACGCTGGGTCACAGTCGCTGGTCACGGTTCGCGCGGGTCGCGCTGCCCGGGGCGTGGGCTGGGATCCGGGCGGGGATCTTGTTGGCGTGGCTGCGTGCGTTCGGGGAGTTCGGGGCCACGGTGGTGCTGGCTTATCACCCCTACTCGCTGCCGGTCTTCACCTACGTCGAGTTCGGCAGCTCCGGAGTGGACACCACCATGATCCCGGTGGCCGCAGCTCTGGTGGCCGCCGCCCTGGTCCTGGCCCTGAGCGGCGTGGCCGGCCGTCGTCACCGTCGCCGCCCGGCCCGGGCGATACCGCCGACGCCCCGGGAGCCGACCGCCCAACCGCCCGTCCCGCTCAGCTTCGACCTCGACGCCCGGTCGGGCGGATTCCACCTCCGACTGGGCCATACCGCCCGCGGCCGGCACCTGGCCATCTTGGGCCCGTCCGGAGCGGGGAAGTCGCTGACCCTCAAGCTGCTCGCCGGACTGGCTCCGCTGCGGGAGGGACAGGTGCAGCTCGGCGGCCGCGACCTGACCACGCTCGCCCCCGAGTCCCGCGGCGTCGGCTACGTGCCGCAGGACTCCTGCCTGCTCCCGCACCTTCCGGTGTGGCGGCAGATCACCTTCGGCGTCGACAGCGATCCCGCGGTCGCCGCCCACTGGCTCGGGCGCCTGCGCCTCGACGGCCTCGAGGACCGGCTGCCGCACCAGCTGTCCGGCGGCCAGCGCCGCCGCGTCGCGCTGGCCAGGGCCCTGGCCCGGCAACCTCGGCTGCTGCTCCTGGACGAACCCTTCACCGGGCTGGACACACCGGTCCGCGACGAGCTGCGACGGGAACTGCGACGCGTGCAACGCGACACGGCGGTGACCACGGTGCTGGTCACCCACGATCCCGAGGAGGCCGCGTTGCTCGCCGACGAGGTCCTGCTGATCACCGACGGAGGTCTGCTGCAGGGCGGGAGCCAACACGAGGTCTTCGCCCGCCCGGCCGGCCCGGCGGCCGCGCGCCTGCTGGGCATCCGCAACCTGCACAGGGGCCGGATGCGCGACGCCGAGACGCTCGACGCGTGCGGCACCGCGATCACGGCGGGTCCCGTCGGCCTGTCGGCCGGGGCCGACGTCGTGTGGTGCATCCGGCCCGAACACGTGGAGCTCGACCCCGTACCGGCGGGCACCTGCGGGGAGCATCAGGCCACGATCGTCGACACCGTCCACCTGGGGGCGGTGGCCGAGCTGCTGGTCGTCCTGGACGGTGGGTGCGAGCTCACCGTCGTCACGTCCGACGACGGGGTACAGCAGTCCGGCACGCGCTGCCGGGTGTCCCTACCCCCGGAACGGCTCATCGTCTGGCCGGTGCCGGCGCTCCCGGAGAGCCAGGAGCGGGCGGCTGTGGCCCGAGCCTGATGCCCGGTAGGTCAGGGGGCGGGGATCAGCGGGTGGAGTCCGGCGGGCACCGCCCCGGCGTCCCCGGACACCGCAGGCGGTGAGGTCAGTTGGAACCCGTCGGCGGTGAGCGTCGAGGAGCCGTCGTGACCCAGCAGGTAGTTGACGAAGGCGACGGCTCCGGCCTGGTCGCGCGCCGAGTTGAGCACCGTCACGGTGTAGGCGGCGCCCAACGACACCGGAGGGATCCGGATCGTGGGGATCCTGTCCGGAAGCGCCTCCGCCGAGTAGAAGAACCCGGCATCGAGCTGACCGGACTGCAAGCGGCCGACCAGCTCCGTCTCGGGGAACACCTCACCCTGGTCCGCCGCCAGCGAGGTGAGGCCCTCCTGGTTGAGCGCCTGCACCGCCAGTGCGCCCTTCGGGTCGGTGGTGGGGTCCGTGCGCCCCAGCCGGAAGCCCGGCTCAGCCAGCACCTGCTGCCACGGCTTGGACGTCAGGTCGGCGGCAAACCTGCTGTGCGGGTTGTAACCGATCACCAGCGGGGACGACGCGAACGTCGCGTACCACGACACCTGGTTCCCGTTGTCCGCTCCCTCGAGGGTGTGGTTGACCGAGGGGCCGGCGCTGATGAACACGTCCGCCTGCTTGACCTTGCCCTTGATCTCGTTGGCCAGTCCTGCGGAACCTCCGCCCTCACCCTGGTAGCGGTACCCGCTCGCGGCCGCGAACTTCGGCCCGATGTCCCGCTCCATCAGGTTCACCAGCGAGCCTGCATAGAGCACGTGCACCGGTTGTCCCGCTCCGGCGGACGCCGAGGGACCCGTGCTCGCACCGCTGCCGCTCGAACAGCCGGCCACTGCGAGTGCCACCGCAGCCAGCGCACCTACGAGACGCCACGACCTCATCCAGGTCCTCCAGTTCGTCCAGACCACACGTGACTCGCGCGGTACGTCGCCGATGACTCCGCGATCACGGCGATCACAGCGTGCTTGCTCCGTACCTACGGAAACGTTACGGAGTTACAGCCGTGGTCGCTGCTCCGGCGGGTCAACCGGTCGGGAGGCCGGGGCGCTATTTCGGACACTGCCTCCGGTACCGGACAGGTGCGGTGGGTGGCGAGCCGCGATCCGCATGTCCGTCACCGCGGACGGGGGGCGGAGCAGGCGCAGACTGGGCACCATGCGCATCCTGATCACGGGAGGAACGAGCGGTCTGGGCCTGGCGATGGCGCGGGCGCTTGCCGACGACGGGCACCGGATCGTCATCACCGGCAGGGCGGCCGACCGCGCCGCGGAAGTCGCCGCGACGCTGTCGGGTGAGGTGCACGGCATCGGGATGGACGTGCGCGACGGCCCATCGGTCCGGTCCGGCCGGGACCGTACGATCGACCTGCTCGGTGGCTTGGACGTGCTGGTCAACAATGCGGGCATCGGCATGCGGACGGTGAACCCGCGCTTCCTCACCGATCCCCAGCCGTTCTGGCAGGTGCCGGAATCCGGGTTCCGCGACGTCATCGACACCAACTTGACCGGTTACTTCCTGGTTGCCTCCGCTGTCGTGCCCGACCTGCTGGCATCCCCCGGTGGACAGATCATCAACGTCACCATGAACCACGCGACGATGACGCGGCCCGGCTTCGTCCCCTACGGGCCCTCCCGGGCAGGCGCCGAGTCGCTGTCCCGCATCATGGCCGCCGACCTGGCAGGCACCGGTGTTCGCGTGAACCTGCTCCTGCCGGGAGGCGCCACCGCTACCGGCATGATCCCCGACGACCGCGCCGACATTTCGGGCTTGCTGCCCGCCGAGATCATGGCCGAGCCGGTGCGCTGGCTCTGTTCTCCCGCTGCCGCGGAGATACACGACCAGCGCATCGTCGCCACCGATTTCCAGTCCCCACCCCGTCGGTGAGACTGAAGTCCCAGGTCAGGGACGCTATCCTTCGGCCAATGGAGCGAAGCGGCGGCGGGTCGTGGTGCAGGAGGGGGTGCCGCGCGCCGCTGATCCCGCAGCTGGCCGTCCTCGCCATTGTGGTGGCCTGCGCCGGCCCGCTGCCTCCTGCCGTCCCGGCGCCGCCTGTGCCGACGGCCGCGCCGGTGGCCAACCAGCTGCCCGGGATGCCGCCAGTCCTCAACGCGCAGAACATCTACTCCGCTGCCGGGGCGACGATGCTCTCCGACGCCGCGAAGGCGGCGACGCCCCGCGTGTACGTCCCGCACACGAAGTCAGGCGAGGTCTGGGTGATCGACCCGGCGACCTTCACGGTCGTCGCGAAGCACCGGCTGGGGGGCGAGATCCAGCACGTCGTGCCGTCCTACGACATGACCACGCTCTATGCCACAGACGACCGCAGGCACAAGGTGACGCCGTTCGACCCGAGGACCGGTGAGCCGGGCGGGAGCATCCCGGTGATCGACCCGTACAACATGTACTTCACACCGGACGGCCGGTCCGCGATCTCGGTCGCTGAGGCGCGCAGGCAGCTCGTGTTCTACGACCCGCACACGTGGCAGCACCAGGGCACGCTGGGGACCCCCGACTGCGCAGGGATCGACCACGCCGACTTCACCGCCGACGGACGCACGGCCGTCTTCAGCTGCGAGTGGGCCGGGCGGGTCGCGGTGGTCGACGTGGCATCGCGCCAGCTTCTGCGCATGATCGACATGCCGGTACGGAACACGAAGATGGGCCCGCAGGACGTCAGGCTCGCCCCGGACGGCTCGGTGTTCTACATCGCCGACAGCCAGCAGAACGGGCTCTGGGTGCTCGACGGCGCCGCCACCACGGTGCTGCGCCAGATCCCCACGGGGCACGGCGCGCACGGGCTCTACCTCTCCCGTGACGCGACGCGGCTGTTCGTCACCAACCGGCACGAGGGCAGCATCAGCGTGCTGGACGCCTACACCGGCGCCGCGCTCGCGAAGTGGGCGGTCCCCGGCGGCAGCCCGGACATGGGCAACATCACTGCCGACGGCAGGCAGCTGTGGCTGTCAGGGCGCTACGACGGTGCGGTCTACGTGCTCGACACCGCCGACGGGCGCCTGATTCACAAGTTCGATGTCGGGCGAGGGCCCCACGGGCTGTGCGTGTGGCCGCAGCCCGGCCGCTACTCGCTGGGCCACACGGGGATCACGCGCTGAGCCGCTCCTCCAGGAGGGACGCCACCTCGTGCGCGGCCGCGCGCCCGGCCCGGTTCGCCCCGATCGTGCTCGCGCTCGGGCCGTAGCCCACGAGGTGGATCCGTGGGTCGGACCGCACACGGGTGCCGTCCACCACGATGCCGCCGCCCGGACCGCGCAGCCGCAGCGGGGCGAGGTGTCCCAGCGCGGCCCGCCAGCCGGTGGCCCAGAGGATCACGTCGGCCCCCGCGGTGGAGCCGCCGTCCCAGGCCACCCCGTCGGCAGTGAGACGGTCGAACATGGGCAGCCGGTGCAGCACTCCCGACTCCTGCGCGGCCCGGATCTGCGGGGTGAGCATCAGCCCCGTCACGCCGACGACGCTCTGCGGGGGCAGGCCCGCCCGCACCCGCTCCTCGACGCGGGCCACCGCGGCGCGTCCCACCTCGTCGCCGGACGGGCCCTCGTGGAACAGTGGAGGCCGCCGTGTCACCCACGTCGTGGCCGCGGCGACGCTGGCGATCTCCATGAGCAGCTGTACCGCAGACGTCCCTCCGCCGACCACCACCACCCGCAGCCCGGTGAACTCCGCAGGCCCGCGGTAGTCGGCGACGTGCAGCTGGCGGCCGCGGAAAATCTCCTGGCCGGGGTAGTGAGGGCGGAAGGGGCGTGTCCAGGTCCCGGTGGCGTTGATCAGGGCGCGGGTGGTCCAGGTGCCGACATCGGTCTCGACGAGGAGGTCGGGGGCGGCGTCGCGCACGGCAGCGACGCGCACCGGGCGGTGCACCCGCAGGTCGAACGCCCGCTCGTAGGCGTCGAAGTAGGCGGGCACCACCTCGGCTGCGGGCCGCGACCGGTCGGCTGGGGCGAACGGCAGCCCGGGCAGATCACTGATGCGGTGGGTCGTGTCGACCCGCAATGTCGGCCAGCGGTGCCGCCACGCCCCGCCGGGGCCGTGCTCGCCGTCCAGCACCACGAACCCCGCGTCCGGCTCGAGACCGGCGCGGCGCAGCCCGTACGCCGCCGACAACCCGGCCTGCCCGGCCCCGATCACCACGACGTCGACATCCACGCCCGGTGGAACGCCGGACGGCCCGCCGGGCTTCCGCGGGTCAGCGCACCGCTGCGGCAGGTCGGCGGGGGAGGGATGTGGCTGAGAACCGCTGCACCCAGCCGGCCACGTCGGCGGTGGTGACGTTGCCGCCGCAGATGACCAGACCGAGGCGGGTATCCGGGCCGACCCGGTCGAGCACCTGGAGGGCGGCCGGAACCAGGCAACCTGCCGCGGGCTCGGCCCAGACCTTCGCCTCCTCGGCGAGGGTGAGGGTGCCGCGCACGGCGTCGGTGTCGGAGACGACGATCACGTCCTCGACAAGCGCACGGACGTGGTCGAGCGTCAGCTGCGACACGTGCGGCGCGCTGAGCGTGGAGACGATCGAGGTGGGCGTGATGTCCGCGGGGGCGCCGGCGGCGAGCGCGCGCGTCATCGCGTCGGCCCCCTCGGTCTCCACGCCCCAGACCCGGACGCCGGGCACGTGGTCGTGGAACGCCGTGGCCACACCCGAGATCAGGCCGCCGCCGCCGATGCTGACCAGCACGTCGGTGACGTCGGGCGCGTCGGCGGCGAACTCGGCACCGACGGTGCCCTGGGCAGCGACGACGATCGGGTCGTCGAACGGGTGCACGAGCGTGAGCCCGCCGGCCACGAGCTCGTCGAGCAACGAGAAGGCGCCGGCCATATCCGGGGTGATGCGCACGGTCGCGCCGGACGCGCGGCAGGCCGCGATCGAGCGCTGTGGCGCCGACTCCGGCATCACGACGGTGACGGCGATGCCCAGCGACCCGGCGACGTCGGCCAGCGCGAGCCCGTGGTTACCGCCGCTGACCGCCACCACCCCGACCGCGCGCTCCGCAGGGGTGAGCCCGAGCAGCTTGTAGAAAACGCCGCGCGGCTTGAAGGAGCCGGAGCGCTGCAGCAGCTCCAGCTTGAGGGTGACGGGGGCGCCGAGGTGGGCGGCGAGTCCCGGGCTCGGGACGGTGGGGGTGCGTAGCACGTGCCCCGCGATCCGCTCCGCTGCCGCCGTGATGTCGTCGATGCCGATCAGGTCGCTCACGGCGGCAACGCTAACGCCGGCCGGACCCGTGTCCCCCTCCAGGCGATGGGGCTGGCGGATCGGCGGCGAGGGTGGTGGGGTGTGCCCGTGCTGCGCGCGTCGCGGATGGGGCTGCTGAGCAGCCGTTACGAGATCACCCGCGAAGGCACCGTACTGACCACCTGGAAGCCGTCGCCGTTCTTCGGCGGCGGTTTCTTCGTGCTCGACGGCTGCCGTTACGACGTGGCCCGCGGCGGCTGGTCGTGGCGGCGCTACCGCCTGCTCGACGAGGCGGGCGAGCTCGTCGCGCTGGCCGACGGGGTGGGCCGGTCGGAATGGACGCTCGAGACCGGGGGGGTGACCCACACCTTCGAGCGACCGTCCCTGTTCCGCACGGAGCAGGTGCTGATCAGCGAGGGCTCGACCGTCGGGACGGTGCGGCGCATCAGCCCCTGGCGGGGCGAGGCGGAGGCCGACCTCCCCGACCTGCCGCTGCCCGTCCAGGTGTTCGTGCTGGTGAGCCTGCTGGCCGTCTGGGACGAGGACTAGTGACACCTTCCCCGCCCGATGCCTACTTTGATGGCCATGAGTACTGCCGCAGCGGATGCTGCTCGGACAGCCGGTCGTCGTTTCGTCATCACGGGGGCGAGCAGCGGGCTCGGCCTCGCCACCGCGCGCGAGCTCGCCCGGAACGGCGCCCGGGTCGTGCTGGCCGTTCGTGACGTGGCCGCGGGCGAACGCATCGCCGCGGACCTCGGCGGCTCCACCGAGGTCCGTGCGCTGGACCTGGCCGACCTCGGCTCCGTGCGCCGGTTCGCCGAGTCGTGGGACGGCGACCTCGACGTCCTGATCAACAACGCGGGGGTGGGGAACCTGCCGGAGCGGCGCGCCACGGCCGACGGGTTCGAACTGCAGATCGGCACCAACCACCTCGGTCATTTCGCGCTGACCAACCTGCTGCTGCCCCGCATCACCGACCGGGTGGTCACGGTCGCGTCCAGCGCGCACAGGTTCGGCCGCCTCGACCTCACCGACCTCAACTGGGAGTCCCGGCCGTACCGGCTCTTCGCCTCCTATGGGCAGTCGAAGCTGGCCAACCTGCTGTTCACGCTGGAACTGCAGCGCCGCCTGGTCGCCTCGCGCTCGCCCGTTCGCGCGCTCGCCGCCCACCCCGGCGTGGCCGCATCGAACCTCGGCCGCCACCTGGGCCCCGTCCTGGGCGTCGTCACAAAGGCCGTGGGCACGCTCGTGCAGCAGAGCGCGGAGGCCGGCGCAGCGCCCACGCTGTTCGCCGCCACCCGTGACCTGCCCGGTGCCAGCTATGTCGGCCCCGACGGCTTCGGCGAGGTGCGCGGCCGACCCACCCTCGTCGGGAGGACCACGCAGGCCGCAGACCCCGACCTCGCCCGCCGGCTGTGGACGCTCTCCGAGGAGCTCACCGGCGTCACGTTTCCGCTGCGTGCCTCCGCGTGAGCCCGCATCCACGGGGCACAACCCGCACGCCACGGCCTGCGCCTCAGCGCAGGGGCACGACCTCCGGTGCGCCCATCCGCGCGGCGTCGGCCGTCTCGTCGTCGGGCATCTTCTGGCTCTCCCGCTCCGCCTCGACGCGCTTGCGGTAGTGCTCCACCTCGCGGTCGATCTGGTCGTCGCTCCAGCCCAGGACGGGCGCGACGAGCCGGGCGGCCTCCTCGACGGATCCGAGCCCCCGGTCGAAGGTCTCGATCGAGATCCGGGTGCGACGGGCGAGCACGTCGTCCAGGTGCCGGGCGCCCTCGTGCGAGGCCGCGTAGACGATCTCGGCCCGCAGGTAGTCGGTTGCACCAGTGAGCGGCTCGCCCAGCGACGGGTCCTGCGCGACCAGGTCGAGCACCTCGTGGATCAGCGACCCGTACCGCCCGAGCAGGTGCTCGATGCGCGCCTCG
>JAODNO010000359.1 GCA_025465235.1 Pseudonocardia sp.
GAAGGAGATGTTGGCCTGCTCGACCAGCGGCTCGAGGCCCGCGTCGATGAACTCCTGCCGGCAGAATGCGCGCGCGAAGAAACCGCGGTCGTCCTCGAGGAGCTTCAGGTCGACGAGTGCCGCGCCGGGGAGCGGGGTGGTGTGGATCTGCATGGGGGAGGATGGTCCTCTTCGGGTCGTCCGGGGCTGTCGATCACGTCGTGTCGCTCGATGGTAGATGGGGGGGTGGCTGCCGGCTCACCGGCGATCAGCGCATCCAGCACGTCGCGCCACCCCGACTGCGTCGATCTCACGCTGCCGTAACCTCTGATCGAATGGAATCGCGGTAGCCGACTGAGCAGGCGGCCGGCTCGGCATACTGACCGGGTGCTCCCTACCCGTCCGATTCGTGCAGCTCGGCGGTTGCGCGTGATGCTCGCTGCGCTGGCGGTGCTGCTCGTCACGGCCGGGTGTGGGCTCTTCGGCGACGACGGCCCGAAGAATGTGGCCACCGCGTTCGTCACGGCCTGGTCGGGAGGCGACGACGCGCGGGCGGCCACCCTCACTGACGATCCGGTCGCCGCTGGTCAGCTGCTCGTCGCCACCCGCGAGGCGCTCGGTCCGGCGACCCTGGTCGCCGAGCTCGCCCAGGTGCGCACGGCCACCGCACGGGCCGCCGCGTCCGTCGAGATGACCTGGCAGCTCGGGCCGCACCGTACGTGGACCTACCTCAACGAGCTCGAGTTGCTGCCTGCACCCGACACGGAGGAGGGCTGGGTGGTGCACTGGGCGCCCACGGTCGTGCATCCCGACCTGGCCGCTCGACAGCGGCTGGAGCTGCGCACCGACCCGGCTGCGCCGGCCCCCGTCGTCGACCGCGCCGGTGTTCCCCTGCTCACGGCCACCCCGGTCGTCGGCGTGCTGCTGGACCGGACGGCCACGGGCGACCTGCCGGCCGTCACGGGGGCGCTCGCCCGCACGCTCTCCCCGCTGGATCCGCAGATCACGCAGGAGTCGATCACCGAAGGGGCGGCGCGTGCACCGGACGGGCAGGCCTACCCCGTCGCGGTTCTGCGCGACACGGACTACCAGGGGGTGAAGCAGGCGATCCACGATCTGCCCGGCGTCCGCTTCGTCAGCTCCGAACGGCTGCTGGCGCCGGACGCCGGGTTCGCACGGCAGGTGCTGCCCGCGGTCCGCATGGAGACGGCCGCGCAGCTCGAGGGCGTGGCGGGCTGGTCGGTGTTGCTCGTCGATTCCAGCGGCGCCACCATCCGCATGCTGGCCGAGGAGCCGCCGCGCCCGGGCAGCACCGTCACGACCGGCATGGACCGCGCCCTGCAGACCGCAGCCGAGGATGCCGTCGAGCCGGTGGCGCAGCAGGCGATGCTCGTGGCGGTGGCGCCGTCGTCCGGTGACCTGCTGGCCGTCGCGCAGAACGCGCCCGCCGACGTCGGGGGTGCGCTCGCCCTGACCGGACGCTACCCACCGGGTTCCACATTCAAGATCGTCACGGCTACCGCGGCGGTCGCCGAGGACGGGCTCTCGGCGACATCACCGGTGGCCTGTCCCGGCACCACCGTCATCGGCGGCCGTCCGGTGCCCAACTCCGGCCGCTTCGACCTCGGCACCGTCCCGCTGCTCACCGCGTTCGCCCGGTCCTGCAACACCACGTTCGCGCGCCTCGCGTCACAGCTGGATGCGGCCGCGCTGCCGGCGGCGGCGCTCCGACTCGGTCTGGGGGCCGACTACGCGGTGCCGGGGCTCACCACCATCACCGGCTCCGTGCCCGTCTCGGCTGATGCGGTGCAGCGCGCCGAGGACGGGTTCGGCCAGGGGGAGGTGCTGGCCACCCCGCTGGGGATGGCTCTCACGGCCGCCACGGTGGCCCACGGCGCGCCGGTGGTGCCGCAGCTGCTGCGCGACCGGCCCACCCAGGTGCTGCGTCCGGCCGCCCAGCCGGTCGCCGCCGAGCTGGAACAGCTGCGCCCCATGATGCGGGCGGTGGTGACCGAGGGCACGGCCACGCAGCTCGCCGGACTCGGTGAGGTGTTCGGGAAGACCGGCACCGCCGAGTTCACCAACGAGGGGAGGTCCCACGGCTGGTTCGTCGGCTACCGCGGAGACGTCGCGTTCGCGGTGCTGGTGGTCGACGCGGGGTCATCCACTCCTGCCGTCGAGGTCGCGGCACGGTTCCTGTCCACGATCGGCTGATCGGCCCGCGTCGCGCAGATCCACGCCCTTGCTCGGGCCCTTAGGCTGGAGCGCATGTCCCTCCACCGGATCGCCGCGCTCGCGCTCGCGGCTGACGTGATCGCGGTGGTCGTCTTCGCCGCCATCGGCCGGATCAGCCACGCCGAGTCCGGGAGCCTGCTGGGCCTGCTCGGCACCGCGGCGCCCTTCCTGGTCGGGCTCGCCGCCGCCTGGGCCACGCCGGTCGTGCGGGCGCAGCCGCCCGGGTTGCGGGCGGGTGCGGTGGTGCTCGCCGGCACGGCCGTGCTCGGGCTGGCCGTGCGGGTGGCGTTCACCGGACGTCTCCCACTGAGCTTCGCCGTGGTCACGGTCGTCACGCTCGCCGTGCTGCTGCTCGGGTGGCGGGCGCTGTCGTTGCTGGTCTCCCACCGCGCCGCGAGCCGCGCCCTCCGCTGATCACACCCGTTCTGCCGCTCAAACCGGCCTGCAGGCGAGCTATCCGGCGGCAACCGGACCGGTGTGAGGTTGACCGCGCTGTCCGTCCCGGCGCGGTGCCTACACTGGCGGCATGCCCGCCCGCACGCTGCTGACCCCTGGCACCGTCTCGCCGACCCGTCCCGTTCCCGCGCACATCCCACGCCCCGAGTACGTCGGCAAGGACCGGCCGTCCCGCAGCAATGACCCGTGGGTGCAGACGCTCGAGGTGATCGAGGCCATGCGGGTGGCCAGCCGGATCGCGGCACTGGCGCTGCAGGTGGGTGGCGAGGCCGTCGCGCCCGGCGTCACCACCGACGAGGTGGACCGCGTGGTGCACGAGTTCCTCGTCGACCACGACGCCTACCCGTCCACGCTGGGCTACAAGGGCTTCCCGAAGTCGTGCTGCACGAGCCTCAACGAGGTGATCTGCCACGGCATCCCCGACTCGACGGTGATCGAGGACGGCGACATCGTGAATATCGACGTCACCGCGTACATCGGTGGCGTCCACGGCGACACGAACGCCACGTTCCTCGCCGGTGACGTCGCCGAGGAGGACCGGCTCCTGGTCGAGCGCACCCGCGAGGCCACGACGCGTGCGATCAAGGCGGTGCGCCCCGGGCGTGAGCTCAACGTCGTGGGTCGCGTGATCGAGTCCTATGCCAAGCGCTTCGGCTACGGAGTGGTGCGCGACTTCACCGGCCACGGCATCGGTCGGTCCTTCCACAGCGGGCTGGTCGTGCTGCACTACGACGAGCCGAACGTGCACACGGTCCTCGAGCCGGGCATGACGTTCACGATCGAGCCGATGATCACTCTCGGCACGATCGACTACGACATCTGGTCCGACGCGTGGACCGTCGTCACGAAGGACCGCGCTCGTACTGCGCAGTTCGAGCACACCGTGCTGGTCACCGCCGACGGCGCAGAGATCCTCACGCTGCCCTGACGGCTGCTGCCGCCGCCGCGACGATCGCGGCCGCGTCGGCGAGGTCGACCGAGACGTCGGCGCCGCTCAGGACGAGGTCGTCGTACTCGGAGCGGTTGCGTCGGCGGCGCAGCGCGTCGAAGTGCCGGGCGGCCGGGGTGCGCCGCCCGAGGCTCTCCGCGCACCAGATCGCCACCGCCTCGTGCGCTCCGGTCCGGTTCGTGGCTCGCAGCCCTCCGGCGAGCATCGCAGCGGTGACGGCCTTGCGGGCCGCGTCGTAGAGGGCGACGTAGGCGATCTCCAGGTCCAGCTGCTCGTCGAGCAGGCGACGCGCCGTGTCGAGGTGCTGCTCGGCGACAGCGAGGCGGGCCACGGCGGCGTCGGCGTCGGCGGGCACCCGCTGCAGACGGCCGGCGCGCAGCAGCGCGGCGACGTCCGGCCGGGGCTGGCTCACCCTGAGGGCCGCACGTCGAGCGGCACCAGTGGGGAGTCGCGCACGGAGCTGACGAACCCACCGCGTCCCTCCGTCCACTCCGCCGGGGTCAGCACGCTCACCGTGACGTCCCGGCCGAGGCGGTCGGTGGCCTCGTCCGCCACGGCGCGGATGCGTCGCACCGTGGCGGCCCGGTCGTCGTCGGGCCCGTCGTCGGCCACCACCAGGACGTCGATGTCGGCGGGCTCGTCGCCGGGCTCGCCGTGCTGGCGGCGCGCCCAGCTGCCGTAGATGTAGGCCTCGCGCACCCCCGCCACATCGGTCAGCAGCTCGCGCAGCACCGCGGGCGGCCCCGCCACCTTGAGCAGCAGGGCCGTGAGCTCGGCGTGGATCAGCGACTCCGTCCTGGCGCTCACCAGCCGGGTGCGCCCGACGTCGCGATCGGCGAGAATGCCGGCGCCGACCAGGCGCGCGACCTCCCGGGACACTGTCGCCTGCGCGGCGCCGGTGCGTCGCGCCAGCTCACCGATCGAGAGCTCCCGCGCGCTGCCGGTGAACAGCTCGGCGAGCACAGCCAGTTGCGCCGCCGAGCGGAAGATCGGCAGTAGCGGGGGCGCGGACTGACTCACAACCTGGATGATTTCATCCTGAGTGTGGATGTCAAGCGCACGCCCTCAGCGCGGAGCTGCGCATTCTCCGCCCGCAACGCCTCCAGCTCCGCCACCAGTGGCGCGACGCTTTCCCGCACCCCTCCTCGTGAAACGGGGAGTGATGTACTGCGCGCAGTTCCAGTCGTACGCGGCGAAGTGGAACGCGGGGTAGGCGTCGAGGTTGGTGCGGTAGTCCCAAAACAGCTCGCGCAACGGCACCCGCCGCTGGTGCTCCATGGATTCCTGCGGCAACCGCGCGAAGGCCGGGCGCGACTATGCCCGCACGCGCGGTCGTGACTGAGATCTTCTGGTTCGGTAGCTGCCGCGGCCGTACTGTCGGGACCATGGCGAAGGTGTACGAGGGCGTCGACGCGGCGATGGCGGCGTGGATCGAGCAGCAGCCGGTGTTCTTCGTGGCCACCGCCCCGCTGGCTGACGACGGGCTGGTCAACCTGTCGCCCAAGGGCACGATGGGCACGTTCCGCCTGGTCGACGAGCAGACCTTCGCGTACCTCGACATGACCGGCAGCGGCGTCGAGACCATCGCGCACCTGCAGGAGAACGGCCGGATCTGCGTGATGTTCTGCGCGTTCGACGGCCGCCCGAACATCGTGCGCCTGCACGGCACCGGGCGGGCGGTGCGGAATGGCGACCCCGGTTTCGACGAGGCACTGGCGGGGTTCGGTGCGGCGGGGGAGCAGCGCCGCCGGTACCTGCGCGCGGTGATCGTCGTGGACGTGGCGAGGGTGTCCGACTCGTGCGGATACGCGGTGCCGAGGATGGATCTGGTGGAGGAGCGCGAGACGCTCGACGCCGTGTGGCAGAGCCGCGACGACGAGCGGATCGCGCGCTATCACGCACAGAAGAACGCGGCCAGCCTGGACGGCCTGCCCGGGTTGCCCGCGGCGGCACCGACAGGCGGCGCCCAGGTCTGAGCCGATCTCGGGTCCGGCCTCGGGGGTCGCAAGAGTTCCCAGGAGGCGGCCCACTGGTCGCCGGGTCAGGGCTCGGGGCTCCCGAAGATCTCCCCGAGGCGGGCCAGCGTGTCGCGGATGGACCTCGCGTTCACCGTCGGGAACTTCGCCAGCTCGATTGCCCACCGTAGAGGCGAGCTGCCGTAGTCGAACGTCTCGGTGATCCGCGTGCCGCCGGGTACGGGCTCGTAGCGCCACACCGCCTTCGCGAAGTGGCACCACGCGATGCGCCGGTCGGGCTGGAACTCCACGACCCGGTTGGTGATCCGATACGGGAGCCGCGTCTTCATGTCCATCCCGAAGCGGGCGCCGAGCGTGAGCTGCTGCGGAGCGGATACCGCCCTCCGGACGGTGCCCGAACCGTCGAACTCGTGGTGTCGGTGCGGGTTCGCGAGCAGCGCGAACACGGCCTCGGGTGGCGCCGAGACCACGGTCGTCGCGGTGACCCGCTTGCCCTCGATCGTGGCGCGCTCGACGGTCCCGCGACTGGCCGGTGCTTCTTCAGGGACGTCTCCCTGCTCGCCGACCTTCATGCACGCTCCTCCGGTGGTCATGATCTCGTCCGGGCGTTCTTGCCTGAGCCGTCAGCCAGGTCATGACCGCCCCGGACGAGCCCGATCAGCCCGGCGGCGTGGTGCAGCGCGAGCAGGGTCAGACCCCACCACACGCGGCGTCGCCGATGTAGTTCGGGTGGCGTGTGTAGCGCCAGAGCGCGCAGTCATCGAGAGGCGGGAAGCGCCGCGCGCAGGCCGTCCGGTGCGGGCTGCTGCAGGGCGTTCGTGATCTCGGGGTCCTCGGGTTCGATTCCGGTGACGCCGAGCACGAAGCGACGGACAAGCGACCTCCAGTCGCCCGCGCGGTTGAGCATGAAATGGCCGGCGCCGTGCACGTCGAACCGGGCGACGCGGTCGGTCACGCGCTTGGCCCGCACGGCGTAGGCGTAGGACTCGCGCGGGTCCGTGTAGTGCTCGCGGTCGCCATGGGCGATGAGGACGATGCGGCCGGCGAGCTGGTCCACCGGATCCGATCGGTCGAGCCACGGCGCGAGTGCGCACACGGCGGCGACGTTCGGAGCGCCTGCCGCGCCCAGCGCTGCCCGGCCACCCATCGAGTGCCCGACCAGCACGACAGGGGCGCCGGGGTGTCGCTGCGCGATCTCGCCGAGGGCCCACTGCGCGTCGCGCAGGGGGTCCTTCGCCGGTTCGTTCCACCCGCGGACGCGGTAGCGCAGCATGTAGGCGGCGGGGCCCGCGGCGGCGAGCGTCCGCGCGAACGGCACCATCCGCAGGTACGCGAGCCGCCTCCGTTCGCTGCTCTCCCGGCTGCGGGCGCGCCCGCCGTGCAGTACCAACACCACCGCGGCGGCATCCGCGCCGGGCGCACCCACTGGCTCGATGCGGGGGAGGGAGTTCTCTGGCACGGGAGGACCTCGGTGGGTCGGCAGCGGGACGGATCTGCACTCTGCGTCCTGGTAACCGCTGACCCGGCCCTGCCGAACTACTGCTGGGACCGAGATCACATCCGGGTCGCGAACCATGCGGTCATCGGGGACGGGCACGCTGGAGCGGGCGCTGCGCCGGTGGGACCACCGTTGGGCGCCTGGGATGATCGAGAGGCGGCGTCCGGGAACGGACGCCGGACAGCACGCGAGGAGGATGTATGACGGCGGACCGGCCGCTCACGGTGTGGCAGAAGCTCGTACTGACGTTCTCTCGGCGCTGGCGGGGGTCGGGGTTCTGGTACGGGCTCGCGATCGCGATGATCTGGCCGTTCGCGCTGTTCGGCACCCGGATCGGATGGCGGGGCGGCGAACATCTGCCCCGCACCGGCGGTGCGTTGCTGGCGATCAACCACGTGTCGTTCTCTGACCCGATCTTCAACGTCGCGTTCACCATCTCGCACGGCCGGATGCCGCGTTTCCTCGCGAAGTCGGAGCTCTGGGACGTGCCGGTCGTGCGCTCGGTACTGGGCCAGGGCGGGCACATCCCGGTGTACCGCGCCTCTGCACGCGCGGGCGACGCCTACCGCGACGCCATTGCCGCGATCAAGCGGGGCGAGATCGTGGCGTTCTACCCGGAGGCCACTTACACGGCCGATCCGGACGGCTGGCCGATGAAGGGCAAGAACGGGATCGGGCGGATCGCCCTGGTCACCGGCGCACCGGTGATCCCCGTCGCCAACTGGGGCACGCAGGACGTTCTGCCTCCGGGCACCGCCCGCCCCCGGTTGCTGTCGCGCCGGAAGGTGACGGTCGTGGCCGGACCACCCGTCGACCTCTCCGCATGGCTGGGCGGCCCCCGTACCCGCACCGCCCTCGACGGCGCGACCGCCGCGATCATGGCGGACGTCACGCGGCTGGTGGCCGAGATCCGGGGAGAGACGCCGCCCGCCATGCCGTTCGACCCGGCCGCGGCCGGGACGAACCGCATCGAGCAGGAGCGCCCCGCGAGCTGATGCCGTTCGCGGGGCCACTGCCGGTTCAGCTGGTGCGGGCCAGCTTGTCCAGCCGCCGCTGCGTGGGCCAGCGCACCGAGTGGGCCCAGCCGAGCCTCTCGAAGATCCGGATCACGCGGGCCGAGATGTCGACCTGGCCCCTCTGCACCCCGTGCCGCGCGCAGGTGGGGTCGGCGTGGTGCAGGTTGTGCCACGACTCGCCGAAGCTGAGCACAGCGAGCGGCCAGACGTTGCGCGAGTGGTCGCGAGCCGCGAACGGCTGGTCGCCGATCATGTGGCAGATCGAGTTGATCGACCAGGTGACGTGGTGCAGCAGTGCGACGCGCACCAAGCCCGCCCAGAAGAACGCGGTGATGGCCCCCCACCACGACCACGTCAGCAGGCCACCGAGCACGGCCGGAACAAGCAGTGTGGCCACCGACCACATGACGAACAGTCGGTCGACGCGCGCGATGTCCCGGTCGGCGAGCAGGTCGGGCGTGAAGCGTTGCTCGTTGGTCTGGTCGCGCTCGAACAACCAGCCCATGTGCGAGTGCCAGAAGCCGCGGGCCAGCGCTGCAGGCCCCGTTCCGAACAGCCACGGCGAGTGCGGGTCACCCTCCTTGTCGGAGAACGCGTGGTGACGGCGGTGGTCGGCCACCCAGTCGATCACCGGTCCCTGCATGGCGAGGCTGCCGGCGACGGCCAACGCGATGCGCAGGGGCCGGTTCGCCTTGAAGGAGCCGTGGGTGAAGTACCGGTGGTAGCCGACGGTGATGCCGAGGCCGCTGATCACGTAGAAGACGAGGGCGAGCACGACGTCGGTCCAGCCCAGGCCCCAGCCCCAGGCGAACGGGACGGCGGCGAGCAGTGCCAGCAGCGGGACGATCACGAACACGTAGACGGCGACCTGCGGCGCGAGGCCGCGCCTGCCGTCCAGGATCGGTCTGGCCGTTCCGGCCGGTCGGCTCGGACTTTCGGCAACGGTCATGGGCATGCACCTCGTGGCTCTCGCAGGAAGGGTGACCTCACTGATCCGTTGTCTACCAGCCGTTCGCTGTCCGATGGCACCCCCAAAACGTGTGTGACGTCCTACAGGTCGAGTCCGAGCAGCGCATTCTCCACGACCTCCGGCAGGGCTGGATGGATCCAGTACTGCCCGGTGGCCATCTCGCGGACCCCGAGGCCGAACGTCATCGCCTGGATCAGCGGCTGGATCACCGTGGCGGCCTGCACACCCATGACGTGCGCGCCGAGGAGCCTGCCGGTGCCCTGTTCGGCGAGCACCTTGCAGAAGCCGCCGGTGTCCTCCATCGCCCAGCCGTAGGCGACGTCGCCATAGGCCTGGATCTTGACGCAGTAGTCGTGGCCCGCAGTACGGCACTCGTCCTCGGTGAGGCCGACGGAGGCGATCTGCGGGTCGGTGAAGACCGCGGCAGGCACGAACCGGTGGTCGGTGCGCCGCGGTGTGTCGGGGTGCAGCAGGTTATGGGCCACGACCTTGGACTCGTGGTTCGCCACGTGCTTGAGCTGGTACGGAGAGCTGACGTCGCCCGTGGCGAAGATCCCGTCGACCGGCGTGCGCTGCTGGTCGTCGACGACGATCCGACCGTCGGGGTGGGTCGGCACAGCGGTGCGGTCGAGGTCGAGCAGGTCGCTGTTGGGCATCCGGCCGGTCGCGACGAGCAGCACGTCCCCGCGCAGCGTCGTGCCGTCGGTGAGCTCCAGCACCACGTCCCCACCGCCCCCGCTCGCCCGGACGACCTCCTGGCCGAGGTGGACGTCCCAGCGCTCGCAGGCGGTGGCCGTGAACCGCTCGGCGACGGTCTCGTCCTGGCTGCGCAGCAGTAGCTCGCTGCGCCCGACGATCGAGACGCGGGTGCCGAAGGCAGAGAACACGTGCGCGAACTCGGCGGCGATGTAACCGCCGCCGACGATCAGGATGTGCTCGGGCAGGGTGTCGAGCCGCATGACGGTGTCGGACGTGTGGAACGGAACGCCGGAGGACGCGATCTGCTCCGGGACGGCCGGGCGCCCGCCGGCGGCGATGACGATCCGGTCGCCGCTGATGGTGTCCGTGCCGGAGCGGTCGGTGCGCTCCACGACGAGTTCCTTGTGCCCTGTGAACCGGGCGTGCCCCTGGTGGACGGTGACGTTGGAGCAGCGTTCCACCCGGTACTCCCGGCCCCCGGCGGAGATCGGGTCGATCCGGCCGAAGACGCGGTCGCGGATGTCGCTCCAGCGGACCTTGTCGACGCTCGCGTCGAGGCCGAAGCGCCCCGCGTGCCGGACGGCCTCCGCGACGTCGGCGGGATAGACGTACATCTTCGTCGGGATGCAGCCCACGTTCAGGCACGTGCCACCGAAGACGCCGTGCTCGACGAGCGCGACGTCCAGGTCGTCGAACCGGCTGTCGATGATCGAGTTGCCGGACCCGGTGCCGATGACGACGAGATCGTAGTGGCGCACATCATCACGGTAGCTGTGGCCGGCCGTGGACGCCGAGCCGTCCGACGACCTCACATCTGCTGGTGGTGGGGCAGCTCCACGTCCGGCCCAGCGCCGGTTCGGCCGATCTGGTAGGCAGTCGGCATGACCAGCGAGGCGATTGCGGCCACTGTGCACCGTTGTTGGGCGGCCGATCTCGAGCCCCGCACCATGTACGAGATCCTCCGGCTGAGGGTCGAGGTGTTCGTTGTCGAGCAGGCGTGCCCGTACGCCGAGCTCGACGGCCGTGACCTGGAGGACCGAGCCCGGCACTACTGGCTCGGTGGCTCCGGGCAGCCCGAGCCGGTGCTCGGGTGTGTGCGGCTGCTCAAGGAGCCGACCGGCGACTACCGCATCGGGCGGCTGTGCACTACTCGGACAGCGCGTGGACGGGGGCTGGGGAGGCGGCTGATGGAGGCGGCGCTGGCGGAGGTCGGCGACGGCGGCTGCGTGCTCGACTCGCAGGAGCACCTCGCCGGGTTCTACAGCGGCTACGGCTTCGTCCCCACCGGACCCAGCTACGACTGGGACGGCGTTGCGCACGTACCGATGCGCCGTGACGGGCGCTGATCGACCCTTCCCGTGGTTCCTGCGTTGCGGCGGTCCCGAGCGACATTGACGCGCCGTGTTCTGCCCCGTACCGGCCGTTGCGGAATACTCCCGCTCGAACGCGCAGGGAGCACGTCGTGAGCGGAGCGAGGTAGGCAGATGACGGAGGACCCGACGCGGGCGACTGCACGGCCGGGCTCACCCCTGCACGGCAGCGTCGGCCCCGCCGACCCGCATGCCGACCCGGCGACGAACCCCGCCATGCGGCCCGTCCGCGTCCCGGAGCCGGAGGGGCCGACAGTGCCGACCCCGACCACGCCGGACGCCCCCGACCCCGCGCGCCGTCCGGTCGTCACGCGCACCCGCACCGGTGGTTTGTGGACCGGCCTGATCCTGTCCGCGGTGGTCCTGCTCTTCTTGTTGATCTTCATCATGCAGAACAACGCACCGATGGGCATCAACTTCCTGGCCTGGTCGGGCACGCTGCCCACCGGTGTGGCGCTGCTCCTCGCCGCGATCGCGGGGCTGCTGCTCGTGGCCATCCCGGGCGGCCTACGCATCCTGCAGCTGCGCCGCGCCGCGCGGCGGGCCGACCGCCACCCCCACTGAGAGACCCACCCGCGAGTCGCCGGGTTTCCGCCCGCGAGTCGCCCGGTTGCCCGGCTCCGTCTACGCGAAAGGCGCGGCATCCCGGGTGGGATGCCGCGCCTCTCGGATCGGGTTGGGTCAGGCTGCCGTGTCGCGCCTGCGCCCACGGGAACCGGAGCGGGCGGCTGCTGGGCGCCCGCCCTGGCCCGAACGGACCGGGCCTCCACGCGAGCGTCGGCCGCTGCCGCGCGGGTTCTGCGCCGGCTTGGGCGCCTCGATGATCGGCACGCCGGACGGCGTGCGTGCACCGGTGATCCGGGTCAGCTCGACGTCACCGGGGAAGACCTCGGTGTGCGTCGCCCGCACGCCGGCGAGGCGGGTGAGGCGCTCGACGTCGCGCCGCTCGGGCGGCGTGACCATCGTGACGACGGTGCCGGAGTCGCCCGCGCGTGCGGTGCGGCCTGCGCGGTGCAGGTAGTCCTTCGGGTCGGCTGGCGGGTCGACGTGGACGACGAGACTGACGTCGTCGATGTGGATCCCCCGTGCGGCCACGTCGGTGGCGACCAGGACGGGGGTGTTCCCGCCCTTGAAGTCGGCGATCGCGCGGTTGCGGGCGTTCTGTGCCTTGCCGCCGTGCAGCGCGCCGGCGTTGATGCCCTCGCGATGCAGTGTCTTCACCAGCCGGTCGACGCCGTGCTTCGTGCGCACGAAGAGGATCGTGCGCCCTTCGCGAGCGGCGATCTCGCTGACGATCCGCGGCTTGGCAGCGGTGTCGACGATGAGCACGTGGTGCTCCATCGTCTCCACCTGCGCGGTGGCCGAGGCGACCGACTGGGTGACCGGGTCGGTGAGGTACTGGCGCACCAGCGCGCCCACGTCGCCGTCGAGCGTGGCCGAGAACAGGAGCCGCTGCCCGTCGGACGGGGTGAGGTCGAGGATCTTGCGGACCTGGGGCAGGAACCCCATGTCGGCCATCCGGTCGGCCTCGTCGATGGCGGTGACGACGACGGACGAGAGGTCGCACGTCCGCTGCGTGGTGTGGTCGGTGAGCCGGCCGGGCGTGGCGACGAGCAGGTCGATGCCGCGCTGCAGCTCGGCTGCCTGCCGGTTGAACGACATGCCGCCGACCACCGAGGTGGTGGAGAGGCCGAGCGCCTTCGCGAACGGCGTCAGCGCGTCGACGACCTGCTGCGCCAGCTCACGGGTGGGAACCAGCACGAGACCGCGTGGACGCCGGGACTCGGCGCGGTCACCCGCGAGCCGCGACAGCAGCGCGAGACCGAAGGCAAGCGTCTTGCCAGAGCCGGTCTGTCCGCGGCCGAGCAGGTCGCGCCCGGCGATGGTGTCGGGAAGCGTCGCCGCCTGGATCGGGAACGGCTCGGTGAAGCCGTTCGCTGCCAGGGCGCGCACGACGGGCTCGGGCAACCCGAGCTCGGCGAACGTCGGCATGCCCGTCTCGGGGACGGTCCACAGCACCTCGGGAGGTGCTGCGGCGGCAAGGGTGGGACGGTCCTGCTGGCCGCGGGAACGGCCACGGGTGGAGCGGGGACGACCTCCGTCGGAGCGACGGGGGCGCGGGTTCGCCGAGAACTGGGCACGGCGAGGGGACGGGGATGACAAGCGAACCTCCGGGACGTGGCACGTCGCACGGAGAAGCAGCGCCGAGATGGCGGCGGCTGAGATCTCAGAGACGAGCCCGGGCGCAACAACGCGCCCTGGTGGGTACTGCGGGTGCGCCCGATTCAGGGCCGTGTCGGCCGGGCGCTCGTGATCGAGTCTAGCGGAGCACCCCGGCCGGCACGGACGGACCGGGGTTCCTAGAGGAGTGACGCTTGCGGCCCTGGCGGCATTCCCAGCTCGACGCGCAGGTCGTCGAGCAAGGTCGCGGGACCGACCTCGGGCAGGCCCCGCGCGACGAACCAGTCGCCGATCCGCCGTACGTCACGGGCGAGGAACTCGGGCCCCCGCGGGTTGCCCACCACGTCCACGACCTGCGGAAGGTCGATGAGAACCAGCCTGTCGTCGTGCACCAGCAGGTTGTAGGCCGACAGGTCGCCGTGCGTCAGCCCGTGCCGGGCCAGCCCGAGCAGGGCGTCGACGAGCTGGTGCCACAGATCACACAACTGCGCGGCGTCGGGCCGGAGCTGGGCGAGCCGGGGCGCGGCTGTGCCGTCGTCGGTCCCGACGAACTCCAACAGCAGCTCGGTTCCGCTGGCCTGCACCGGGTAGGGCACCGCCACCCCGTCGGCCCAGAGCCGGCCGAGTGCGGCGAACTCCGCACCGGCCCACTGCCCGGACAGCACGTCGCGGCCGAACGCCGTCCGGTTCGCCATCGCCCGCATCTCGCGGGAGCGGCGCACCCGCCGGCCCTCGAGATAGCCGGCGTCGCGGTGGAAGAGGCGGTGCTCGGCCGTGCGGTACCGCTTCGCCGCCATCAGTGTCCTGCGGTCGGTGCCCGGCACGAAACGCTCGACCAGGTGGACGTCGGCCTCCTTGCCGGTCTTGATCACGCCGAGCTCGGTGTCGACAGCGGCGTGCTCGGTGACCACCCAGGACGGCCGTGGCGTGGGACCCTGCTCTGCTCCGTCCCACGTGGACCAGCGGTCGCCCTCCGGCGGCCCGTCCGGGTCCACGCCGGCGCGCTCGTCCAGCGCGGTGAGATCCGTGTGGCCGCGCGGGTGGCGGGCCGGGGTGTCGTCATCGTCGAAGCGGCGGCGCCGCTTCCGGGATCGTTCGGGGTACGAATCTGGGTCGCGCAACGCGGGGTCTCCTGTGGAAGGCGCCCCGCAGGCGGTGTCAGCGCGGGGCGGGGATCGGACGGGGGCGGGCCACGTCGCGGACGGCGATCGACATGACGCACCTCCTCCACCGATCGGGCCGGGACACCGGCTGTTCTGCGTCGACGATGGCGGACGCCGGGAGGCGGCGCAACGGAATTAGCGGTCGGCTCCCGCGGAGTGATCGCGGCTCAGCGCGATACCTCGGGCCATGATCGCGGTGAGCCGCACATCACGGTCCCGGACAGGGCCGCCCATGTGCGGCTCGCGCGGGTCAGGCCGGGGGGATTGCGGCCTTCAGCCGGGGAGGATGATCTCCAGTGTCCTGGCGGAGGGACGCTCCACCTGCATCCCGGCGCGGCGGGCGATCGCTGCGACGGCGGCGGCGTCGGAGGGTTCGGCGCGCGTGCCGGCGAGCACTCGCGCGAGCCTCCCCTTGTGCGCCTTGTTGAAGTGGCTCACCACGCTGCGGGTGCGGTCGGCGCGCTCGACGAGGACCGTGACGGTCACCGCTGCCGGTACCCGGCCCAGTGCGGCGTACGAGCCGGACCGCAGGTCGACCACGAGCTCGTCGGCGGCGATGACGGCGAGCGCCGGCTCCAGGACGGGCTTCCAGCGTGCGGCCAGGGTGGGGCGACCGGGCAGCGCCGACCCCGCCGAGAGCCGGTAGGCCGGCACCGGGTCGTCCGCGCGGAGCAGCCCGAACAGTGCCGACCCGACGGCCAGCCGTGCCCTGGCTCGTGCCGCCACCGCCCCGCGCATCGAGCCAACGTCGAGGGCGTCGTAGAGCACGCCCGTGTAGCGCTGCAGTGCGGGCATCGTCGGCGAGTCGTACAGCGCGGCGTTGCGCGCGACCTCGGCGTCCTGGTTGACCGAGAGACCCAGCGCCGTGCGGCTGGCGTCGATGTCACCCGCCAGCTCGACGAGCTCGTCCACGAGCTCCTTGCGCACCGGGTCGAGCTCGGGGTGCGACAGGGCGTCCAGCCGCAGCGGCGGACCGTCGCCGCCGGCGAGCTTCGTCTCCGACGGTGGCAGCAGAACGAGCACGTCACGAGGCTAGCGCGGCCGGCGGGCTCGCCCCGGGTGCCGCCGGGGGCGGTGGACCGGTGGGCCGGGAGACCTACGCCACGGCCGGCGCAGCGCCGGGATCGACGTCCGGACCGTCCGGCCGTCGTGGCCCGCCTTGTGCGCAGGTGGACACCCCCATTACGGTCCACACCGTGATCTGCCTCGTGGCGCGCCGGCATGTCGACTACATGCGGGTCACGAGCGCGGCCTGTCGTCCCGGTCGCTGACTCGGCCCCCGGCGACCTCCGGGTCGCTTCTCGCGAACCACCCACTCATGGAGAGAACTGTGTCCGACAATCCCGACCCGACCGCGGCCTGGTCCTTCGAGACCAAGCAGGTGCACGCAGGGGCCACCGCCGACCCGACGACCGGCGCCCGCGCGACCCCGATCTACCAGACCACGTCGTACACGTTCCGCGACACCGACCACGCCGCCGCGCTGTTCGGGCTCGCCGAGCTGGGCAACATCTACACGCGGATCATGAACCCGACGCAGGACGTGCTCGAGCAGCGCGTCGCCGCGCTCGAGGGCGGGCTCGCCGCAGTCGCGTTCGCCTCTGGCCAGGCCGCAGAGACACTCGCCATCCTCAACATCGCCGAGGCGGGCGACCACTTCGTCTCCAGCGCCTCGCTCTACGGCGGCACCTACAACCTCTTCCACTACACGTTCCCGAAGCTGGGCATCGAGGTCTCGTTCGTCGACGACCCCGACGACCTCGACGCGTGGCGGGCCGCCGTCCGCCCCAACACGAAGCTGTTCTACGCCGAGACGCTGGGCAACCCCCGGGGCAACGTGCTCGACATCCGCGCGGTCGCCGACGTGGCGCACGAGGTGGGCGTCCCGCTGGTCGTCGACAACACCGTGCCCACGCCGTACCTGCTGCGTCCGATCGAGCACGGCGCCGACATCGTCGTGCACTCGGCCACGAAGTTCCTCGGCGGGCACGGCACCGCGATCGGCGGCGTCGTGGTCGACTCCGGCAACTTCCCGTGGGGTGACCATGCCGACCGCTTCCCCGGCCTGACCACGCCGGACCCGAGCTACCACGGCATCAACTACTGGGAGGCGCTCGGTCCTCAGTCGTACATCATCAAGCTTCGCGTCCAGCTCCTGCGCGATCTCGGCCCCGCGATCTCCCCGCAGAACAGCTTCCTGCTCATCCAGGGCATCGAGACACTGTCGCTGCGAATCGAGCGCCACGTGCAGAACGCCCAGGCACTCGCGGAGTGGCTGGAGCAGCGCGACGAGGTCGAGAAGGTGCACTACGCCGGCCTGCCGTCGAGTCCGTGGTACGGGCTGGCGCAGAAGTACCTGCCGCGCGGCGCCGGGGCGGTCGTCGCCTTCGACATCCGCGGCGGCGTCGAGGCGGGCAAGAAGTTCGTCGACGCGTTGGAACTGCACAGCCACCTCGCCAACATCGGCGACGTGCGCAGCCTGGTGATCCACCCGGCCAGCACCACACACAGCCAGCTCTCGGGGGAGGAGCAGCTGGCCACCGGTGTGAGCGCCGGGCTGGTGCGGCTCTCGGTGGGCCTGGAGGGCATCGAGGACCTCAAGGCAGACCTCGAGGCGGGCTTCCGGGCGGCAAAGGGAGCGTGAGCGAGCTCGTCGATGACCGCAGCGGTGCGGCGCAGCCCACAAGGTTCCGCCCCATGACTGTCGTGGCGACCGGCCTTCCTCCCGCCAGCGGTGCCTGGCGGGAGGGGGACGCCCCCGGACGCCGGAAATGGGTGAGGCTCCCCGCCCCGCTGCGCCTCGAGGCAGGCGGTGAGCTCCCCGGGGTCCGGCTCGCGTACGAGACCTGGGGAACGCTGAACGCCGACGGCTCCAACGCCGTACTCGTGATGCACGCCCTCACCGGCGACAGCCATGTCGCCGGCCCGGCAGGGCCGGGGCATCCCACTCCGGGTTGGTGGGACGCCCTGATCGGGCCGGGTCGTGCGCTCGACCCGGAGCGCTGGTTCGTCGTGGCGCCGAACGTGGTGGGCGGCTGCCAGGGCAGCACCGGGCCGTCCACTCCCGCCCCCGACGGCCGGCCGTGGGGCAGCCGCTTCCCGCTCGTCACGGCCCGCGACGCGGTGGTCGCGGAGACCGCGCTGGCCGACGCGCTGGGGATCGGACGCTGGGCGTGCGTGCTGGGCGGCTCGATGGGGGGCATGCGCGCCCTGGAGTGGGCCGTCGTCGAGCCCGACCGGGTGGAACGGCTGTTCCTGGTGGCCTCCCCGGCCGCGACGACGGCGGACCAGATCGGGTGGGCTTCCCCGCAGCTGGCCGCGATCCGCAGCGACGCGGGGTGGCGGGGCGGCGACTACTACTCCGCGCCACCGGGGGAGGGGCCGCACCGCGGGCTGGGAATCGCCCGGCGGATGGCGCACCTGAGCTACCGCAGCGCGTTCGAGCTGTCCGAGCGGTTCGGCCGGGACAGCCAGAACGGCGAGGACCCGTGGCACGGCGGTCGTTACGCCGTGGAGTCCTACCTCGACCACCATGCGGACAAGCTCGTGCGCCGCTTCGACGCAGCGTCCTACGTCCGGCTCACGGAGATGATGAACGCCCACGACGTGGGCCGCGGGCGCGGAGGTGTGGCGGCTGCGCTGAGGCGAGTGACCGCACGGACACTGGTGGCCGCCATCAGCTCCGACCGGCTGTACCCGGCGCAACAGCAGGCCGAGCTGGCCGCGGGGATCCCCGGCAGTGGCCCGATGCGGCTGATCGAGTCGCCCTACGGCCACGACGGTTTCCTCATCGAGGCCGCCACCGTGAGCACGCTGCTCACGGAGCTGCTGGCGACCTGACCTGCACCGGAGGTTCGCACCGATCCGGCATGATCGAAGGGTGACCGGCCGACCCTACGTACTGCTGTCCGTCGCGACGTCGGTGGACGGCTGCATCGACGATGCGTCGGACGAGCGGTTGATCCTCTCCGGCGCTGCCGACCTCGACCGCGTTGACGCCGAACGTGCCGGTGTCGACGCGATCCTGGTGGGCGCCACAACGATCCGCCGGGACGACCCGCGCCTGCTCGTCCGTTCGCCGGAGCGCATCGCCGCCCGCGTCGCCGCCGGGCGCACTGCCCACCCGATGAAGCTGACGATCAGCAGCAGCGGTGACCTCGACCCGTCTGCGCGCTTCTTCACGGCCGGGCAGGCGGAGCGGATCGTCTACGTGCCTGCGAGCTCGGTCGGCCCGGTGCAGGCGCGGCTCGGGTCCGTCGCCACGGTCGTCGGCGCGGGCGACCCCGTCGACCCGCGGCAGATCCTCGCCGACCTCGGCCGGCGCGGCGTGCGGCGGCTGATGGTCGAGGGCGGCACTGCGGTGCACACCCTGTTCCTCACCGCCGGCCTGGTGGACGAGCTCCACCTCGTTGTGGCCCCGTTCTTCGTGGGCGACGCCGACGCGCCGCGGTTCGTCGCAGCCGGGGCGTTCCCGCACGACGTCCGCCATCGGATGCGCCTGGCCGAGCTGCGCATGGTGGACGACGTGGCGCTGCTGCGCTTCCTGTTGGATGGCAGCGATGACGGAAGCGCGTGACCGGGCCATGCTCGTGGCCGCGATCGACCTCTCGCGGCGTTGTCCGCCATCGGACACGGCGTTCTCGGTCGGCGCGCTCGTCACCACGGCGGACGGGACCGTGCTCTCCACGGGATACTCGCGGCAGCACAACCCGCACGACCACGCCGAGGAGACGGCTCTCGCCGCGCTCGGCGAGAGCTGGCGGGCCGGGCCGGACAGCACCGTCTACAGCTCGCTGGAGCCGTGCAGCGTGCGGTCGTCGCGGACGCGGACCTGCACGGAGCTGATCCTGGCGGCAGGGGTGGGGCGTGTGGTCTTCGCGTGGCGGGAACCGTCGATCTTCGTCGACTGCGAGGGTGCCGAGTTGCTGCGGGCCGCGGGGGTCGAGGTCGTCGAGGTGCCGGACCTCGCCGGCGAGGTCCGGGAGGTCAACCGCCACCTGTTGGCGGGATGAGGGGCACCGCAAACGGCGGCGCGTGTGTCGGGTCCGGGGTGGTGCAGGGGGAACCGGGAGGACTCGAGCGAGCGGTCGTCGCTACCCTTCACCAGGTGTTGACCCGGATGTCGTCGCTGTTCCTGCGGACCCTGCGCCAGGACCCGGCCGACGCGGAGGTGCCGAGCCACAAGCTCCTCGTCCGCGCCGGCTACGTCCGTCGCGTCGCGCCGGGGATCTACTCCTGGCTGCCGCTGGGCCTGAGGGTGCTGCGCGCTGTCGAGCAGGTGGTGCGCGAGGAGATGGACGCCATCGGCGCCCAGGAGATTCACTTCCCCGCGCTGCTGCCCCGCGAGCCGTACGAGGCGACGGGCCGCTGGACCGAGTACGGCCCCAACCTGTTCCGGCTCAAGGACCGCAAGGGTGCGGACTACCTGCTCGGCCCCACGCACGAGGAACTGTTCACGCAGGTGGTCAAGGGCGAGTACTCGTCCTACAAGGACTACCCGGTGATGCTCTACCAGATCCAGACGAAGTATCGGGACGAGGCGCGGCCGCGGGCGGGGATCCTGCGCGGCCGCGAGTTCCTCATGAAGGACTCCTACTCCTTCGACCTGAGCGACGAGGGTCTGGCCGAGTCCTACCGGCTGCACCGTGACGCCTACATCAAGATCTTCGACCGGCTCGGCCTCCAGTACGTGATCGTCGCTGCCACGTCGGGTGCGATGGGCGGCTCGGCGTCCGAGGAGTTCCTGGCCGTCGCTCCCACCGGCGAGGACACGTTCGTGCGCAGTCCCGGTGGCTACGCGGCCAACGTCGAGGCCGTCACGACCCCGGCGCCCCGGGAGCGGCCCCTCGAGGGCCTGCCGGCTGCGCAGGCGCACCACACCCCCGGCACACCGACGATCGACTCGCTCGTCGCGTTCCTGAACACCGCAGACCTCGGCCGCACGTTCTCGGCGGCCGACACGCTGAAGAATGTGCTCGTCAAGACCCGCAGGCCGGGCTCGGCCGAGTGGACTCTGCTCGGGATCGGGGTCCCCGGCGACCGCGAGGTGGACATGAAGCGGCTGGAGGCTGCGCTCGAGCCCGCCGAGGTCGCGCTGCTCGACGAATCAGACTTCGCCAAGGCACCGTTCCTCGTGAAGGGCTACATCGGGCCGGGTGCGCTGGCCGCCAACGGGGTGCGGTACCTGGTCGACCCGCGGGTGGTGCGGGGCACGGCCTGGGTCACGGGGGCCGACAAGCCCGACCACCACGTGGTCGACCTCGTCTGCGGGCGGGACTTCATCCCCGACGGCACGATCGAGGCAGCCGAGGTCCGCGAGGGCGATCCGGCCCCCGACGGCAGCGGCAGCCTCGAGACGGCCCGCGGCATCGAGATCGGACACGTCTTCCAGCTCGGTCGCAAGTACGCCGACGCGGCCTCTCTCGACGCCCTGGGCCCCGACAGCAGGCCCGTGCGGATCACCATGGGCTCGTACGGCATCGGGGTGTCCCGGCTCGTCGCCGTGATCGCCGAGCAGAGCCACGACGAATCCGGGCTGATCTGGCCCCGGGCGGTCGCCCCGGCCGACGTGCACGTCGTCATCGCCGGGAAGTCGGAGGAGATCGTGGCGGGTGGCGAGAAGCTCGCCGCCGACCTGGAGGTCGCCGGCCTGCGGGTGCTGCTCGACGACCGCAAGTCCTCGCCCGGTGTGAAGTTCGCCGATGCCGAGCTGATCGGGGTCCCGACCATCGTCGTGGTCGGCCGCGGTCTCGCCAACGGCGTGATCGAGGTGAAGGACCGCCGCAGCGGCGACCGCACGGAGATACCGCTGAACGGCGCAGTAGCGCACCTCGCCGATCTGGTCCGGATGCAGTAGCAGTCGATCTGGCGGCACCCCGCTCCGACGTGATCGACTGTGCACGTGTGACGCCGGGCGGTGCGAGGGATCCGGATTCGCGTGATCATCCCGATCCCTCGCACCGTCGTGGACGCGGTCGGCCCAGTGCCCGGCGCAGCGGACACGAAGGCCGCGGTACGAGGACCGGGGAGCGCTCCCCATTCGTAATGCTCGGATCCGGACCCGTTCGCCCCTCCCGTCGTTGGCAGATCGTGTACCAGCGGTTCCGCGCAGGAGGATGACCCGAATGGACTTCGACGCGCTGAGGGCCGCGGTGGTGCCCGGTGACGGTGTGGTCGCGCGCTGGCCCGGCCTGCTCTGTGTGGCCGAGTGCGCAGACGGCGACGTGCTGCGCCGCCTACTGGACGTGTGCACCGCCACCGCAGGCCCCGACCCTGGCCGGATTCTGGCCCGGCGACTGGCGATGTGGCTCGGCGGACCGGACGCGCCGGGCGCGGACCTGCGCTTCGGCACCGTCGCGATGAGCGGAGACCAGTGGGCGGTGTTCCTGTTCGGCCCGGTCGGACTGATCATCCCCGACACCGGCATCGCGCTCTCCGGAGCCCACGCCGCGACGTGGACCGACCGGCTGCTGCCACTGCAGGACGCCCCAGGCGTACTGGCGCTCGAGGGCAGTGCCGTCCCGGCCGACCTCGTGGACGGGGTGCACGACCTGCGGTCGGGCGTCGTGCCGGGAGCGGGCGTGGTGCTGGTGCGTGGTCGGGATACATCGGGCGGCGGCGCGGAGGACATCCCAGCGTGGCGGCCGGTCGGGTCGTCCTGGTCGGAGCAGGTCGACGTGCCGGCAGAGGCGGAGCGCTCCCCCTGGAGTGTCAGCGAGACCGGACCGCTGGCCACCCGTCGAGGTGGCAGCCGGCGGTCGGGCAGCGACGGTGCCGCCGAGGTCGGTGCGGTCTGGCGCGGGGTGGTCCACGGCAGCGAGAGTCCTGGTGGTGCCGGCCTGGGTGGTCCGGGGCCGGGTGGTGCCACTGCGAGGGGTGCAGGACCGGGCGGTGGGGCCGAACTGGGTGATGCTGACCTGAATGGTGCTGCACTGGGCGGCGCTGGACTGGGTGGTGCCGGACTGGGGGGAACCGGGTCGGACAGTGCCGGTCTGGGCGCGGCCGGTCGGTTCGACGACGGTGGTTCTGCCACCGTGCCGGCCAGTTCGGGTCTGCAGGGCAACGGCTGGCCGGGTCTCGGTTCGACCAGTTCCCGCCGGACCGGTGCCGACCGGCCGGGTGGCCTGTCGGGCGCGCGGCGCGGGCGCACCGGGCGCGGAGGTGCCGGCCGGGGCGGTTCGGGTTCCAACGGTTCTGTCCTACGGGCGGTCGGACACGGCGATCTGGAGGCTCCCGAGCCGGACGGCCACGGCGGCGGATCGCGCGGCGACGATCCGGACAGCGGCCCACCCGGCGGCGGCGGTCCTGTGGCCGGCGGTCCCGACGACGGCGTAGCCGGCAGGATCGACCAGGCCGGCCGCCGGGCCGTCGACGGTGCCGTCCCCGCCGAACCGGGCGGCTCGAACTCGGGCGCCGCTGACGACGTCCACTCCTCCGGTGCCGTCGGCCCGAGCAGCGATGGCCCGGTCGGTGCTGACGACACGAGCATGGATACCCGCCTCGGTCGAACCGGCGCCGGGCTCGCTGCGGTCGAGGCGGCCGGCACCGGAGAGGTCGGTGTGGGCCGATCAGGGGAACGTGCAGGTGGACTCGGGCCTGGCGGCGCTGATCCCGGTGGAAGGACATCGGGCCGGGGCGAGGCCGGCACCGCCGGTGCGGGTCGCGCCGAGAGCGGCACCACGGAGACCAGGAAGGTCGAGCCTCGGCGCAGTGCATCCCGAGGCCGCGAGTCGGCCGGTGCTGGGTCCGGTGATGCTGGGTCGAGTCGGTCGGGTGGTGCTGGGTCGGGTGGTGCTGGGTCGAGTCGCACTGGGTCGGATGCTGCCGCGTCGGGTGGTGCTAGTGAACCGAGGGCTGCTGAAGCGGGTCGAGGCTCGGGCCGGAGCGAGTCCGTCGGCGCTGAGTCCAGCCCTACTGGGTCGGCCGGTCCCGAGGCGGGGCGTGCTGCGTCGGGGCCTGCTGTGGCAGGCGGCGCCGGGTCCAGCAGCGATGTGCCGAGCAGCGATGGATCGGACCGCGGTGGTGACGAACGGGATGACAGTGGCTCCCTAGCGGTCGGATCGGACACCGCTGGGCGGGTGCCTGCTGCGACGGATGGCGGCGACTCAGGCAGTCGCGCTTCTGGCGGCAGCGGGTCGAGCGGCAGGGGGTCGGCCGGCAATGGGTCGGCCGGCAGCGGATCGGCTCGCAATGGCGCGAGTCGCGGTGGGGCGGGTCGCAATGGGTCCGGCCGCAGTGGGTCGGGCCGGGGTGCTTCGGACCGCGGCGAGTCGGACCGCAGTGAGCCGGCCGGTGGTCAGCCGGGCCGCGCCGGGTCGGACCCCGCTGGGTCGGGCGGATCCGAGTCGGGTGGCGGCGAGTCGGGTGGAGCTCCGGGCCGTGGCGACTCGGGCGCCGGAAGTTCCGATGCCGACTCGGGGGTACGCGGCCAGGGCTCCGACGAGGCCCGATCGTCCGGCGGCGTTGCCGTCGTGACCCGGCTGGTGCCGGGCGACCGGGCCCGGGCCGGCTCCGGTGGACCCGGCGCCGGATCCCCGCGCCCCGCTGCGAGGCCGGAGCCGGACGATTCTCAGCGACGGCGCGCCAACGCCAGGAACGCCGGTCCGGCGCAGCTCGAACCGGCGGGCCCAGGCCAGTGGTTCGCCGCGAACGACGACCTCCCGGCGGAGACCGCGCTCCGCGTGGTGCCGGGCGGCCCCCGGCACGGGCGGCCGGAGGAGATGGAGTCGGCCAACGGTGCTGCACCTGCCGACGCCGGCACTCCGGAGGCCGAAGTGGCCGGGCCTGCCGTGGCGACCCCGCCCGAACCCGAGGCCGAGACGACACAGACGCGGCAGGGGGCCGGCCGGATCCTCGGGGTGGTGCCGGCGGAACCGCCGACGACACAGCAGGAGGCGGCCGCCGTGGACGGTGTCACCGTCGCCGAGCCGCGCCCGGCAGCAGGTGAGGAGCCGCAGGCCCGTGGGCACCTCTGCCCGCGCGGGCATCTGAACGACCCGCGCTCGCAGTTCTGCCTGCAGTGCGGCCTGCGTGTGGAGGAGCGCAGCGGTGCTCTCGTTGCCGGCGCGCGGCCGCCGTTGGGCCTGCTGATCTTCGACAACGGTGCTACCCATACGGTGGACGCCGACTATCTCGTTGGCCGGATGCCCGAGGCCGACCCCCGGGTGCGGGCCGGGGCGCTGCGCTCGCTTCTCATCGACGACTCGTCCGGCGCGGTGTCCCGGGTGCACGCCGAGATCCACATCAACGGATGGGATGTCCTGCTCGTCGATTCAGGCTCCCGCAACGGCACCTTCGTGGCGGGGCCGGGAGAGCAGGCCTGGACCGCGTTGCCGGCCAGACAGTCGCGCAGGCTGGTGGTGGGTACCCGGGTGCGGCTGGGCGGGCGGACGTTCCTGTTCGAGTCCCCACCGGGAGTGCGCTGACCCGGCGGGACCCGGACGAACGTCGCCGCCGTGCCCGGGCTCGCGACACTGCAGGAGCAATGTGGTCAGGGTGTGGACGGCCGCGCGCTGGCCACGATCGCGTCGAGCACGGGCCGGGGCACCATCGTGGGTGCTCCTATCGGACCACCTGCGCGGTCCCCGTTCACCACGAGCAGCGCCACGGCCTGCTTCCCGTCCGGCCCGGTGGTGGGCGCGGCGAGCACGAGTACGGTGCCCTCGGATGCCAGGCAACGATCGTCCGTGGCCGTCCGCGCTGTCGCCTCGATGAGCCTGCCCTGGACGCCGCCGACGTCGACGTTGCGGGCGGAGCCGACCGCCACCTCGGGGCGGGTGCGGTCGGGGGGCGTGTAGAAGGCCTCCGCAAGCGCCTGGGTCAACGCCGTGATGGACGCGGCCGAGACCGTGCTCGGCAACAGCGCGCTCGCGACGACCCCGCGGACCAAGGACCGGCCGGCGCAGTCATATGCGGGGGCGCGGGCCACGCCGGTGAAGTCGATTCCGAACGGGGTGGTCAGCGGCGCCCCGCCTTGCGTCCAGTCGGCCGGCACGTCGTAGTCGAGCCCCGAGGCCCGGACCGTGCTCACGGGGCCTGCGGCGGTGCCGGAGCGCGCCGACCCGAACAGCAGGAACGCGCCGACGCCGAGACCGGCGAGGACGACCCCGCCGACGACGACCATGGCGATGAGTCGGATGTGGCCACGTCGGGACGCGGCGGCGGGTGGCGTCGCCGGGTCAGTGGCGGGAGGCAGGCGCGGTGCAGCGTCGGGAGGAGACGGGGGCCCGCTCGCGTGCCACGGCTGCTTCCCGGGGCCTGGCGATTGCCGTGGCGCCGAGAGCTGTCCCGGCCGAGGCGGTGTCGTCGACGAGGACGACGGGCCGGACGTCGCGGCCCAGGGGCGGCCCGGATCCGCCGCCGTTCCGGGCGGCGGTGGGCGCCACGCCGATGGTGGGGGCGGCGGCCCCCCTGGGGGATCGAGGCGCGTCAGGCCCCACGGTGCCGTCTCCGGCGGGGCATCCGGCGGTGGGCTCCACGGCGCGGTGACGGGTGCAGCCTCGTCCGACGGCAGGGCCCAGGGCGCGGTGTCCGGCGGAGTCTCGGCCCGATCGGCCTGCTGGTCGCCGGCGCCGGGCTGCGGCGGGGCCGATCCACCGGTCGTCGTCACGGATCAAGGGTAGTGGGCGGCCATTCGGCTCAACCGGCGAGGAACGACAGCCGTACCGACCGGACCGGATTGTCGCCGTTGGTGTCGACGAGGCAGATCGACTGCCATGTCCCGAGCGCGGCGCGGCCGTCGAGCACGGGCACGGACATCGACGGCGGTATGAGGGCGGGCAGGACGTGGTCGCGGCCGTGGCCCGGGCTGCCGTGCTGGTGGCCCCACCGGCCGTCGGCGGGGAGCAGGTCGCGCAGCGCGGCGAGAAGGTCGGTGTCGCTGCCCGCACCGGTCTCGATCACGGCAAGCCCGGCCGTCGCGTGCGGCACCCACACGTGGAGCAGGCCGTCACGGGCACCGGTGGAACGCAGGAAGGCGGCGATCTCGTCGGTCAGGTCGACGACTGTCTCGTGGGTACCGGTACGGATCTCGATCAGCTGGGTGTCCACCCTCGTAGTGTCCCTGCTGTGCGCTTCGCCTTCGGCCAGGAGTTCGACGTCCCCGACGCTTACCTCAACACGGCGAGCATCGGGATTCCCTCTGTTGCGGCGGCGGAGGCCGTGGCGGCCGCGGTCCGGGAATGGCGGGCGGGCGCGGGGCGGGCCGGCGACTTCGACGCCCCGGTCTTGTCCGCTCGTGCCGCGTTCGGTGCGCTCGTCGGGGTGGGCGCCGAGCGGGTCGTGATCGGGTCGGCGGTGTCGGCGCTGGTTGGGCTCGTGGCCGCGAGCGTGCCCGACGGAACGCGGGTGCTCGTGGCGTCCGGCGAGTTCACCAGCGTCAGCTGGCCCTTCGCGGCCCAGTCGGCCCGGGGTGTGACGGTCACCGAGGCGGAGCTCGGGGAGCTGGGGGAGCGGGCCGCGGAGTACGACGTGGTCGCCGTCAGCGTCGTCCAGTCCGCCGACGGGCGGATCGTCGACCTGGACGGCCTGCGTGCGGCCCGCCACGGCGGCACGACGGTGGTCCTGGACGCGACCCAGTCCGTCGGCTGGTTCGACGCGGATCTGAGCTGGGCCGACGCCGTGGTGGCGGCGGCGTACAAGTGGCTGCTCACCCCGCGGGGGGCCGCGTGGATGGCGGTGCGGCCCGAGCTGGAGCTCGTACCGCACCTGGCGGGGTGGTATGCGGCCGCCGACCCGTGGGCGGGCATCTACGGCCTGCCGATGCAGGTGGCACAGAGTGCGCGGGCGCTCGACACCTCGCCCGCCTGGTACAGCCATGTCGGCGCTGCCGCCGTCCTGCCGTGGCTCGCCGGCCTGGACCGGGCGGCCGTGCACGCGCACTGCGTCGGCCTGGCCGACGGGCTCCGGACGGCGTTGGGGATGGAGCCCGCCGGGTCCGCGATCGTATCCGTACGGACCCCCGGCGCCATGGAGCGCCTGACGGAGGCCGGGGTCGCGGCGAGCGGCCGCGCCGGAGCCGCGCGGCTGGCGTTCCACCTCTACAACACCGAGGCCGACATGACGCGGGCGGCGGCCGCCCTCACCTGACCGGGGTCAGAGCTGCCGGGGGGTGATCGCCGTCTCGGTCACCGTGCCGTCGTCGCCGCGTTCGACCCGGTAGGCGTAGACGTCGGCGCGATCCGCGACCGCCTCGACGAACTCGGTGCCCCGGTAATGGATTCCGACGCCGTCGTCGGTGGCGTAACCGGCGCCGAGCGTGCCGTTGCCGATCAGCTCGCGGAAGAGCGGCCGTCGCCTCACCTCGGTGTCGTAATGCGCACAGTTCGAGAACGGCAGGAAGCCCAGGCCGTTGGTGATCGCGGCCAGCTCCGGCCCGAACGAGTCGGTGGTGCCGCTCTCGTGCCAACAGAGCGACCCCGCCGAGACGCCGCCGAGGACGACGCCGGACTCCCAGCACTCGCGCAGGATCCGGTCCAACCCGTGTACCCGCCAGACGGCGAGCAGGTTGGCGGTGCTGCCGCCGCCGACCCAGACGACGTCCTGGGCGAGCAGGTGCGCGCGCATATCCGCGATGTTCGGCATGGCGAACAGGGCCAGATGAGACGTCGTGACGTCATGGTCGGCGAATGCACCGTAGAAGGCGCTGATGGACGTGGCCGGGTCACCGCTCGCCGTCCCGATGAAACAGAGCTTCGGCCTCCCGGACGTCCTCGCCAACTCGAAGGCGTAGGGGAAGACCGGGCCCGGCGCCCAGTCCAGCTCGTTCCGGTTTCGCGAGGAGAAGCCGATCGACGTGGCGAGGATGGTGGGTGCATCAGCGGGCATGCCCTGATCGAATCATTCGGCAGGGGCGGTGGTTGAAACGGACTCGCCGGGTCAGGGACGGCCGGGGAAGGGCAGGATCGCGGGCGGTGAGTTGACGACCACCCGCCACCGAGCGCAGCGGAGCGTACCCGCGCTGAGGACGTCGAGTGCGAACCGACGGACACCGCGGCTACCGGTGCGTTCCACCACCGAGCGCCACGCGGCGAGCGCGTCGGTCTCGGCGACGACCGCCAGCGCGGCCGCGGAGGGCCCGTCGACGACGGGCCGCGGGGTTCTGTAGGCGGGTTGTGCCGAGACAGGAGGCGTCCCTGCATCCGAGAGTGTCTTCTCGACGGCGGTGCGCAACGTCCGGTGCGCATCCGAGTCGTCACCGGCCTGCCTGAGCTGGTCGGCGGGCAGGAAGGCGGTGATGAGCGAGTAGCACCACAGCGCGGCGTGCTCTGCGGCAAGAGCGCCCTGCAGCGCGTCCTGGGTCGCCTTCGTGAGTGGGGGCGGTCCGGTCGGGGGTGCCGCGCTCACGTGAGCACCTCCGCGTAGGCGTTGCAGCACGCCGCCACCGAGGCGACGAGCCCCACGCGCTCGGCGGGCAGGTCGAGTGCGGCGGTGGCCGCTGCCTCGCCGGAGGCGAGCACCGCCGCGCGCACCTGTGCCAAGGTGGCGGACCCCTGGCCGGGAGCGGGCCTCGTGGCCGGCGTGGTGGACGCCCTCGTGGAGTCGAGCCGGGCGACCTCGGCGTCAAGGGTGGCGGCATGCGCGGTGCGGGCGTCGACAAGGGGCTGTACGCGGTCGGCGAGGTTCGGCGACGCGGTGATCGCCGACGCGGCCAGCGCGGCGTCAGTGCGTGCGGCATCGGCGAGGGCGATCAGCGGGTCGGGTCCCTGGGGCACGCTCGCGGTTGAGCAGCCTGCCAGCGTGGGCGGGAGGAGCAGTAGTCCGGCGAGCACCTGACGACGGGTGATCCCGGGCCACGTTGCCGGCCCGGACGGTGCTCTCACGACTTCTCCTCACCCTGCTCGCCGCGGGCACATCCTGCCAGGCCGCTGCCGGGGCCCGGCGCGATACCCTGGCAAACTCACCGCAAGCGCCAGCGGCATCCGCCGGACTGTCGCGTAGGCGGAGCACGAAAGAGCAGGAGTCATCCGATGCCCTCCCCCCGCCCCGCGCAGGATGCCGGGCAGCCGCCCGGACAGCTGCACGGCGTGCTGGAACCGATCGTCCGCGATGCCGGATTCGAGCTGGACCAGCTCGACGTCCGCGCCGCGGGCCGCCGTCACACCATCAAGGTCGTGGTGGACTCCGACTCCGGCGTCGGGCTGGACGACATCGCGCACCTGTCCCGGGCCGTCTCGGCGGAGCTGGACCTGCAGGAGCACCTCATCGGCGGCTCCTACACCCTCGA
>JAODNO010000462.1 GCA_025465235.1 Pseudonocardia sp.
GACTCCCGCAGCGGCTCGGCGGCCACCGCATCGCCCGCCGTGGCCACCGCCGTGCCGGTGTCGCCGAGCTCCAGCGCCGCCCGCGCAGCCAGCTCGAGCGCATCGACGTGGGCGCGCAGCAGCCGATCCCGCGGCGCCTGCGCCCACTGCGCATACGTGTCCTCGGCAAGCGGTTCGCCCCAGGTCGCGAGCGCGGCCATCGCCGCGCGGAGGGCGACACCGGGCTCCGTGGCCGCACGGCTGCGCTCCAGTGCCGCGAGGAAGTCGGCGACGTCCACTGTGCACTTGCCGAGCGCGTAGCCCCCCGTGCCCGTGACGATCAGGGCTGGGTCGCCCAGCGCCCGGCGCGCCCGGTTGACCAGCACGCCGAGGTTGGCAACGGGGTCGGCGGGCATCCGGTCGGGCCACAGCGCGTCGGCGAGCACCTCGTGTGGCACCAGGTCCGGGCGGCGCACGGCGAGCACCCGCAGCAGCGCGCGGACCTTGCGGCCACCGAACGCCGCCGGCGCGATCTCCTCCCCGTCCCGGCGGACCTGGAACCGGCCGAGGAGCTGCAGGTGCGTGCCCGGCACGGGGTCATCGTCCTCCGTCGCCAACGAACTGCAAGGTGCCGTTCCTAGGGTCGGCCCGGTCGTTCGATCCGGACACTTCGGATCGGATCCGAGAAGGACGGAGGACACCATGGGCACCCCCTACGAGCAGCAGGACTTCGCAGCTCCCACTGAGACCCGCGAGTTCCCGAACGGGCGGCTCGACCTGCTGCGCATCGGCGGCGCAGACATCGGCAGGCTCACCCTGCAACCCGGCTGGCGATGGTCGACCGACGTCAAGCCGGTGGCCGGCACGGAGCTGTGCGAGGCGCCGCACTTCCAGTACCACGTGTCCGGCACGCTGCGCGTCAGCACCGCCGACGGCGAGGAGTTCGACGCCGTCGCAGGGCAGGTCACCGCACTGCCGTCCGGGCACGACGCCTGGGTGGTCGGCGACGAGCCGGTCGTGGTGGTCGACTGGTGGGGCGCGTCGGACTACGCCCGCGGGACTTCTGAACAGGGCGGGTGACGGGCATGCTCACCGCCGTGGACGTCCGCGAGATCTACGCCAGGTGCAGCGCCGAGTTCGGGGCGCAGGTGCACGCCGTCGACGGTCGCTGGGACGCGCCGACCCCGCTTCCGGGGTGGACCGTGCGGGACCTGGTGCGCCACCTCGTCGAGGAAGAACTCTGGGCGCCCCCGCTGTTCGCCGGCTCGACGATCGAGGAGATCGGCTCGCCGTTCGAGGGCGACCTGCTGGGCGACGACCCGCTGGGCACGTTCGACATCGCCGCCGCACGGGCCCTCGGCGCCGTGTGCGCCGAGGGGGCACTGGACCGGGTGGTGCACCTGTCCTTCGGCGACCACCCCGGTCGCGAGTACGCGATGCAGCTCGCCGCCGACCACCTCGTGCACGCCGTCGACCTGGCTCGGGCACTGGGAACCGACGAGACGATGGATGCCCCCGCCGTCGTGGCGGTCCGGGAGTGGTTCGACACGATGGAGCCGACCTACCGGGAGATCGGGGTGATCGGCCCGCGGGCCGACGTCCCCGCAGGCGCGGGAGCGCAGGCCGAGCTGCTCGGGATGATGGGACGGACGCCATGACCGCGGTGGGACGCTTCCAGAAGGCCTTCGACGCCCGGGACGTCGATGCGATCATGGCCGCGATGACGCCCGACTGCGTCTTCGAGGACACGACCCCACCGGACGGTCGCCGTCACGTGGGGGCCGAGGCGGTGCGGGCGGCCTGGACCGCGCTGTTCGCAGCCGCGCCGGACGGCGTGTTCACCACCGAGGAGCTGATCGACGCCGGGGACCGGGTGGTGGCGCGGTGGCGCTACGAGTGGGGGTCCGGGCACGTCCGCGGCGTCGACGTCTTCACCGTCCGGGATGGGCTCGTGGCCGAGAAGCTCGCCTATGTGAAGGGCTGACGCGGCACGATCGGAAGGAGGGTGACAGCGCTCACAGCAGCGGGTTGACTCCCACGCATGAACAGCGACCGCCCCTGGCTCGATCTCTACGACCCCGGTACGCCCGCCTCCATCGAGGTCGAGCACCGCAGTGCGCTGGCGATGTTCCGCGCCGCGGCGACCACCCACCCTGATCGCCCGCTGCTGCACTACTTCACCGCCACCCGCACCGTCGGGCAGGTCGACGCGGACAGCGATGCACTGGCTGCGGCGTTCGCCACGCTCGGCGTCGTGCCGGGCGACCGCGTGGCGATCTTTCTCCAGAACGTGCCGCAATGGGTGGCGGTGCTCGTCGGCGCGTGGAAGGCAGGTGCCGTCGTGGTGCCGGTGAACCCGATGCTGCGTGAGCGCGAGCTCGAGGTGATCCTCACCGACTCCGGCGCCACCGTGCTCGTGGCGCTCGAGGCGCTGCGTCCGGTGGCTGAGGCGGCACGGCAGCGCACGGCGGTGCGGACGGTCATCACGACCTCGGAGCTCGAGTACCTCGGGGCCGAGGTCCCGCCGCTGCTGGCGGGTTCGGGGCGCGACCGGGGCGAGCTCGATCTGCTCACGCTGATCGAGGAGCATCGCGGCGCCGCACCGCCGGACCTTCCCGAGCCAGGACCGTGCGACATCGCGCTGCTCACCTACACCTCCGGCACCACCGGGCCGCCGAAGGGCGCAACGAACACCCACGGCAACCTGGCCTTCACAGCCCAGACCGTGCGCGACTGGATCCGCCTCGGGCCCGACGACGTCTGCCTCGGGGTGGCCCCGCTGTTCCACATCACCGGGCTCGTCGCGCACATCGCCGTGTCCCTGCTGGTACCGATGCCGCTGGTGCTCGGCTACCGCTTCGACGCCGGAACGATCCTCGACCTGATCGAGCGCTGGCACGCCACGTTCACGGTGGGCGCGATCCCGGTGTTCATCGCGCTGATGAACCACGAGACGGCAGGCTCCCGCGACCTGTCGTCGTTCACGAAGGTCTTCAGCGGGGGCGCGCCGGTGGCGCCCACGGTCGTCGAGGCGTTCGAGAAGCAGTTCGGGACCTACATCCACAACGCCTACGGCCTCACCGAGACGACGTCGCCGTCCCACCTCGGTCCGCTCACCCGGCGCGCCCCGGTGGATCCGGGTTCGGGCGCGCTCTCCGTGGGCGTGCCGGTGTTCGACACGATCGCGCGGATCGTCGGCGAGTCGGGGGAGGAACTGCAGCCGGGCGAGGTCGGCGAGATCGTGATCGGCGGCCCGCAGGTGGTGCCCGGTTACTGGGACAAGCCCGAGGAGACGGCGAATGCCCTGCCCGGCGGCGAGCTGCGTACCGGCGACGTCGGGTTCATGGACCCCGAGGGCTGGTTCTACATCGTCGACCGGAAGAAGGACCAGATCAACGCGGGTGGCTTCAAGATCTGGCCGCGCGAGGTGGAGGACGTCCTCTACGAGCACGACGCCGTGCGCGAGGCGGCGGTGATCGGAGTGCCCGACGACTATCGCGGCGAGACCGTCAAGGCGTTCGTGTCCCTGAGGCCGGGGCACGGGATCACGCCCGAGGAGCTGATCGCGCACTGCCGGGAGCGGATGGCGGCCTACAAGTACCCGCGGCAGGTCGAGGTGATCGACGAGCTGCCCAAGACGGCGAGCGGGAAGATCCTTCGCCGGGAGCTGCGCTCACGCTGAGCCAGGCCTCCTTGACAACTTTGCTTGTCGGTGCGGTGGTCTTCCCTCCAGGAGCTCACCGTCATCGACGATCCGGCCGCGTCCGCACGGGGCGGCGAGGTGGAGACCGGGCAGGAGACCGCAGGTTGTGAGTGGATACGGGTGCGTGGGCACTCGTATCCGCTCACGGGCCTCCCCGGTACATCTCCTCCAGCCGCCGGATCCGGTCCTGCAGCGGCGGGTGCGTGGCGAACAACCTGGTCATCTGGCCGCCTTCGCGGAACGGGTTGGCGATCATCAGGTGCGACTGGGCCATCAGCCGCGGTTCCGGGGGCAGCGGTGCGAGCTGGGTGCCGCGTTCGAGCTTGCGCAGGGCCGACGCGAGCGCCAGCGGGTCACGGGTGAGCGCGGCGCCGCTGGCGTCGGCCTGGTACTCGCGCGACCGGCTCACGGCCATCTGGACGAGCCCGGCCGCCACCGGCCCGAGCAGTGCGATCAGCAGCAGCGCCAGCGGGTTGGGCCGGTCCTCGTCGCCACCGCCGAACATCCCGGCGAACAGGGCGATGTTGGCGAGGAGGCTCACCATCGAGGCGAGCGCCCCGGCCACCGAGGAGATCAGGATGTCGCGGTTGTAGACGTGGCTCAGCTCGTGCCCGAGCACCGCCCGCAGCTCCCGCTCATCGAGGATGGACAGCAGGCCGGTGGTGGCGCAGACGGCGGCGTGCCGGGGGCTACGACCGGTGGCGAACGCGTTGGGCGCTGCGGTCGGGCTGATGTAGAGGCGCGGCATGGGCTGGCGCGCCGTGCGCGAGAGCTCGCGCACGATCCGGTACATGCCCGGGTGTTCCGCCTCGGTGATCGGCCGCGCGTGCATGGCGCGCAGCGCGAGCTTGTCGGAGTTGAAGTACGCGTAGCCGTTCATGCCCAGCGCGACCACGAGGGCGATCAGCAGCCCCCCGCGCCCGAAGAGCGACCCGACGAACAGCACCAGTGCGCTCAGCCCACCCAGCAGCAGCGCCGTCTTCAACCCGTTCATCGACCTGTGCACTTCGGGTCCTTCCTGCTCCCGTTCGGACAACGAACCACGCCCGGGTGGTGTTCCGGACGATCGGGCCACGCCGCCCGATCCGCCGGAGCGACGTGACGGGCACAACCACGCGAACGGCCGCCGCGCAGAGCAAGATGCGGACATGGCCACCGCTGTCCGCACCACGATCACCGACCGGGTCGCCGTCCTCACGGTGTCGAACCCCGAGCGGCGCAACGCGATGAACCTGGAGCTGTCGGCGAAGCTCGTCGACGCCGTGCATAGCGCCGCCGGCGACGACGGCGTGGGCGCGATCGTGATCACCGGCGAGGAGCCGGCGTTCTGCGCGGGCGGCGACCTGAGCGAGCTCGCGAAGGCCGACCCCGCGACGCTGCGCACCGTCTACGCAGGGTTCCTCGCCGTCGCCGACTGCCCGCTGCCCACCATCGCCGCCGTGAACGGCGCCGCCGTCGGGGCCGGGCTGAACCTCGCGCTCGCCTGCGACCTGCGGCTCGCCGGCCCCCGCGCGAAGTTCGACGCACGGTTCCTGCCGCTCGGCCTGCATCCCGGCGGGGGATACACGTGGATGGCACAGCGAGTGCTCGGTCCGCAGGGCGCGGCCGCGCTCACCCTCTTCGGTGACGTCGTGGACGCCGACGAGGCCGCCCGGATCGGGTTGGTGTACCGCGTGTGCGACGACGTGGTGGCGGCCGCGGTCGAGCTCGGCGCCCGGGCTGCCGCGGCGCCTCCCGACCTCGTCCGCACCACCAAGGCGACGCTGCGCCTGACCGCCGGGATGGCCACCCAGGCCGAAGCGGTCGAGGTCGAGGTGCGGGCCCAGGCGGCATCGGTTCACTCGGACGAGTTCCAACAGCGGCTTGCGGCACTGCAGGCGAAGATCAGTAGGTCAAGCCGCTGAGAAAGCGGGTAACACGGCCTTGCGTCTGAGCGAACGATCAGGTGTGACGTGCAACGGGGTGCTAGGACACTCGGACGAACCGGGAGTTAACCTTGTGAGGCAACCCTCAGCACGTCCCGTCGACCCGAGGACCGACCTCGAATGACTTCTGACATCGCCGTCGACCAGTCCTCGGCCCAGTCCGACGGCGGCCGTGAGGTGCTCAAGCGCGACCGCGTCGTCATCCGCTTCGCGGGCGACTCCGGCGACGGCATGCAGCTCACCGGCGACCGGTTCACGTCCGAGACCGCGGCGTTCGGCAACGACCTCTCCACGCTGCCCAACTTCCCGGCCGAGATCCGCGCCCCTGCCGGCACCCTCCCCGGCGTGTCGTCGTTCCAGCTGCACTTCGCGAACTACGACATCCTCACCCCAGGCGACCGCCCGGACGTCCTGGTTGCGATGAACCCGGCCGCACTCAAGGCCAACATCGCCGACGTGCCCCCCGGCGGGGTGCTGATCGTCAACACCGACGAGTTCACCAAGCGGAACCTCACGAAGGTCGGCTACGAGTCGAACCCCATCGAGGACGGCTCGCTCGAGCAGTACTCGGTGTTCCCGGTCGCGATGGCCACCCTCACCCGGGGCGCACTCGCGGACACCGGCCTGTCCAAGAAGGACGCCGAGCGGTCGAAGAACATGTTCGCCCTCGGGCTGCTGTCGTGGATGTACCACCGGCCGCACGAGAGCACCGAGCGGTTCCTGCGGGAGAAGTTCGCCCGTCGGCCCGATCTCGCCGAGGCCAACATCCTCGCGTTCAAGGCGGGCCACGCCTACGGGGAGACCACCGAGTCGTTCGCCGTCACCTACGAGGTGGCGCCGGCGAAGCTCGACGTCGGCACCTACCGGCAGATCACCGGCAACGCGGCGCTCTCCTACGGGATCGTGGCCGCCGGACAGATGACCGGGCTGCCCGTGTTCCTGGGCTCATACCCGATCACGCCGGCGTCGGACATCCTGCACGAGCTCTCGAAGCACAAGGCGTTCAACGTCACCACATTCCAGGCGGAGGACGAGATCTCCGGCGTCGGATCGGCGCTGGGCGCGTCGTTCGGCGGCGCGCTGGGCGTCACCACGACATCGGGCCCGGGTGTCGCGCTCAAGTCCGAGACCATCGGGCTCGCCGTCGCCCTGGAGCTGCCGCTGCTGGTCATCGACGTGCAGCGTGGCGGCCCGTCCACCGGCCTGCCCACCAAGACCGAGCAGGCCGACCTGCTGCAGGCCATGTTCGGCCGCAACGGCGAGGCCCCTGTGCCGATCATCGCGCCGCGCTCGCCGGGTGACTGCTTCGACGCGGCACTGGAGGCGGTGCGCATCGCCGTCACCTACCGCACCCCCGTGATGCTGCTTTCCGACGGGTCGCTGGCCAACGGCTCCGAGCCATGGAAGGTGCCCGACGTCGCCACACTGCAGCCGATCGACCCCGGGTTCGCGCTCGAGCCGAACGCCCCCGACGGGTCCGGCGAGTTCTGGCCCTACCTGCGCGACTCCGACACGCTCGCCCGCCCATGGGCGGTGCCCGGCACGCCGGGGCTGGAGCACCGCATCGGCGGCCTCGAGAAGGCCGACGGTCGCGGCTCGATCTCCTACGACCCCGACAACCACGACCGCATGGTTCGGCTGCGCGGCGCCAAGATCGACGGGATCACCGTCCCCGACATCGAGGTCGACGACCCGACCGGCGACGCGGAGCTGCTGGTACTGGGCTGGGGCTCCACGTACGGCCCGATCGGCGCCGGTGCCCGCCGCGTCCGTGCAATGGGCCGGAATATCGCCCAGGCCCACCTGCGCCACCTCAACCCGCTGCCCGCCAATCTCGGCGACCTCCTCGCCCGGTACCGCACGGTGCTGGTGCCCGAGATGAACCTCGGCCAGCTGTCAGTGCTGCTGCGGGCGCGGTACCTGGTCGACGTCAAGAGCTACACGAAGGTCTCCGGCCTGCCGTTCAAGGCCGAAGAGCTGCAGGACCTGTTCCTGGACTACCTCAATGGGGTGCATGCATGACCGCGCTGGATCTGGGTCTGCCGTCGATCGGCGGGCTGGATGGCGTTCCGACCACCGATGAGAAGCAGACTGCCAAGGACTTCACCTCCGACCAGGAGGTGCGCTGGTGCCCCGGCTGCGGTGACTACGCTGTGCTGGCCGCGGTGCGCCAGTTCCTCCCCACCCTGGGGATCAAGCGCGAGAACACGGTTTTCGTCTCCGGCATCGGGTGATCGTCGCGGTTCCCGTACTACCTCAACACCTACGGGATGCACTCGATCCATGGGCGCGCCCCGACCATTGCCACGGGCCTGGCCGTCACCCGTCCCGACCTCTCGGTGTGGGTCGTCACCGGCGACGGCGACGCGCTCTCGATCGGCGGCAACCACCTGATCCACGCGCTGCGGCGCAACGTCAACCTCAAGATCCTGCTGTTCAACAACCGGATCTACGGGTTGACCAAGGGCCAGTACTCGCCCACCAGCGAGGAGGGGAAGGTCACCAAGTCGACCCCGATGGGGTCGGTCGACCATCCGTTCAACCCGATCTCGCTCGCGCTCGGGGCGGAGGCCACGTTCGTCGCCCGGGCACTGGACTCCGACCGCAAGGGCCTCACCGAGGTGCTCGGGGCCGCCGCCGCTCACCGCGGCACGGCGCTGGTCGAGATCTTCCAGGACTGCCCGATCTTCAACGACGGCAGCTTCGACGTGCTACGCAAGGGCGACGAGGCCGCGGAGCGGCTCATCCCGGTCCGCCACGGCGAGCCGATCCGCTTCGGCCCCGAGGCCGAGGACGGGCTGGGTAGCTACGCCGTCGTCCGGGACGGGTTCGGGCTGGGCGTCGCGAAGATCGACGAGGTCGACGCCGACGAGGTGGTCGTGCACGACGCCACCGACCACAACCTGGCGTTCACACTGTCCCGGCTGTCGGACCAGAACCTCACCCACACCGTCACCGGGATCTTCCGCAACGTCGACCGCACCACGTACGACGACGCCGCCCGGGCGCAGGTGAACGAGTCCCGCCGAACACGGGCGGCCGACCTGCAGGCGCTGCTCAACGGCCGCGACACCTGGACCGTCGCAGGCTGACCGGCAGATCGACGGGGGCCGGGTTCCCGGTTCCCTCCCTCCGGGGTCGGGCGCGAGTCGCGTCAGGGCGCGCGGCCGGCGTTCCACGCGGCGAACCCGGCCTTCTCCGCATCGGCCACCGAGCGGAACCAGAAGTCCGCCCTGGTCCGGACGTAGTACGGCGACTCCGGGGTGTGGTAACGGCGCGAGGCCTCGTTCACCTTGATCACGAACTCGACGGACGGGGATGACCCGTCGGCCGCAGGCATCGCCGAACCCGGGTGACGGCCCGGCCGCGTGGTGGCCGCCGCAGCGGCCTCTGCACCCACGGCAGCTGCTCCCGCCGCCGGCCCGACCAGCCCCGCGTCCAGAGCGGCCAGCGCGGAGTCGTTCGGAGCCGTATTCTCCCGCACGCTCGCCTCCAGGTCCGGCTCCGGCGCACCCTCCTGCGCGGCCCCGGCGCCCTCCGAGGCGGCTGCGGTGTCGCCGGTGGCGGCCGGAGTCATGCCCTCGACAGCCGGATCCGGCTGCACAGCTGCCCGGCCCCGGTCAGGTCCTCGGGCCGAAGCGGCGCTCTGCACGCCACCCCGGGTGGCGTCGGCCGCCACGACCCCGTTCCCGCCGGACGTCGGAGCATCCGGGCCGCCACCGGAAGTCGTCGTTCCCTGGCGGCCGTTCTCGGGTGTCGCTGTGCCGCGGGTGTCACCGTCCCGTTCCGTGTCGGCCGGCTCCGCCCGGGCGCCCCCCGAGCCCTCCCGTGGCGCCGCGTCCCCCGTGTCGCGCCCTCGTGACCGCAACAGCCCCATCACCAGCAGTGCGACGACCACGATCGCCAGCACCACCCACAACCAGACCTGATCCACGACGTGCTCCTTCCTCACCCGGCCGGATACCAGCGGCGGCACACGGTGTGTGCCACGGATCGCTTCAGGTTCGCCCGTTGCCGTCGGGACTCGACCCGTTCTCGCGAGGACCGGCCTGGGCGGGGATCTGCGGAGGAACGTCGGCCTCGCCGCCCTGGGCCGGTATGTCACCGGTGGAGACCTCCCTCCCTGGAGGCGCGGGATCGGCAGTTGCGCCGGTTCGCAGGTCCTCCTGCGGGTCGTCCTCCGCCGCGGGGTCCCGCTGCCTGTGCTCCGCGGGGCTGTCCGTCGTCGGGCCGTCCTCCACCAGGTCTCCTCCCACGGGCTCGGCCTCAGTCGACGCGGTCCCATCCAGCCTGCCCGGAGCACTGACGTCGGGTCCCGTGCCAGCAGGTCCGGCGGGCCGGGCTGCAGGGGCGAGGCCGAGCAGGTCGAGCGCTCGGGCCGCGGCCGCTGCCGCACCGGGCCGCCGCCAGAGGCCGTCCAGGCCGGGGCCGAGAGAGGCGAGCGCCGGGTCGGTGGCGGGCGGTGGCGGTGGCGGCTCGGCCGGCGTCGGGTGCTCGGGGGCGCCGTCCCGCGAGCCGGTCCATGCCGCCGCCCCGCTCGGGCCTGCCCAGCCCACGGGCCGGGGGCGCCGCGTCGGTCGCCCGAACGCCAGCCACGTCACGCCTGCGCCGGCGACGAACGCGCCCGTGCACAAGATCCAGTCCTGACCGAGCCAGCTCATCACGTTCCTCCTTCGGCACGGCGATCCCGACGGGGCGGCTGACCAACGGAGGGCGAACCGCTGCTCGCCACAGCGAGCGGACCGGACCCCCGCACCCGGCGATCGGCCCAGGACCCGCGGTCGGCCACGGCTGTCTCCGCGCTCGATCGGACCACGTCCTGTGGTGCACGGGCGGGTGAAATGTCACCAATCGCTACCGCGAACAGGTGACAGTCGCGCATCGGATCGAGAAGGGAGGCGACGGCGGCCGCTGTCGGGACGCGCCGCGACCTCCGCAGAGGCCGGATGTTCTGATGGCGGGGTGGCAGAGCCGGACACCGACCTCGATCGTCGCGGCGTGGCGCTGGGCGTCGGCGCATACGTGACCTGGGGGTTGTTCCCCGCGTTCTGGCCGTTGCTCGACCCGGCCGCGCCCCTCGAGGTACTCGCCCATCGGATCCTGTGGACACTCGTGCTGATGGCCGTCGTGCTGTCGGTGCTGCACCGCTGGACGGACCTGCGTGGGCTCGCGCCACGCACCTGGCTCACGGTCACGGCGGCGTCGGTGTGCATCGCCGTCAACTGGGGTGTCTTCATCTACGGGGTGGCGATCGGCCAGGTCGTGGAGGTCGCCCTCGGGTACTACATGTGCCCGCTGGTCAGCGTCCTGCTCGGTGTCCTGGTTCTGCATGAACGGCCACGTCCGCTGCAGTGGGCTGCACTCGCGGTCGCCACCGTGGCGGTGGTGATCATCAGTATCAGCAACGGCAGGCCCCCCTGGCTCGGGCTGGCCCTCGCCGCCTCGTTCGGTGTCTACGGGTTGCTGAAGAAGACGGTGCCGTTGAACTCGACCGCAGGCCTCGCCGCCGAGGGCATGGTGCTGGGGCCCATCGCCGCCGCGTTCATCGTGGTGCTGCAGGTCAGTGGGTCAGGCACGCTGCTCGACCACGGTGGCTGGCACGTCGTGCTGCTGGCAGCCGCCGGCCCGGTGACCGCGGTGCCGCTCGTGCTCTACGGTGCCGCCGCGCGGCGGATCCCGCTCAGCACCTTGGGCACCCTGATGTACGTGACGCCGACACTGCAGTTCCTCTGGGGTGTCCTCGTGCTCGGCGAGTCGATGCCTGCCGTCCGCTGGATCGGCTTCGGCCTGGTGTGGGTGGCGCTCGCGATCCTCACCGTCGACCTGGTGCGCTCCACCCGTACGACTGCCCCCGCGCTGCGGGTCGAGATCTCCTGACCCCGACCTTGCGGGGTCGGTCAGCCGGTGCGGTCGACCACGTAGGTGGTGAGGGCGGCGAGGGCGTCCGTGGCAGGGCTGTCCGGGAGCTTCTCAAGCTCGGCGCGGGCGGCCGCGGCCTCGTCGGCCAGCATGTCGCGGGCGCGGGCGAGCCCGGAGCCGGCACGCAGCAGCATGAGCGCCTCGTCGACCTCGGCGTCGTCGGTGAGCGGCTCGGCCAGTAGCACCCGGAGCCGGTCGGCGTCCCGGCCGGTGTCCTGCAACGCGTACAGCATCGGGAGCGTCAGCACTCCTTCCCGGAGGTCGGTGCCGGGCGTCTTGCCTGAGCTGGCCGAGGCTGATGCGATGTCGATCACATCGTCCGAGATCTGGAACGCCGTGCCGATCGTGGCGCCGAAACGGTGCAGCGCCTCCACGTGCTCCGGCGGGCAGCCGGAGAACATGGCGCCGTAGCGGCCGGAGGTCGCGATCAGCGACCCTGTCTTCTCCGCGACCACCGCGAGATAGTGCTGCACGGGGTCCTCGCCGGGGCGGGGGCCACGAGTCTCGCGCATCTGGCCGGTCACCAGTTCTGCGAACGTCTCGGCAATGATCCGCACCGCGGTCGGCCCCAGGTCGGCCACGAGCCGGGAGGCGTGGGCGAAGAGGAAGTCACCGGTCAGGATCGCCACGGTGTTGTCCCACCGCGAGTTGGCACTCTCCGCCCCGCGGCGCATCGTGGCCGAGTCCATCACGTCGTCGTGGTAGAGCGTCGCCAGGTGGATCAGCTCGACGACGGCGGCCGCGATGATCACCTCCTCGACGTCGGGCCGCGGTCCGATGTGCGCCCCGAGCAGCGTGAACAGCGGGCGGAACCGCTTGCCGCCTGCGTCGATGAGATGCAGCGACGTCTCGGTGACGAACCTGTAGTCGCTGTGCACCTCGCGGTGCAGCAACTCCTCCACCCTGGTCAAACCTGTGGCCGTGGCCGCGGCGAGCTCGGGATCCCCGAGCTCGACGCCCGCTATCGCGTTGTTACCCACGCACGCTCCTCGCTGACGCTCGTCGGCCGCGCTCGCGTCCCTGCTGCTGTATCCGACGTCATTGCTGTATCCGATGATGAGCCCGAAAGCTCGATGACGTCACTAGCCTACGAAGCCGCCACCACCGGCCCAGCTCAAGGCCAGCGTCGGGGCGATCCCGAGCAGGAGGGTGATGAGTACGCCGAGCGTGATCGCCGCGGTGGTGAACGCACCGGGCACGGTGACGGTAGGCCCGTCGGCGGCCGGCTCGCTGAAGTACATGAGCACGATCACGCGGACGTAGAAGAACGCCGCAACCGCGCTCGCCACCAGCGCAATGACCACGAGCGGGGCCATCCCGTCGTTGAACGCGGCCGAGAACACCGCGAACTTGGCAGTGAAACCGCTGGTCAACGGGATTCCGGCGAGGGCGAGCAGGAGGAACGTCATCACCCCGGCCACGACAGGGGACCGCTTCGCGAGCCCGGCCCACTGCGAGAGGTGGGTAGCCTCACCGTTTGCGTCGCGGACCAGGCTGATCACACCGAACACGGCGAGCGTGGTGAATCCGTAGGCCAGCAGGTAGAAGAGCGTGCCCGAGATGCCCTGCTCCGTGATCGCCATGGCACCGATCAGCAGGAAGCCGGCGTGGGCGACGGACGAGTACGCGATCATCCGCTTGATGTCGGTCTGGGTGAGACCGATCACAGCGCCGATAGCCATCGACGCGATCGCGATCGCCCAGAGCACCCCGCGCCACTCCCAGCGGGTGTCGCCGAAGGCCACGTGCAGCACGCGCAGGATGCCGCCGAACGCCGCGACCTTGGTGCAGGCCGCCATGAACGCCGTGACGGGCGTGGGAGCCCCCTGGTAGACGTCGGGCGTCCAGGTGTGGAACGGCCCGACCGAGCCCTTGAACATCAGACCGACGACGAGCAGCGCGAGCCCGCCCAGGAGCAGCGCGTCGGAGCGCGCCGACCCCGCGGCCGCGTTGGCGATGTCGGTGAACCGCACCGAGCCCGCGTATCCGTAGATCAACGCAAGGCCGTACAGGAAGAAGGCGGACGCGAACGCCCCGAGCAGGAAGTACTTGACGGCCGACTCCTGCGAGAGCAGCCGCCTGCGCCGCGCGAGCCCGCACATCAGGTAGAGCGGGAGCGAGAGCACCTCGAGGGCGACGAACATCGTCAGCAGGTCGTTGGCGGCGCAGAACGCCATCATCCCGGCGAGGGCGAACAACGTGAACGGGAAGACCTCAGTCTGCATCGTGGGCGCGAGCCCGGGAGTGCCGTAGGAGCGGTCCTCCGGCGGCTCGATGAGCTCGCCGTTGCCGCGCCCGCCGACTGCGGCCCGCATTGCGGCCGAGGCGACGAACGCACCGCCGGGCTCCACCGATCGGTCGGCGATCAGCAGGATGCTGCCCAGGCCGAGAGCCAGCAGCGTGCCCCACAGGAACAGGGTGGGCCGGTCGACCGCCAGCGAGTTGGCGAGCGTCGTGATGCCGTCGGGGCCGTTGCCGGCGTAGAGGGCGAGCGAGAGTCCGGCAGCGCCGAGCGCGACGACCGACAGCGTCACCTGTGCGGGCCAGCGCTGGTGGCGCGGAAGGAACGCCTCCACCAGCACCGCCAGGCACGCCGCAGCGAGCACGATGAGCAGCGGCGCGATCGCGGCGTAGTCGATGGGCGGCGCCGTCAGGGGCGCCTGCTGGACCATGCTGGTCACCGGGACTGTCCTCCCACCGGGTCAGCGAGACCCACTTCGTTCATGGTGGCCACCACGGACGGGTTGATGACGTCGAGCACCGGGCCGGGGAAGAACCCGAGCACGATGATCAACACGATCAGCGGCGTCAGCACGCCGATCTCACGCTTCGACAGGTCCGGGAACCCGGATCCGCCGCGCTTCGCGGCGACGCCGGGGTCGAGCATGGTGCCCGGGCCGCCTCGCTCCAGCGCGCCGAGCACAGCGGCACCGCGCACCGGGCCCTGCATGATGCGCTGGTACATCCACAGCACGTAGAGCGCCGCCAGGATGATCCCGACGGTGGCCAGGATCGTGTACACGGGCTCGCGCGGGTAGGAGCCGACGAGCACCAGGAACTCGCTGACGAACGAGTTGGTGCCGGGCATCGCCAGCGATGAGAGCCCGGCGATGAGGAACGTGCCGGCCAGCAGCGGGGCGAGCTTGTGGACGCCCCCGTAGTCGGCGACCAGCCGCGACCCGCCGCGCGCGATGAGCAGGCCGACCACGATGAACAGCATCCCCGTGGAGATGCCGTGGTTGACCATGTAGAGCGCGGCGCCCGCCA
>JAODNO010000470.1 GCA_025465235.1 Pseudonocardia sp.
GCACGCTCGGCGGGATGATCGGCAACAACGCCTGCGGGTCGCACTCGGTGGCCTGGGGTAAGACCGTCGACAACGTGCACGCCCTGGACGTGCTCACCTACCGGGGCGAGCGGCTCACGGTCGGCCCGGGCAGCCCGGTCGGCGGGGCGATCCCGGACGCGCTGCGCGAGCTCGCCGAACGGCTGGGCGACGACGTGCGCACCGCCTTCCCCGAGCTGACCCGCCGCGTCTCCGGCTACAACCTCGACCAGCTGTTGCCGGAGAACGGGTTCAACCTGGCAAAGGCGCTGGTCGGTACGGAGGGCACCTGCGTGACGGTGCTCGGCGCGACGATGCGGCTGGTGGAGTCGCCGGCGGCCCGCGCGCTGGCCGTGCTCGGCTTCCCCGACGCCTACCTGGCCGCCGACCACGTCACCGTGGTGCGTGAGCTGGGGCCCTTGACGATCGAGGGCATGGACGCCGGCCTGATCGCGGCGCTGCGCGCGTCCAACCCGGGGGAGACGGCGTCGCGCGCGCTGCCCGAGGGCGGCGGCTGGCTCTACGTCGAGACCGGCGGCGCCACCCGCGCCGAGGCGGAGGCGGCGGCCCACGCGGTCATCACGGCGATGAAGCCCTACGGGGCGACGAGCGTGGTCGTCGGCGATCCGGCGGAGATGAAGGCGCTGTGGCGGATCCGTGAGGACGGCGCCGGCATCCTCACGCGCTCACCGGACGGCGGCGAGGCGTGGCCGGGCTGGGAGGACGCGGCCGTCCCGCCGGAGCGGTTCGGTGCCTACCTGCGTGAGTTCGACGCGCTGCTCACCCGGCACCGGCGGCGCGGCGCCTACTACGGCCACTTCGGTGATGGCTGCCTGCACGTGCGGATCGACTTCGACCTCCTCACCCGATCCGGTATCGCCGACTTCCGCAGCTTCATGGAGGACGCGGCGGACCTCGCGGTGGCGCACGGCGGCTCGCTGTCGGGCGAGCACGGCGACGGCGCCGCCCGGGCGGAGCTGCTGCCCCGGATGTACCCGCCGGAGATCATCGCGGCGTTCGAGGAGTTCAAGGGGATCTGGGATCCCGATGACCGGATGAACCCCGGCCGGGTCGTCCGGCCCGCGAAGCTGGACGAGGACCTCCGCGTGTTCGTCGGCATGCCGACGCTGCCGGACGAGCCGGAGCTCGCGTTCGCCCACGACCGCGGCTCGTTCACCCGTGCCACCCGCCGCTGCCTGGGGGTGGGCAAGTGCGTCACCGCGGACGGCGGCGTCATGTGCCCGAGCTACCGCGCCACCGGTGAGGAGATGCACTCGACGCGCGGCCGGGCCCGCCTGCTGTTCGAGATGGCCGCAGGTGACGTCATCACCGGCGGCTGGCAGTCGCCCGAGGTGGCCGAGGCGCTGGACCTGTGCCTGTCCTGCAAGGGCTGCAAGAGCGACTGCCCGGTGGGCGTGGACATGGCCGCGTACAAGACCGAGTTCCTGGCGCAGCGCTACCGGCGGAAGGTCCGCCCGGCGTCGCACTACTCCATGGGTGCCTTGCCCCGGTGGATGCGACTGGTGGGACGGCTCCCCGCGCGGATGGTGGACGCGCTGAACGCGGCTGCTCGAGGCCGGCTCGGGGTGTATGCGAAGAAGGCAGGCGGTATCACACCGGAGCGGCCGATTCCGGCGATCGCCCGCCGCCCGTTCACGGCCGTCCGAAGCCCTCGTGGGTCGGAGAGCGGTGCGCCGCGGGGGCGCGTGCTGCTGTGGCCCGACACCTTCACCAACCACTTCGACCCCGGCATCGCCGACGCGGCCGTGGCGGTGCTGGAGGGGCTGGGCTATGCCGTCGAACTTCCACCCCGCGCCGTCTGCTGCGGGCTGACCTGGACCTCGACCGGTCAGGTCGACGCCGCCCGCCGGGTGCTGCGCCGCAGCCTGCGCACGATCGAGCCATGGCTGGTGGCGGGCGTGCCCGTGGTGGGGCTGGAGCCCTCGTGTACCGCCGCGCTGCGCTCCGACGGGCCCGAGCTGCTGCCCGCCGAGCCGCTCGCCGCAGCGTTGTCGAGTGGTGTGCGGACGTTCGCCGAAGTCCTCGCGCAGCACGCCGACGAGCTGCGCGAGCGGGTCGTGGAGCGCGGCAGGCGAGCGCTGGTGCAGGTGCACTGTCACCAGCACGCCGAGCTCGGCACGGATGACGACCGCGCGGTGCTGACAGCGCTGGGGGTCGATGCCGAGGTGCTCGACTCCGGCTGCTGCGGGCTGGCCGGCAACTTCGGGTTCGAGAAGGGGCACTACGAGGTGTCGATGGCGTGCGCGGAGCGGGTGCTGCTGCCCGCGGTGCGCGCGGCCGACCCCGACGTGGCGGTCCTGGCCGACGGCTTCAGCTGCCGCACGCAGCTCCGCCAGGCCGGCACCCGCGAGCCCGTGCACCTGGCCCAACTGGCAGCCGAAGCCCTGGGCCTCACCCCCACCCCCTAAACCCGCGAGTCGCCCAAAATCGGCCCGCGAGTCGCCCGGAATCGTCCCGCGAGTCGCCCGAAATGCTTCCGCGTGTCGCCCGGAATCGGCCCGCGAGTCGCCCGGAATGGTCACGCGAGTCGCCCGGAATCCGCCCGCGAGTCGCCCGGAATCCGCCCGCGAGTCGCCGCGGTCCGTGTGGCCCGGCGGCGACACGATCGGAGCGAGCCGGACGTCAGGGCCGCAGCGAGGGCCTTATTGTGCGGTTCGCGAGGATCTCCCGACTCTCCGAGCTGCTGTGTGGGGAACGTCTCCTCGCCAGCAGTCGTTGACCTCCTGACCCCGTGGTCCCCAGGAGGATGTCCGTGCCCGGCACTGCGCTGCCCGATCCGGCGGTGACGAGGATGTTGGCGGTGCTCGGGCTGGTGGGCGCGGACTCGCGGTGGTGCTGGTGGGGCTGCTGCACGTGGTCGCGGCGGAGCAGGTGAACCCCGTTCGGCGCACGATCAGCGAGTACGCCCTCGGCGAGTCCGAAGGGATGTTCGACGCGGTGTGCTGGGCCTCTCGGCGGGTTCGGCACTGGTGCTCCTGGCGCTGGTGCGTGCAGGGATCCTGCGTCCGTGGTTCGGCGCAGCCGTCCTGCTGGCGGTCTGGACGGTGGCGCTGGTGGTCGTCGTCGCGTTCGACAAGGCGAACTGGTCCGTGGGGCCGAGCATGGGCGGCTACCTGCACCGCTATACGCGAGCCTCGCTGCCTTCGCGAGCCTGCCCGTGGCGGCGCCGGTGCTCGGCAGGCGCTGGCGCCGGCTGAGATGATTTCTGCATGACTGATCGGGCGCTCGTCCTGGGCGGCGGCGGCATCACGGGGATCGCATGGGAGCTGGGGCTGATCGCAGGCCTGGCCGAGCGGGGCATCGACCTCACCGGTGCAGATCTGCTCGTCGGGACCTCGGCCGGGTCCGTGGTCGGCGCCCAGATCGCGACCGGCGTCGACGTCGAGGAGCGGTACGCCGCCCAGCTCGTGCCACCCGCGGGCGAGATCGCGGCCGCGCTGGGCCGGGGCACGATGGTGCGGTTCGGGCTCGCGATGGTCGGGCCCCGGGACCCGCAGCGGGTGCGCGCCCGGATCGGCAGGCTGGCGTTGAAGGCTCACACCGTTCCGGAGGCCGAGCGGATCAGGGTGATCGGGGAGCGGCTGCCGGTGCACGAATGGCCGGAGCGGGCGTTGCGCATCGCGACGGTCGACGCGCACACCGGCGAGTTCGTCATCCTCGACCGCGAGGCCGGGGTGCCGCTGGTGGAGGCCGTGGCGGCGAGCTGTGCGGTGCCGGGGATCTGGCCCCCGGTGAGCACCGGCGGTCGCCGCTTCATCGACGGCGGGGTGCGCTCGCCCGCCAACGCCGACCTCGCCGCCGGGTTCTCCAGGGTCGTCGTGATCGCCCCCATCATGCGGGGGATCGGGCCGCTGGTCGGCGTCGACGCACAGGTGGCGGCGCTGCGAGCGGACGGTTCGCTCGTCACGGTGGTGAGCCCCGACGCGGGGGCGGTGGCGGCGATCGGCCGCAACGTACTCGACCCCTCGCGGCGGGCGGGGTCGGCGCGGGCCGGGCGAGTGCAGGCCGCTGCAGCTGCCGACGCGGTGGCCGCGGTCTGGAGCAGTTAACGCCTGCGACGTGGTGGGTAGCCTCGGGGCCATGTCGCACGTACCCGTACCGAAGATCCGTCTGAACAACGGCGTCGGGATCCCGCAGCTGGGATTCGGCGTTTTCCAGATCGAGCCGGACCGGACGGCGGAAGCCGTACTTACGGCGTTCGAGGCCGGCTATCGGCACATCGACACTGCGCAGGGCTACAACAATGAGGAAGGCGTCGGGGAGGCGATCCGGGCCTCCGGGCTGCCGCGCGGTGAAATCTTCGTCACCACCAAGTTGGCCAACGACCGCCACGGCTACGACCAGGCGATCAGCGCCCTCGACGAGAGCCTCCAGCGGCTCGGGCTCGACCACGTCGACCTCTACCTGATCCACTGGCCCCGGCCGGCTCAGAACCGCTATGTCGAGACGTGGAAAGCCTTCGAGAAGATCGCGTCGGACGGCAAGGCGCGCGCGATCGGCGTTTCCAACTTTCAAATCCCTCACCTCAAGCGGCTCGCCGAAGAGACGGCCACGGTGCCCGCGGTGAACCAGATCGAGCTGCACCCGTGGCTCCCGCAGACCGAGCTCCGCGCCTATCACCAGAGGCACGGGATCGCGACCGAGGCATGGAGCCCGCTCGCCAAGGGTGGGGAGCTGCTGGCGGACGAGCTGATCGTCGGACTCTCCGAGAAGTACGGCAAGACCCCGGCCCAGATCGTGCTGCGCTGGCATCTTCAGCTCGGCAACATCGCGATCCCGAAGTCGGTGACGCCGTCGCGCGTCCGTGAGAACGCCGACATCTTCGACTTCGAGCTGTCCGACGACGACGTGGCGAGCATCAGCGAGCTCGGGAACGGCAGGCGTCTGGGCCCGGACCCCGACAACTTCGGGTGACCACGACCCA
>JAODNO010000516.1 GCA_025465235.1 Pseudonocardia sp.
TCTACGACGGGATGAAGGACCGCCCTGACACCACCTTCGGCACCATGAACGACGACGTGCTCGCCCACTTCGCGCCCGGCTTCACCCGTGCGGACTTCGTGGACATCATCACCGGCTCGGCATGGCCGGAGTGACCCCTCACCCACCTCGATGTAGTTCGGAGAGTGCAATGAACTGTCTGGAATGCGCGTTAGCCGCACATCCGCGCGAGCGGCCCGCGATCGGATGCTGCGTGTATTGCAGCGTGAGCATATGCTTTGAGCACGCAGTTATCACCCCGATCCAGCCGCAGCCCGTGGGGGTGGTTCTGGCGTCCAAGCCTGGTCGCCGGAAACTCACATGTGTCGTCTGTGCTCCGCGCCGCGGTTACAGCGAGGAATTGGGTCGTCGGCCCGTTGTAATGTCAAATTTCGCCGGGGGTTGGCAAAGTTGATCCAGCCGACTGTGAACTGAATTCATGACTCGATGATCCCGAGCAATGGGGATTGGGGGGCTGTAAAGAATGACGAGCACGAGCCCTCTCGGGCCCCTGACCGCGCTGGCGGGCCCGCCCGCGCCTGCCCCGGCGATCAGGTCCGTTCAGCCGGACCGGGATCACGGTGTGCTTGAGGTGGCCGGTGCGCTGGGCCACGACAATGCGGCTGAGCTTCGGCAGCGGGTGGAGGGGCTGCTGGTTGCCGGGGTGCGCTACCTGCTGGTGGATCTCGTCGAGGCCGGCCCCTGCGACCCCATGGCGATCGGGGTGCTCGCCGATGCCGCCCGAGTCCTGGAGGGCCGGCAGGGATGGCTGCGGATCAACCCGAACCGAACTGTGCCCGTCGCCGCGGAGCTGGACGAGGTGAGGTTGCCCGACCTGTTCACGATCTACCGCGCGTCATCTGGCACCTCGCGGCCGGGCGGTCGGCATGTCAGCTGACCACCGACACCCGGCATGGAGTCCGTCGGCTCGCCAGCCGGGCGCATCGAGGTGAGGACGCCGAGCACGAGCGGCGGGCCTCGTCGGCGACGGCGCGCCTGCAGGGTGCCGGCGGTGGCGTCGGCTCCTACGCCGTGCTCCAGCGGGTCTAGCGGGCGCCGGGGCGACCGCTACCACGCCGTCGTTGCTTCGCCGAGCCGCTGCTGCCCGAGATGATGGAGCTGGTCGAACAGGCGTGGTCCGCGCCGGTTGCAGCCGAGCAACCCCGACGGGGCGCGGATCAGCTGATCCACAAGATCAGAGGTCCGCGCCCCGTGCTGGAGCAGGACCAGGGCCGGGCGCCCCCGTCCACCGGGCGGGGGTGTCAAGCCTTCCGGCCCCGTCGGGTGGGAACCTCCATCACGAATAGGACGAAGAGCCTGCGCAGTCCGAAGGTGTCGAGGTGAAAGAAGTCGGTGGCCAGCAACCCTGCCGCTTGTGCGCGCAGGAACGTACGCCACTGGGTGTCCGTCCCTCGGGGCGCGGGGCCATGGCGCCCGGCAGCCATGACGCGGCGGATCGTGCCTGCACCGAGATGGTGTCCGAGCCTGGTGAGCTCTCTCTGGATGCGGCGGTGTCCCCACCGGGGGTTCTCCTGTGCCAAGCGGATGACCAGTTCGCGGAGCTCATCATCGATGGGTGGCCCGTCCCGGCGGGTTCGGGTAGGTCCACTTACGTGTGATGAGGCGGCTTGCCAGGCCAGGAGCGTGGCGGATGTGACGAGTCGGTGGCGACGGACCTCACGGGCAGCATCCCGCGAGTGCGGACAGGATCGCCCGGTCTGGCCAGGATGGGCGAGGTGGGCCGACTTGGCGGGGGACCGTGACCTCGTGCCGCAGCGTCATCACCTCGGGATGAACACGCTCCTGCTGCGGCACAGCAGCGTCTGCCATTTCAAGATCCGCAGCATGACCAAGTAGATGAGACATACCGCCATGGCTGGTGATCATTCTCTGAACCGGTGAAGGACGAACATGCAGGTCACGGCCTGGTGCTGAGTTCTGGCACGGTACAGGCTCCGCTGCTCGCCGCCTCAACTCCGATTACCGATCCAGAGCGCATTGCCGACCTGAACATACACCGACGAGACAGACTCGCTGGAATCCTCCATGAGTACTCACATGCCGCTTGAACTGGGTGGATGGGGTTTTTGGCAGGCGCACAGTTCGAGTTCGGGGGACCACCCCCGCGAGCGCGGGGAGCACACGTCGAGCCGGTCGTTGGTGTCGTCGACCGTGGGACCACCCCCGCGCACGAGCCGGCCACGCTCGTCGAGTCCGCCGCCCGGGGACCTTCGCGGTGCGTCTCCGCCGCGCAGCCCGCGCCATCCTCGCCCCACTCCTGGGCCGGTACCCAAGATCCAGAGCGCCCGATGCGTCTGGCTCGGAACCTGACCGACGAGGAGTACCGGGACGTGACCGAGGCATGAGCCGGGCAATCACGAGGGGCGGTCTGGCGGCCGGGTCCGAAGGTGGTTTCAGGTGAGGTCGTCCAGGCGGGGGAGGAGCCGCTGTGCATTGCGGGTGGTCAGGGCGCGCCAGGTGTCGCCGTCGGGTTGGGTGGCGGCATCGACGGAGTCGACCTGGGAGGTGGTGCCTGCGGCTGGGGTCCAGCAGTAGTCGCTGCCGTACAGCAGGCGTTCGCTGCCGAATGCGGTGGTCAGGGCGGGGATCTGGTAGGGGAAGGGGGTGCCGGCCATGTCGAACCAAATTCGGCCGATCTGTTCTGGGATCGGGCCTGCTGCGTCCGTGGCGTCGGTCGTGCTGCCTACTCCGAAGACGCTGCGGAAGAGTTCCATGCGCTGGGTGAGCAGGGGCAGGGTGCCGCCGCCGTGGGTGAGGATCCAGGGGATGTTGGGGTAGCGCTGGAGGCGTCCGCTGAAGACCAGGTCGGAGGCGGTGCGGGTGGTGTCGAAGATGAATTCCAGCATGGGGCGTGGGCGGCCCAGCGACACGGCCCGGTGGTTGGGGGGCGAGGTGGGGTGGACGAAGACGGGGGTGCGGCGTCGGTCGAGTTCGGCGAGCAGCGGTTCGTAGCGTGGATCGCCGAGGTAGATGCCGTCGATGTTGCTCTCGGTGGTCACCCCGTCGCTGCCGAGCTGGTCGATGGCGTACTCCAGCTCTTCCAGGGCCGCGTCGACGTCGGGCAGTGGTAGGGAGGCGAAGTGCCCGAATGGGTCGGGGTGGGCGCGGCGGATCTCCGCTCCGGGGCGCACATCGTGCGTCAGCGCACCCGGTTGAAGAACCAGGTGCACGCGATCTTGCACCGCAACCTGATCGCGCGCTGCCCGGCGGCGGACCTGTTCGGTCACAAGGGCCGAACCTGGCTGGCGGCGCAGCAGCAGCTGCCGCCCGACGAGCTGTCGCCGCGACGGCGCTGCTGCGTCAGCTGGACTTCCACGGCCAGGAGCTC
>JAODNO010000550.1 GCA_025465235.1 Pseudonocardia sp.
GGCAGAGTGCGGCGAGCAGCGGGTTGTGTGAGATCGCGGAGAGCGTCACGAAGTAGTGCTTGAGTGCCTCTGCGGACGACCCCATGTCGGGGCGCTCACGTCGTAGTGGGCCGCCAGTTCGCGCTCGGACGGCAGCCGGGCGCCATCCGCCAGTGCGCCGCTGAGAATCTGGCTGCGCAGGTCCTCCACGATCTGGTCAGCCACCCGGCCGCGGTACAGCTTCGCGGATGGTTGGGGCATCGGCATAGTTGGCATCTCCTAGAACTCCCCGTACCCGGGCCTCCTGGCTCGTCGTGGAGCCCCGTGAGCGAACCCAAAGCGTGCGCAGATTAACCTACTTGGTAGGCAAGTGTCCACCGTTTCCGTTATTCCCGGCTCGTGGGTCGGACTGCGTGGGTCACCGCTCCTGCTCGGTGGGGCGGACGAGCAGTTCACTTACCGCGACATGGCGGGGGCGGGTGACGATGTAGCCGACGGCGTCGGCTACATCCTCGGACGTGAGGCGTTCATAGGCACCGTGATCTTCTACGTGCCTGCGCCGGACCTCGGGCGGAAAAAGCTCGGTGGCGACCGCGGCCGGCTCCAGCAGCGACACCCGCACTCTGCGGCCGGCGACCTCCTGCCGCAGGGACTCGCTGTAGGCGTTCATCGCATGCTTGGTCGCGTTGTAGACCCCGGACCCCTTGCGGACGATCCGTCCGGACAGGGAGCTGACGTTGACCAGGTCCGCGACCTCGCGGGGTTCATCCTCGGCGGCCCGCAGCAGGTGGGGCAGTGCGGCGTGCGCGCAGTACAGCGAGCCCAGCACGTTGAGCCGCACCATGCGCTCCCAATCCGCGACCGAGCCGTCCACGATGGGACCCCGCCGGGCGAAGCCCGCGTTGTTGATCAAGATGTCCAGTCGCCCGTAGGCCTGCACCGTCTGATCCACCGCTTCCCGCGCCTGATCCTGCTCCATCAGATCGGCCTCGACCACGAGTGCCGTACCGCCGGCCGCGCTGATCTGCGCGGCCAGCGCCGTGAGCCGATCGGCGCGGCGAGCGGCGAGCGCCACCGCAGCTCCGCGAGCGGCCAACTCCCTCGCCGTCGCCTCGCCGATCCCGCTCGACGCGCCCGTCACCAGTGCGACAGTTCCCTTCAGTCCCGCTGCCATCCCCGACTCCTCTCCACAAGGCCTGCTGTCCCGCAAGCTCGCGACCTACCTTGACATAAACCTACCAAGAAGGTTTGATCTGGTGGTCGGGAAGCAGCGGCGGACATGCGGCCGGCGACTCCGGCCTTACCAGCGCCACGCCGTCCTCGCAGCGGGGAGCTCGCGCATTCCGGAGAGGCAGGGCACACAACCGAAGACAACTACGGAGGAGCGAGATGAAGATCGCGCCATTCGATGAATCTGAGTTTCACATGGACCACCCGAGGGGCACGGTGTCCTTCAACTACCTGCTCATGGGCGGTGAGCCCGAGAAGCTGGAGAACTTCCGCTACATCCTGGGGCGCCAGGAGGCGGACTTCCAGATGCCCCGGCACCGGCACACCTTCGAACAGATCCGCCTCCCCCTGGTCGGCGACATGAACCTGGGTGAGCAGGGGATCCTGCACGAGGGCGAGGTCGGCTATTTCCCGGAGGGACAGACCTACGGCCCGCAGGACGACCCTCTCGATGACCCGAAGCAACTGCAGTTGGTGCTGCAGTTCGGCGGCGCATCGGGCATGGGCATGGCCGCGGCACGTGGCCGCGGACCGCGGTCCGCGCGGCCCCCGGAGGAGCGGAACCCCGAGCGCCGGCCCGTCAAGTTCCCTCGGCCCCGCTACCAGAGCGTCCTCATCATGAACCCGAAGCACTTCAACTGGCTGCCGCTGCCGGGGGCGGACGGCGTCGAGCGCAAGCGCCTGGGTTCGTTCACCGAGCGCCAGTTCTGGATCGAATTCATCAAGATCGATGCCGGAGCGGAATGGGTCTCGACGACCGAGGCCGGCAGGCAGCTCATCGTCGCCTTGTCGGGCAAGGCCACCGTTGAGGGTACGGAGATCGGACGGCTGGCCGCGCTCCAGGTCGAACCCGGCGAGAAGCTCCACGTCAGTGCGACCGAGGAGACCGTGCTCTACAACGTCGGTCTGCCTCCGGTCCAGCTGCCGCGCGTCCCGTCGGAGCAGTTCGACGTCGTCACGAGCGATGGCGCGATCCAGTTCGAGAACGCCCGGCAAAGGGTCTGACGACGATCTGACGGCGGAAACCGCACCGAGGCCGAGCTGGTCCGGGCATGCCCGGACCAGCTCGGCCTCATCCGTCCGCACCGGGGCTTTCCTCCACCGCGACTCCCCTACCAACCACAGTCAGATCGGCAAGAGAGAAAGGAATCCATGAAGTGGCTTTGTCTTTGACCCAGGCGTCAGACATCGTGGACGCGGCGCTGAGCAAGGCTCGTGAGCTCCAGCTGCGACCACTCTCCATCACCGTGCTCGACCCGGGCGGCCACCCGGTGGTCGTCAAGCGCGAGGACGGCGCCGGGATCCTGCGCCCGCAGATCGCCCATGCGAAGGCCTGGGGATGCCTGGGCACCGGCTCGGGTGGCGCCGCGGGTGCCCGGCACGCGACCCGCGACCCGTCCTTCTTCGCTGCCCTGGCCGCCATCTCCGAGGGTCGCATCGCGTCGTCCCGCGGAGGTGCCCTGATCCGTGACGCCGAGGGGAACCTCCTCGGCTCGATCGGGGTCAGCGGGGACCGTCCCGAGAACGACGAGGCGGTTGCCGTTGCCGGAGTCGAGAGCGTCGCACTGGTCGCCGACGTCGGCTGACCTTCCCCACCGACGGGCACCGGGCGGCGCTGCACGTATGTCGCGCCGCCCGGTGCCGAGCACGACGCGTCTCGCTCCGCCGCCGTGATCCCGTGTGCACTCGTCGAAAAATGTGGTGCACATGCAGAAAACGGCCGAAGACTCGTCGCACACGAGGGCTCACCGTTGTGGCCGTGATGGCGCACGCCTGGACCGGCCCGGACACCGCGCTGGTACTGGCCCTACCACTGCTGGTGCCTGGCCAGGCCCTCGGTACTGGTCGGGGTGGCCTTCCTCATCAGCCTGGCGGGTCGTCGGCGTCGTCACCGGGCTTCGGCTGCCGGACTCGGGGCCCGGTTGCGCGCGGGGAGCGTCGTCGCCGCGTCAGGGCCGCGCGTCGCCAGCGCGGGCCAGATGGCCACGAGGTTGAGCGCGGCGACCACGAGGAACGCGACCCGATACGGGCTGGGGTCTCCCGAGCCGGCCGCCCCGGAGGAGCCGGCCCCGACCAGCACCATCGCCGTCGTCGCTGCCGCGATACCAAGGGCACCGCCGAGGCGGCGCCCAACGTTGAAAATCGTCGACGCCCGCCCCGAGGCCGTCTGCGGGATCGTCGCGAACGCGGCTGCCTGGGTGCCCAGGAACACGTGGCCCACGGAGAGACCCATGAAGTGCAGGAGGAGCCACGCGTACCACAGGCTGGTCTCGGCTCCCATCGACGCGAGCAGTGCGATGAAGACACTCGATCCGGCCACGGCCACCGTCAGGAGCAGGCGGGGCCCGAGGCGCGGGTACAGCAGCCTGCTGGCGAGCTGCGATCCGATCATCACGCCGAGGGCCTGCGGCAGGATGCTCATGCCTGTGGCGAGTGGGCTGAGACCGCGTCCGTCCTGGAAGTACAACGAGACGGTGTAGACCGCACCGAGGAACGCGACCGACTCGATCGTCATGACCGCGGTGCTCGACCGGAACAAGCGATCATCGAACAACCGGAGATCGATCATCGGGGCGCGGCGCCGCAGTTCGACGAGCACCATCACGCCCAGCAGCACCGCGCCGACCGGGACGCTGAGCAGCACGGGCAACGCGGTCCACCCCAGGTCGGGGCCCTCGGAGATCCCGTACATGAGGAGCCCCAGACCGGCTGCCGAGAGCACGAACCCGGCCACGTCGAAACGTTCGGACCGCGGCTCGCCGATGTCCCGGACGAACAACAGGCCGAAGACGAACGCGCAGACCCCAACGGGGGCGTTCACGAAGAACACCCAATGCCACGACAGGTTCGTCATCAGGATCCCACCGACGGTCGGGCCGATTATCGGGGCAACCGCGGTGGCGATGGTGAGCACGGAGAGCACCCGCACTCGCTCAGCCGGCGCGAAACTGCGGAGCACCATCGCCATGCCCACCGGGGCGAGCATTCCTCCGCCGACGCCCTGCAGAATCCGGTAGGCGACGAGCTCCCCGAGGTTCGAGGCGTTCCCACAGAGCCCCGAGGCGACCGTGAAGACCGCGGTCGCGATCAGCAGGATCCGCTTGCCGCCGAACCGGTCACCGAGCCAGCCCGATGCCGGGACGAAGACCGCCAGGCTGACCAGGTAGGAGATGGTGATCGCGTCGACCGACGTCGAGGGGACGGAGAAGGCGTCCCCGATGGAGGGGAGCGCGACGTTGACGATGGTGGTGTCCATCGTGCTGAGGAAGATCGCCGCGACGTAGACGACGCCCACCGCCGTCGTCGGTCGCACCATGACCCGCATCTATCGGTCGGCCCCGCGATGTGTGGCTCCGAGGTCGGTCGCCCACGACGACAGCTCGTCGAGCATCTCCGCGGCGCTCTCGTCCAGCCGCGGGTTCGACACGAACTCACCGTCAGTGACCATCCGGTTGATCAAGGGAATGTTCACCGAGCGCGCCGCCGGAATCATTCCGAGCGCTGCGACGACCGGAATCAGACCCTGGATCGACCTGGACCCGGCGGCGACGGCACCGTAGCCGACGAATCCCACCGGCTTGCGCCGCCATTCCCTGCAGAGATAGTCCAGCGCATTCTTCGTCGCGGCGTTGTAGCCGCGGTTGTATTCCGGGACGACGAACACGAACGCGTCGCCCGCGCTGATCATCTCGCTCCACCTCTTCGTGTGGTCGTAGACGTACCGCCCGAGGCGGGGATGATTCGGCTCGTCCAACAGTGGGAGATCGATGGTGGCCAGGTCGAGCATTTCCACCGTGCAAGCGTCGTGCTTCACCGCGATGTCATAGAACCAGCTGCCGACGGCCGCACCCGCGCGGCCGGGTCGGGTGCTACCGATGATGATCTGGAGATGCGGCTTCTGCATATGTCTTCCTCCGTCGGTCAACAATCCGACAGGGTGCACCCCGACGCACGCGGGGCTGCACCCTGTCTTCGTATAGGTCGTCAGTCCCGCATCCACGCCAGCGCGCGGCGCTGGAACACGCCGATGATCCCGCCGCCGACGACGACCATCGCCACGATGATGACGAGCGCAGCGAACAGTCCTGCCGAGTCGAACTGCTGTGTGGCCTCCATCGAGTAGTTGCCGAGCCCCTCGTCCGCCGAGATGAACTCCGCGGCAATGACGCCGATCATGGCGAATGGCACACCCGCTCGCAGAGCCGCGAACAACGGAACACTGACCGACGGCAGGACGACCCTGCGCACGATGTAGATCCGGGAAGCGCCCATCGCCTTTGCCACGTCGACCAAGGGACGCGGCACGTTCCGCATCCCGGAGTAGACGTTGTTGAAGACCAGGAAGAACACGATCATGCTGGCGATCGCGACCTTCGAACCGATGCCCAGCCCGAACCAGAGCAGGAACATGGGTGCCAGCGCGACCTTCGGGATCCCGTTGATGGCAATGATGATCGGCTCGAGCACCTCGCCGAGGAACTTCACGGCTCCGATGCACCAGCCGACCACGGCTCCGGCCACGGAACCCAGGAACCAGCCGAGCACCAGCTCCTGCGCAGTGACCAGGATGTTGTCATGCATGTGGGGGTCGCCGAGCAGCGCGAACAGCTTCACGGCCACGTCGATCGGGTTGCTGATGAGAAAGTCCTCGATCACCCGGCCGCTCAGGAACTGCCACAGTGACAGAACGAAGAGAATGAACGCGATCCGGCTGACCATGACGAGAGTCGACCGGCGCCGGGGGCTCTCGCGCTGCCCACCGTCACGCTCGCCACGCCGCTTCACCGAAAGCCCACGGGGTCCATGGCCCCGGAGCTGAGTATCCACATTCGCAGTCATCGCCTCATACCCTCCTCAGGACTCCAGCTCGTTCTCCAGCAGCTGCCACAGCTCGCGGCGCAGCGCCTTGAAGGACGTAAGGTCCGTGATGTTGTAGACATCTCGGGGTCGTTCGATGGTGATGTCCACGATGGCCCGAACCCGGCCCGGCCGGCCGGTCATGACGGCGACGCGATCGGAGAGCGCGATTGCCTCCGTCAGATCGTGTGTGATGAAGATGACGGACGTCTGTCGCTTCTCCCAAAGGTCCAGGACGGTCTTCTGCAGCGTCGCTTTCGTGATCGCGTCGAGCGCCCCGAACGGCTCGTCCATCAGCAACACCTCGGGGTCGTAGACCAGGGTCCGCGCGATGGAACACCGCTTCTGCATGCCGCCTGAGAGCTGCCGAGGGTAGTGGTTCTCGAAGCCGTTCAGCCCCACGAGACGGAGCCACTCGGTAGCGCGTTCCACGCGTTCCCGTTTCGGCACCCCCCGGATTTCCAGCGGCACCATGACGTTCTGGATCGCCGTCAGCCAGGGAAAGAGGTTCGAGTCCTGGGTGATGTACCCGATCTCCTCCTGCTCGAGGTCGCGGTCACCCTTCACCAGGCGCACGGTTCCCGATGTCGGTGAGAGCAGCCCCGAGGCGACGTTCAGCAGCGTGCTCTTGACGCATCCGCTCGGCCCGACGACCGTGAACCACTCCTTCTCACGGACCGTGAACGAGACATCCTGCAGGATGTCCATGCTTCCGCCGTCCGGG
>JAODNO010000577.1 GCA_025465235.1 Pseudonocardia sp.
GTAGTTGCGCCGCGACTTCGACATCTTCTGCCCGTCGTCGCCGAGCACGATGCCGTGAGCCATGCACGAGCGGAACGCCGGCCGGTCGAACAGCGCCGTGGCCAGCACGTGCAGCAGGTAGAACCAGCCACGCGTCTGCCCGTTGTACTCGACGATGAAGTCGCCCGGGTAGTGGTCCTCGAACCAGTCGCGGTTCTCGAACGGGTAGTGCACCTGGGCGAACGGCATCGAGCCGGAGTCGAACCAGCAGTCGAGTACCTCGGGCACCCGGCGCATCGTCGAATGCCCGGTGGGGTCGTCCGGGTTGGGCCTGGTCAGCTCGTCGATGTACGGGCGGTGCAGGTCGTTCGGGCGCACGCCGAAGTCGTGCTCCAGCTCGTCGAGCGAGCCGTACACGTCGACGCGCGGGTACTGCGGATCGTCCGACACCCACACGGGGATGGGCGATCCCCAGTAACGGTTGCGGGAGATCGACCAGTCGTGGGCGCCCTCCAGCCACTTGCCGAACTGCCCGTCGCGGACGTGCTCCGGCACCCAGGTGATCTCCTGGTTGAGCTCCACCATGCGGTCGCGGAACGCCGTGACCTGCACGAACCAGGAGTCGACGGCCCGCTGGATGAGCGGGTTGCCACAGCGCCAGCAGTGCGGGTACGGGTGGTTGTAGGTCTCGTGTCGCAGCAGCACGCCCTGCGCGTGCGGCGCGCCGTCACGCAGGTCTCGGATGATCTGCGGGTTGGCGTCGAACACCTGCATGCCCGCGTAGGGCGGCACCCGGGAGTCGAACTCACCGCGGGAGTCCACCGGGACGACCGTCTCGATGCCCGCGGCGTCGGTGACGACCTTGTCCTCCTCACCGAAGGCGGGCGCGATGTGCACGAGACCGGTGCCGTCCTCGGTGGTGACATAGTCGGCGGCCAGGATGCGGTGGGCGTTCTCCCAGCCGGCGAAGAAGTCGAACGGTGGGACGTAGGACAGGCCCAGCAACTCGCTGCCCTTCATGGTGCGCAGCACCATGGGCTCCCCGCCGTCCACCGTGCCGAGCTCGCGGGCGTAGTGCTCGACCCGGGCCGTGGCGACGACGAAGTTCTCGCCGTTGCCGGCAACGAGCGCATAGTCGACATCCGGGTTGACGGCGACCGCGAGGTTCGACGGCAGGGTCCAGGGCGTGGTGGTCCAGACGAGCGCGAGCGCGTCGTCCAGGTCGGTGCCGGGAGCGCGCAGCCGCACGCCGACCGTGACGGCGGGGTCCTGCCGGTCCAGATAGACGTCGTCCATCCTGGTCTCGGTGGCCGACAGCGGCGTGCCGTCGTGCCAGCAGTACCAGAGCACCCGGAATCCGGAGTAGATCAAGCCCTTGTCCCACAGGGTCTTGAAGGCCCACATGACGCTTTCCATGTAGTCCAGGTCGAGCGTCTTGTAGTCGTTGTCGAAGTCGACCCAGCGGGCCTGGCGGGTGACGTAGGCGCGCCACTCGTCGGTGTAGCGGAGGACGGACGTGCGGCAGGCCTCGTTGAAGGCCGCGACACCCATCTCCTCGATCTCGGACTTGTCCTTGATCCCGAGTTCGTGTTCCGCCTCGACCTCGGCCGGCAGTCCGTGGGTGTCCCAGCCGAACCGGCGTTCGACGTGCTTGCCGCGCATCGTCTGGTAACGCGGCACGACGTCCTTGACGTAGCCCGTGAGCAGGTGCCCGTAGTGCGGCAGGCCGTTGGCGAAGGGGGGCCCGTCGTAGAAGACGAACTCGTTGGTGCCGTTCTCGCCAGCGGGACGCGCCTCGACCGACGCGACGAAGGTGCCGTCGGCGTCCCAGGCGTCCAGCACCTCGCGCTCCAGCGCGGGGAAGGACGGGTGCGCCGGGACAAGCGGGTACCCGGCTTGGTCGGCTGTGGCGTCGGCCTTCATTGCGCGTGTGCTCCTCGTGCGTGGCTGGTGCTGCTGCCTGCACGGGGACGACGGCCCTCGCGGGCGCCGCGGTACCACCCCGCTTGCCGCCCAGGTGGGCAGCCACTCATCGGTCGGCTGTGACGGGCCGCTCCCGTCCGGTTCTACTGAGGCAAGCCCTGCCCGTTGCCGGGCTGCACGCCTGTTCTTCCGGAGGCTCCCCGGTGATGGCCGGATCGGTGCCTGTACATCAAGCGTAGCGCCCTGGCGCCACCCGGTATTCCGGTGGGGCCTAGCGGGCCGGGGCGGAGTGCCTGCTGGCCAGGGTGCGGTCCGGCGCGCACCAGCCGCACGGGGTGAAGCCGAGCTCGATCGCCTCGCGCGCCGGCAGCGGGATCAGCGCGTTGCCGGCCAGCAACCGGCAGCTCTCGACGTGGTAACGGGGCTGCTCGTCGATCACGAGTACCTCGTCCTCGAGGGTGGCGACCAGTGCGGCCGCAGCGACGTCCCGCGACTCCTCCGGCGGCTCGACGTCGGAGCCGGGCGGGGGCAGGACCGGGTCGCCCCCCGTGGCCTCGGCCATAGCAGTGGTGGCGTCACCCGCGGGCGAACCACCCTCCACAGCCCCATCGGTGGTCGAGGCAGACGCGACGTCCGCGTCGGCGGTCGAGCTGTCAGCCGGGGCCTCATCGGAGACAGCAGGACCCGCGGGTGTGTCCGCCGGGCGCGCATCGACGGCCATGGTGGCCTCCGCGTCGTACGCATCGCGTCGGTCCGCCGGGCTGTCCGACGCGGGTGCGGCATCCGGCTCCGGCGTCGTGTCGCCTTCGCTCTCGTCACGATCGGTTTGCCGGCGATCGGCCTTCTCGAGGTCGACCGGTACGGGGTCGGACGCGCCGGAGGGGGCACCACCGGTGGTGCCGGGCACGCGGCGTGCCGTGTCCGCGGCCTCCGGGGGCGTGGCGGGCGGAGCCGCTGAAGCAGCGGGCCGGTCGTCGGGTTTCTCGGCGGGGCCTGCCGAGCCCGGCGCGATACCGGTGACGTCTCCCATGTCGCTCGGCCGAGGGACCGAGGAAGAACGATCGCCGCCGACTTTGGTTACGCTCGGTGACGAATCACCGCTCGATGGGCTGATTCCAGGGGTAGCGCCGGGCGGTCGATCACCAGAGCCGGACGGTTGAACGACCGGCATGATCACCGTCTGCGTGCCGTCCAGGACCTGATCGAAACGAGCCGCCGGGACGTCCCGGGGCGCGCCGTTGACACCGCCGGCCCCGGCCATGGGGGTTCCGGACGGCGGGATGACCGGCAGGATCTCGGTGACCGGCTCGACCTCCGTCCTCGGCGGTGAGGCACCGGGACCGCCCGTGCCGGCCGCCGCGTCGGCGCCGGCCTTGACGGCGTTGCGGCGCTGCAGCCAGTCGATCAGCAGTACTGCCGCTGCGGCGACGCTGATTCCGACGGACACCCAGGCCCACAGCACGCTGCCGGACAGCAGCGCCACCACCAGCAGGCCGAAGGCGATCAGGACGAGGATCAGGACCAGGAGCAGCACGATTCTCTCCGTGTGCGGCGGTGCGGCGGGAACCCGTCACACCGCCCGTGTAGGTCTCGGTCAGCTACCGGCGTCGGCGCGCTGGCCGTATCCGGTAGAGGCGTAACCGCCGTTGGAGCTCGACCGGGCATCGGACGGAGCCGCCGAACCCCGCTCTCCGAGGTCCCTGAGCTGGGACTCCAGGTATGTCTTGAGGCGGGTGCGGTACTCACGCTCGAACGTACGCAGCTCGTCGATCTTCTTCTCGAGCACCGACTTGTCGCGGGTGATCGTGCCGATGATCTCCGCCTGCTTGCGCTCGGCGTCGCCGACCAGTGTGGCGGCCTTGTCGCGCGACTGGCGCTCCAAGGTCTCCGCCCTGGTACGGGCGTCGTTCAGCATCGTCTCGGCCCGCGAGCGGGCGTCGTTGACGAGACCGTCGGACTTGGTACGAGCGTCCGACAGCAGCTGCTCGGACTTGGTCCGGGCGTCGGTGAGCATCGCGTCGGCCTCGGACTTGGCCTCGGCGGTGAGCCGCTCGGCCATCTCCTGGGCCATGCTCAGGACCTTCGCCACCTGGACGTGGTGGTCGCCCTGCTCACCGGCGTCCACCAGGGACGGAGGGCCCGACATGGAGCGCGGTGGCTCCATCTGCCGCATGGGCGGCGGCTCGACCTGCCGCTGGATCTGCTGCGTCGGCGGCGACACTGGCGCCCCCAACGGAGCAGGCGGACGCGAACGCGCGTCCTCCAGATCGGCCTGTGCGTTCCCGAGGCGTTGTTCGAGCTGAGAGACCTGCTCGCGCAGGTCCTCGTTCTCCTCGATCAGGCGAGCCAGTTCGGCCTCGACCAGGTCGAGGAACGCGTCGACTTCGTCCTCGTTGTACCCCCTCTTACCAATGGGGGGCTTGCTGAACGCGACGTTGTGAACGTCGGCGGGCGTCAGCGGCATCGGATCACCTCATGCAGTCCTCGGCGGCGGCACCGTGTGACTGGGGCTCACTACGGCGTCGGCTGGGCAACGTTCATAAGTATGAACACGACCAGCAGCAGAACCATAATCGACAGGTCCAGTCCGACGCCGCCGATCCGGACGACCGGGATCACTCTCCGCAACAACTTCACGGGCGGATCGGTGGCTGTGAAGATGATCTCGAGCGCCACGGCGCTCGGCCCCGCAGGCACCCACTGGCGGGCGAAGCTGCGTACCAACTCCGCCACGATCCGCCCGATGAGCAGCAGCCAGAAGAAGAACAGCACGTAGTACAGAAGGAACTGGATGGCGAGGGGCACGCCCTCAATCCTGGCGGAAGATGTTTCGTTCTGCGAGCCTGCGGGCGTCGTCGGCGGACACCTCGACGTCGGCAGGTGTGAGAAGGAAGACACGGCTGGTGACCTTGTCGATCGACCCGCGCAGCGCGAACGCGAGCCCGGCGGCGAAGTCGACGAGCCGCTTCGCGTCGTCGACGTCGAGCTCGGTGAGGTTCATGATCACCGGCACGCCGTCGCGGTAGCGCTCGCCGATCGTGCGCGCCTCCTTGTAGCTGCTGGGCTGCAAGGTGGTGATCCTGGCCAGGGCTGCGGCCCCCCGCGTGGCCCGGTCGCGCTGCTCGGGGACGGCGGGCGGAGCAGGGGGGACGGCCCTGATCGGCTCGCGCATCGCGGCGTCGGGGTCGATCGCTAGCGCGCCCCGGACCGCGGGCTGACCCAGCCCCGAGGGACCTCCCACGCCACGTGGCACGGGACGCTCCATGCCCACCGGACGGGGCGGGCGGCGGTCCCACCCGTCCTCGTACCGGTCGTGCTGGGGGTCGTCGTCGTAGGAGAAGCGGGCGTCCCACCGGTCGTCGCCGTACTCGCGAGAGGACCGGTCGGGCCGGCGGCCGTCCGAGTAGCGGTCGGGAACCGGCTCGTCGGCGTACTCGCCCATCTCTTCGGCCGGCACCATGCCGAAGTAGGCCTTGAGCCGGTACATCGCGCCCATTCGCGCTCCCATCATCGATCCCCCGACGGTCGGCCGCAGACAGCACGGCCCGACGATCACTCCGAGGTTATCCGCCGTTCCCCCACAAGGGCTGTTCCGACACGCACCACGTCCGATCCATGCCTGATCGCCACCTCGAGATCCCCGCTCATTCCGGCCGACAAGGTGCTGGCCTGCGGAAACCGTGCGCGCAGCCACGCCGCGGCCGCGGCCACGTCGGCGAAGGCCACGTCCGGGTCAGCACCGAGCGGAGCCACTGCCATCAGACCGGTGAGCTGCAGCCCGGCGCACGACGCGACGCGTTCGGCGAGCGGACCCAGCTGGTCCCGGGACACACCACCCCGCTGCGGGTCGCCGTCGACGCTGTACTGCACCAGCACGGACAGCGGAACGAGGCGCCCACCGGTGTCCTGCTCGCGACGCGCGGCGACGTCGAGGGCCTCAGCCAGCCGCTGCGAGTCCACCGATTCCACCCGATCGGCCCAGCGCGCGACGGCCTTCGCCTTGTTCCGCTGCAGGCCCCCGACGAAGTGCCACCGCGGCGCCGCAGCGGGGGACAGCTGCGCCACCTCCGCGACCTTCGCCCCGGCCTCCTGCACGCGGTTCTCCCCGAACGTGGTGAGGCCGAGGTCGAGCAGCACCGCGACGTCGGCGGCTGGCACGGTCTTCGTCACGGCCAGCAGGGACACGTCCCCCGGGACACGCCCCGCGGCGACGCAGGCTGCGTCGATCCGCTCCCGCACGGCGCGCAGCCGTCGGGCCAGCTCATGGCGTCTCTCACCGTGCACTGTCCCCACCCCCTTCCGGGTCCGGGCAGAACGTGGCTATCACACCCCTTGCGGCTCACCGCTGCGGGACTCGCCTCAGCGCAGGTCCAGCCACGTGATCGCCGCCTGACGGCCGGTCGGTGCGCCCCTGCGGTGGCTGTAGAGATCACGCTCCTCAAAAGTGCACCGCGGATCACCACCGATCCGTGCCACGCCGAGCTGAGTGAGCTGGTGATGGAGACCGGCACGCAGGTCCAACCCGGGAGTGCCGCGGCGGGTCCGGACCGCGCTGCCGGGCAGTCGCGCGTCCACGTCAGCCTGCATTGCTGCGGGCACCTCGTAGCAGCCCCCGCAGATCGCAGGCCCCAGCAGCACCTCCAGGGCGCCCACCCGTGCGCCCAACGCCTCCATGGCCGCCACGGTGGCCGGCACCACGCCCGCGGCGGCTCCGACCCGACCGGCATGGGCCGCGCCGACGACTCCGGCCACCGGGTCGGCGAGCAGCAGCGGCACACAGTCGGCAGCCAGCACCGCGAGCCCGACGCCGGGCAGGGCCGTGACCGCGGCGTCGGCGGCCGGCACGTCGGGCGCGCCGGACCCGGGAACCGCGTCCACGGTGGCCACCGTCGTGCCGTGCACCTGCTCGAGGAACACGACCGGGACGCCCAGCTCGGCCGACACGCGCCGGCGGTTCGCCGCCACGGCCGCGGGCTCGTCGCCGACGCCTGCGGACAGGTTGAACGTCGAGAAGGCTCCGGTCGAGCGCCCACCCGCCCGGGTCGTGACCACCCGCCGGACGCGGGCCCGGGCCACGGTCAGCGCTTCATGAACGGCGGGACGTCCACGTCGTCGTCGAGGTCGTCGGCCCCGACCGGCTGCGTGTAAGTGGGCGCCGACCGCTCCGGCACCACGGGCGTTGCGGACTGACCCGCATGGTCGAAGCCCGTGTCCCGGCGCGGTGAGTCCGGCTGGCGCGGCGCGGGTGGCGCGTAGTGAACGGGAGGGGGAGCCGACGGCGGCAGTGTGCCGGCCTGGTGGGGGGTGGCCACTCCAGGATTGCCGGCCGGCGGCCTGCCGTTGGCGTAGCCGTTGCCGCCCGGCTGCGGTGGAGCACCGTTGCCCCCGCCCGCGGCGGACTGGCTCGGCATGGGCTGACCGGTCGAGTACGGGGCGGTGCTGCCGCTGACGCCAGGGGCGATGCCCCCGGGGGAGTGCCGATCCGGGGAGCGGAACGCCGTCGGCTCCATCTTCTTGTGCGTCGGGCCACCTGCCTCGAACCCGGCGGCGATGACCGTGACGCGCACCTCGTCGCCGAGGGAGTCGTCGATCACCGTGCCGAAGATGATGTTGGCCTTGGGGTGTGCCGCCTCCTGCACGAGCGACGCGGCCTCGTTGATCTCGAACAGGCCGAGGTCGGAGCCGCCCGCGATCGAGAGCAGCACCCCCTGGGCACCGTCCATCGACGCCTCGAGCAGTGGTGAGTTGATCGCCTTGCCCGCCGCCTGCACCGCCCTGCCCTCGCCCCGCGACGACCCGATACCCATGAGTGCGCTGCCCGCGCCGGACATGACGCTTTTCACATCGGCGAAGTCGAGGTTGATCAGGCCAGGGGTCGTGATCAGGTTCGTGATGCCCTGGACACCGGAGAGCAGCACCTCGTCGGCGGAGCGGAAGGCGTCCATCAGCGAGACGCCCACGTCTCCGAGCTGCAGCAGCCGGTCGTTGGGGATGACGATCAGCGTGTCGCACTCGTTGCGCAGCGCCTGTATCCCCTCCTCGGCCTGCCCCGCGCGGCGGCGGCCCTCGAAGGTGAACGGGCGGGTGACGACGCCTATGGTCAGCGCGCCGAGCTTGCGGGCGATCGACCCGATGACCGGGGCGCCGCCGGTGCCCGTGCCGCCACCCTCGCCTGCCGTCACGAAGACCATGTCGGCGCCCTTGAGGACCTCCTCGATCTCCTCGCGGTGGTCCTCAGCCGCCTTGCGACCCACCTCCGGATTGGCGCCGGCGCCCAGCCCGCGCGTGAGCTCCCGCCCGATGTCGAGCTTGACGTCGGCGTCGGACATCAGCAGCGCCTGGGCGTCCGTGTTCACGGCGATGAACTCGACGCCCTTGAGGCCGACCTCGATCATGCGGTTGACGGCGTTCACGCCGCCGCCACCGATGCCGACGACCTTGAT
>JAODNO010000669.1 GCA_025465235.1 Pseudonocardia sp.
TACGCGGGAAAGGCGACCGGTGCGCTGTTCGCGGTCGCGCTGCTGGACGCCTCGATCATCGGCGCGTTCGCGGTGTCCCTGTCGAGCGCCTACGCCATCGGTGACGTGTTCGGTGTGAAGCACTCCCTGCACAGGGGGGTGAAGCAGGCCAAGGGCTTCTACCTTGTCTACGCGGGCCTGATCGGGCTTGCAGCGGCGCTCGTGCTCATTCCCGGCTCCCCGCTGGGTCTGCTGACCGCAGGCGTACAGACCCTCGCCGGAGTGCTGCTGCCCTCGGCATCGGTGTTCCTGCTACTGCTGTGCAACGACAGTCAGGTGCTCGGCCCATGGGTCAACGGCCGGGCGACGAACCTGTTCACCTCCATCGTGGTCGGTGTCCTCGTCACCTTGTCGATCATCCTGACCTCGGCGGTGTTGTTCCCCCACATCGCCGCCGCGCAGATCGTCACGATCATCCAAGTCTGTGGGGGCGCCGGCGTGCTGGCCGCGGGCTACGCACTCGTCCGCCGCGGCCGGGGCGGCCCGGCGACGGGTCGCGTCGACCGAAGCGATCGGCAGGACTGGCGGATGCCGCCACTGGACGAGCTGACCAAGCCGGTCATGTCCATGGGACGCAAGGTCGGGATGGGTGCGCTGCGCCTTTACCTGGCCGCCGCAATGATCCTGGTCATCATCAAGATCACCCAAACTGTGCTCGGCCACTGACACATGTGCTCGCTTGGGGCGGGCACAAAGGGGACGCGGGTATTTCGGTGCACCGAACAGAAAGGACGCGACAGCAAGCGCTGACTACGGCCGAGTTCGCGCTCGGGCTGGGCGTCGGGCTCGGCTGCGGGGCACTGATCGGCGTGGAAAGCCAATGGCGCGCCCGGATGGCAGGGCCGCCCATCACGCAGTGGTCGCCACGGGCCCCTCACGGGCGGGTGGACCCCCCTCCCGCCCACCCGCCCGCTGTGATGAGAGGCGGCGTGCCGTGGCCCTGATACATCGACTTCTGGTTCTCCTGTGTCAATCGATCATTGACGCAGACCGGTGGTCGATCAAACATTGACCATCAACGACGACCGCATCGACCCGAAGAGCCGGCACAGCGGGGCGACGTGCGCTCAGGCCTCAGCGGGCGCGAGGACCCTGCACAGGGCGATCAGCCGGTCCCGCAACGGGGCGGCACGTTCGGCGAACGCGGCCTGAGCCCGCGCGTACTCGGCCCGCCCCGAGGGGGTCTCGATACGGACGGGGGAGTAGCCGAGATCGGCCAGGTCATACGGGCTGGCGCGCATGTCAAGCTCCCGTACCTCGACGGCGAGGGCGAAGCACTCCGCCAGCAGCTCCGATGGTGTGGCGGGGGCGAGCTTGTACGCCCATTTGTAGAGGTCCATCGTCGCGTGCAGACAGCCCGGCTGCTCGTTCGCGACCTGGTCGGCCCGCTCCGGACTGATCGCGTTGAGGGGACGGGCCGCGGCCGTGAAGAAGCGGAACGCGTCGTGATGCGTGCAGTGGACGGATAGCGACTCGACCACGGCGTCGGTTCCCGCTGCTCGCAACCGGAGTGGGACCGCCCCGTGCCGGGGTGCGTCGCTGCCGTACACCATCGCCCACTCGTGCAGTCCGAAGCAGCTCAGCCGGGCCGGACGGGATGCCGTGGCGAGCAGCAGGTCCCGCACGAAGGCAGCGGTACCGGCGATCCGGGCCGGAAGGGCGTCGACGTCGAGGCGCACACAGTCGCCGTCCCGGACGTGCCCCGGAACCGCCAGCAGCTCGTCGCCGCCCCTGAGCAGCGCACCCGGACCCGGGTGCCACAGCTCGAGGCGAGCCGGCCGAAGCGAGTAGTAGGTGAACAGGAAGTCCATGACGGGGTGCGACTCGCCCCGACGCCGGCGCTCGCGGTGGGGCCCGGTCCACAGCCCGACCCGGGCCCGGTGCCGGGCTGCGCGGGCCCGCCACACCGGCTCCTCGAGCACCACGGGCGCTGCGGAGGTGAGCTCGGTCGTCACAGCAGCTCACGGTACGGCTGTGGCGTGCCGGTCAGGCAGGCCGCACCCGCCGGGAGCCGGGGGAGTCGGGGTCGTCCAGGCCGAAGACCAGGATGCGCTCAGGGTGAATGCGGATCACACCTGGCTTCACTCCGGAGAAGGCTCCCGTCGGCATGACGTCCGGCAGGGTTTCAGCGGTCCCACGGATCTCCAGGGCCCGCGGCTGCCACGGTTCCGGCACGACGTCGTCGACGACGAGCGCGACGCGGCCGTCACGGACCACGTTGCGCCATTTCTGCGTGGACGGATTCTGCAGGCCCGGGATGTCGACCGTGCCGTTCTCAGCGTCGACGAGGAAGCCGACGGGCCGTACCTGCGGCGCGCCGTCCGGTCCGATCGTGGCGAGCCGAGCGAGGCGCTGCCCGCGGAGGTAGGCCAGCTCGGCCGGGGTGAAGATCGAGGTCACGGTGGGCATGGCACAACCCTGCGACCTCGAGCCGAGTTCAGGTCAAGCCTGCGATCGCGGCGCGTGCGTGGCGTCGCGGACCTCGCCGACGTAGTGCTCCACCAGGTCCTCCATCGCCACCACCCCGACGGTCTCACCGCGGCCGTTCACCACCCGGCCCAGGTGGGCGCGGGAGCGCCGCAGCACCGCGAGCGCCTCGTCGAGGCGGAAGGAGACGGGCACCTCGGGCAGCCCGCGGACACGCTCGGCGGGCACGGCGGTATCCGGGTCGTCGACGAGATCCAGGATGTCCTTCACGTGCAGGTAACCGATGAGCTTGCCGTCCGGATCAGGTACCGGGAACCGAGAGAAGCCCGTGTCGGCGACCGTTTGCGCCACGTTCTCGACGGTCGGGTTCGCCGGCAGCGTGACGAGCTCGTCGCTCGGCACGAGGACGTCGGCGACGGTGGCCTCGGCCGAGCTGAGCGTGCGGGTGAGGCGGCGCGACTCGTGGTCGTCGAGCAGGCCCTCTCGGCCCGACTCGGCGATGAGGTCGGCCAGCTCCCCCGATGTGAAGGAGGTCTCGAGCTCGTCGCGCGGCTCCACGCCGACGAGCCGCAGGACGCCGTTCGCCATCACGTTGAACAGTTCGATCAGCGGGCGCATCACCGTCGTGAAGACGAGGAACGGCGGCACCAGCCAGATCGCGGTCCGTTCCGGCCCGGCGATGGCGATGTTCTTGGGCACCATCTCCCCGAGCAGGATGTGCGCGACCACCACGACGGCCAGCGATACCGTGAACGCGATCGGGTGCAGCAGGGCCTCGGGCAGGCCTGCCCACTGCAGCGGGCGCTCGATGAGGTGCGCGACCGCGGGTTCGCCGAGACGGCCGAGCAGCAACGAGGAGATCGTGATCCCCAGTTGTGACGCGGCCAGCATGCGGGAAAGGTCCGCGCCGGCCCGCAGCACCGTGCGGGCGGCCGGGGTGCCGGAGGCCGCCATCGCCTCGAGCCGGTCGCGCCGCGCGGAGATGAGCGCGAACTCGGCGCCGACGAAGAAGGCGTTGGCGCCGAGCAGCGCGACAGCCGCCAGGAGCAGCAGCAGGTCGTTACCCATGCGTGGCCTCCGCCCGCTTGGCGGTGGATGCGGCATCACCGGTGTCGGCACAAGCCACGCGTAGTTCGGCGATGCGGTTGCGGTCGCGGCGCATGACCGTGAGTCGCCACCCGTCGACGATGACGTCCTCGCCGACGTCGGGGATACGTCCCAGTCGGGCGAGCACCATCCCGGCCAGGGTCTCGTAGTCGCCGGGGGGCATCTCGAACCCCGTGGCGTCGGCCACCTCATCACCGCGCAGCAGCCCGGACACCAGCCAGCTGCCGCGCCCCAGCGGGCGCACCTGCGCCTGCTCGGCGCGGTCGTGCTCGTCGCGAACGTCGCCGACGATCTCCTCGATGAGGTCCTCGAGGGTGACGATGCCCGCCGTGCCGCCGTACTCGTCGACCACCACCGCCAGCTGGAGGCCGGAGCCGCGGAGCCGGGTGAGCAGCTCGTCGCCGTCGAGCGACCCCGGAACGGTCGGGACCGGTTGCACCATGTCGCGCAGCACAGCGCGCTCCCGCTTCGCCGCGGGCACCCCGAACGCCTGCTTGACGTGCACCACGCCGAGCACGGCGTCGGGATCCCGGTCGTGCACGGGGAACCGCGAGAACCCGCTCCGTCGCGCGAGCGCGACCAGGTCGGCGACGGTGTCGTCGGCGTCGAGGGACTCGACCCGTACCCGTGGGGTCATCAGGTCCTCGGCGACCCGGTCGGTGAACCGCAGCGACCGGTCGAGCAGGGTGGCGGTACCGGCGTCGAGGGTGCCGTGCTCAGCGCTGGTGCGGACCAGTGAGCTGAGCTCCTGGGGCGAACGGGCCGACCGCAGCTCCTCGGCGGGCTCGACCCCGAGCCGCCGCACGACCGCGTTGGCAGCACTGTTCAACCCGGTGATCAACCAGCGGAACGCCCGGGCGAAGCCGCTCTGCAACCAGACCACGGCCCGGGCGGTGCGCAACGGGTCGGCGATGGCGAGGTTCTTCGGTACGAGCTCGCCGAACACCATGGACAGCGTTGTGGCCAGCAGCAACGACAGCACGGTGGCGATGCCGGCGGCCAGCCCGTCCGACATGCCGATCGCGGTGAGACCGGGCCGGAACAAGGACGCGATCGCGGGTTCGGCGATGTAGCCGGTGACCAGCGTGGTCACCGTGATGCCGAGCTGACTCCCCGACAGCTGAAACGACAGCCCGCGGTGGGCGCGCTGCACGGCACGGGCGCGCCGGTCGCCGACCTCGGCGACGTGAGCGTCGACCTGACTGCGCTCGAGCGCCGTGAGCGCGAACTCCGATGCCACCGATATCGCGGTGCCGAGGGTGAGCGCGGCGACGGCGATCAGTCCGAGGATGGACATCAGGACGCTCATGGGCGGCCACCACAGCGGGTGTCGCCACGGGAAGGATGGACAGGGCGCCGGGTCGGACCCGGCCTACTACTGCAACCCGGGTCGGCGGGGCGTGCAGGGGGCACGGGCGTGCTCCTCGTCAGGCGGAACAACCAGTCTAAGGCGCGTGGCCCGCGCGGGCCGACCTTGCCCCACCGGACGAGCGGCCGTTACCGGCGGCCTCCCGGGCGGTCACCCCGATTCCGACGTCGCGCCCGTCACGTCTCGAAGCGATGGCGCGCGCGGGGATCTAAGTTGACCGGTCATGGACGGCAGTCGCAACGGTGCGCGCGAGGCGTCCTCGCCCTTTGTGGACTTCGACCGGGACGCCTGGGCGAAACTCGGCGAGAACACGCCGCTTCCACTCACGGCCGAGGAGCTCGACCACGTACGCAGCCTCGGTGACGAGGTCGACCTCGACGAGGTGCGGGAGGTCTACCTGCCGCTGTCCCGGCTGCTCACGATGCACGTACAGGAGGGCGGGCGGCTCTACCGCGCGTACCGGACGTTCCTCGGCGCGAACACCGCGCGCACCCCCTTCGTCATCGGAATCGCGGGGTCGGTGTCGGTGGGGAAGTCCACCACGGCCCGGCTGATGCGGCTGCTGCTCGCCCGCTGGCCCCAGCACCCGCGCGTCGAGCTGGTCACGACCGACGGGTTCCTGCTCCCGAACGCCGAGCTCGAGCGGCGCGGGCTGATGACCCGTAAGGGTTTCCCGGAGTCCTACGACCGGCGGGCGCTGCTGCGGTTCGTCACCGAGGTGAAGGCGGGACGCTCCGAGGTCACGGCCCCCGTCTACTCCCACCTGGTCTACGACATCGTCCCCGACGAGCGGCTCACCGTGCACCGTCCGGACATCCTGCTGCTCGAGGGGCTGAACGTGCTGCAGCCCGCCCAGCCGGCGCGGGAGGGCGGCGCGGCCCTGGCGGTGAGTGATTTCATCGACTTCTCGGTCTATGTCGACGCCGCCACCGACGATATCCGGCGTTGGTACGTCGAACGCTTCCTGCGCCTACGGGAGACGGCGTTCCGCGATCCGGAGTCCTACTTCCGCCGCTACGCCGCACTCGACGAGGCGGGCGCGGTCGCCCGGGCCGAGAGCATATGGGCCGAGATCAACGGGCCGAACCTGGAGCGCAACATCAAGCCGACGAGGGGCCGGGCGAGCCTCGTGTTGCGCAAGGGCCCGAAGCACAACATCACGGGTATTCGGTTGCGAAAGGTGTGACCGAAAAGACGTCTGGGGAGCAGCCTGGCACGATGTGCGGATGACCAGCGCACAGCGCGTCGACACTGACGAGCAGACCGACCTCGCAGCGAGGCTGCGCCTGGTCGTCGGTAGGTTGCATCGCCGGATCCGCATCGACGGTCGGGAGTCGATCCCGCCGCTACAGCTGTCCGCGCTCGCCACGGTGGAGCAGCACGGGCCGTTGCGGCTCTCGGAGCTCGCCCGCCGGGAGGCGGTGACGGCACCGACGATGAGCAGGGTCCTCGCGGCCCTGGACGATCAGGGCCTCGTCATCCGCACGCCCGACCCGAGCGACGCCCGCGGGGTGCGGATCGTGCTGTCCGAGGAAGGCGCCGTCCGGCTGGCCGAGGTCCGCTCGCACCGCACAGCGCTGGTGGCACGGCGACTCGCGCGTCTCGACGCCGACCAGCGCCAGATCCTCGAGGCGGCCATGCCTGCGCTGGAGGCGCTGCTCGTCGACGACGACTGACTCCCAGCCGTCGGGGGTGTCAGACCTGCTCGCCGTCGACCAGCACCCGCAGGCCGTCGTGCAGGAAGCTCACCCGGCCCCCTATGCGCGCCGACTCCGGCAGCGGCTCCGGGTATCCCCACACGGCGTCGGTGAGCTCCCGGCCGTCGGGGAGCCGCACCGTCCAGTAACTCGCGTCGCCCTTGTAGGGGCAGTGGGTGCTGGTGGCGGTGGGTTCGAGTGGCACCTGCACGTCGTCGGGGGAGAGGTACCAGCGCAGCGGCAGCCCGGTCTCGGCGAGCATCAGCGGGGCATTCGACTCGGCTACGACCGTGTCACCGGCGAGTACCTGCACGTGCCGGCTCGACCGACGGATGTCGACGCGGTGGTACGGGTCGGTCAGGCCCTGGACCTCTTCGTCCTCGTCGAACCAGGCGTCGGCGGCCTCCCAGTACAGCGAAGCGTAGCCGGCGAGCCACGGGGCCTCGGCCGTCGGGTCCGGGTAGGCCCACAGCGCGTTCTCCACGACGCGGTCACGAACCTGCAAGGACCGGTAGGTGGCGTCGCCCTTGAACGGGCAGTGCGTCGTGTGGTCGCTGGGGACGAACGTCGAGGCATCGATGTCGGTCTCGGGAACGTAGAACCGGGGCGGCAGCGCGGTCTCGTGCAGCAGGACCCCCTCGCGCGTGTCGAGCACCGTCCGGCCGGCGAACTCGGCCCGCACCCGGCGCGGGAACGGATGCATGAGCAGCTTGTGAGCGGGTCCGTCGATGCGGTAGTTGACGGTCTGCGGTGCGTGCGCCGACAGGGGCGCGTCGCTGCGAGTCAGGCCCATGTGAGCGCAACGCCGCCCGCTCCCTCGAACTTCCCCGGGGGAGCGGGCCGGGCCGTCACAGATCGAGCGTCACGCCGTAGTCGGTGAACCAGGCGTCGAGGGTCAGCACCTGCTCGAGCCGGACCCGGGCGCCCAGCCCGGACTGGTCGTTGACGGGCTGCGCAAGCAGCTCGCGCACGGCGTCGGGGTCGAGCAGCTGCGCCACGGGTGAGTCGGGCCGTTCGAGCAGCGCCGCGAGCTGCGCGCGCAGCATCCGCTCGTAGCCGGCGTCCTGCGTCGACGGGTACGGGCTCTTCACCCGCTGCACCACCGAGTCGGGCAGCAGGTCCGCGGTGGCAGCGCGCAGCAGGCTCTTCTCCCGCCCGTCGAAGGTCTTGTGCGACCACGGCGTGCCGAAGACGTACTCGACGAGGCGGTGGTCGCAGAACGGGACCCGCACCTCGAGTCCGACCGCCATGCTCATGCGGTCCTTGCGGTCCAGCAGCACGGGGAGGAAGCGGGTGAGGTAGAGATAGCAGATCTCGCGCATCCGGCGTTCGTGCGGATCGGCGGCGGCAGGGCCGGTCAGCCCGGGCACCTCGGCGAGCGCCGTCCGGTACTGGGCCTCGACGTAGCCGGGGAGATCGAGCTGCTTGGCCAGGGCATGGTCGAGCAGTCCCGGTCGGGTCATGTCGGTGTTCAACATCCGCCCGGCCATCCAGGGGAACGTGTCGGCTGCGACGGTGTCGGCGTCATGGAAGTCGCGGTAACCGCCGAAGACCTCGTCGGCCGACTCTCCGGACAGCGCCACGGTCGAGTGTTGCCGGACCGCCCGGAACAGCAGGTAGAGCGACGTGTCGAGGTCGCCCGTGGTGATCGGTAGGTCGCGCGCGTGCAGTGTGGCGGCCCGCGCGCCGGGTTCCATCAGCTCATCGGTCGACAGCGTGATGTCGGTGTGGACGGTGCCGACGAACTCGGCCACCTCGTGGACGTACGGCCCGTCCGGGGTGCCGCGCACGTCGTCGGCGGAGAAGTTCTCCGTGTAGCCGGTGAAGTCGACGGCGAAGGAGCGCACGCGATCCGTGGTGTGTCGGGCGGCCAGCGCGGTCAGGGCCGACGAGTCCAGCCCACCCGAGAGAAGCGTGCACAATGGCACGTCGGCCACCAGCTGGCGCTGCGCCGTGTCCTCCAGCAGCTCTCGGACGTGCCGGACCGTGGTGGGCACGTCGTCCGTGTGCCCGGTGTCCTCGAGGCGCCAGTAGGGCAGCTCACGGATGCCGTTGCGGGTCACCCGCACCACGTGGCCGGGCGGCACCTCTCGCAGCCCGCGGAACACGGCGTTGCCGGGGTCGGCGCTGAACGTGAGCGCCCGGCGCAGCCCGTCGGCGTCGACCACGCGGGCGGCGAGGGCGTTGGCCAGCACCGCCTTGGGCTCGGAGCCGAACAGCACGCCGTGCGGGGTGGGGTAGTAGTAGAGCGGCTTGATCCCCAGCCGATCGCGCACGAGCACCAGCTCACGGGCAAACGGGTCCCAGAGCGCGTAGGCGAACATGCCGTTCAGCTCACGCACCGCGTCGCGCGGGTCGCGCCGGCCCCACTCCCGGTGCGCGTGCAGCACCACCTCGGTGTCGCTGTTGGTGTCGAAGCGGTGCCCTGCGGCAGCGAGTCGCTCCCGCAGCTCCCGGAAGTTGTAGGTCTCCCCGCTGTAGACGAGAGCCAGCGCGGTGCGCCCCTCGTCCTGGAGCGTCATCGGCTGCCGTCCGCCGGGGAGGTCGATGACCGCCAGCCTCCGGTGCCCGAGCGCAGCCGGCCCGTCGACCCAGGTGCCTTCGTCGTCCGGGCCGCGGCAGGCCATCGTCGCCGTCATGTCGGCGAGTTCCCGCCGGGCCGCCGGCGCTCCCAGGTCGCGCTCGTGGTCCACCCATCCGCAAATCCCACACATACCCGTACCCCCGACTCGTCGTTACGTTCACGTAACTCCATTGCGCCGCGCAACGTTGCTTCGCGCAATGACGTACGCTCGCTTCGTGCCAGAACGTCCTGATCTGGGGGCTGTGACTTTGATCACGCCCGACGCCATCGGCCGGGTCGAGCGCGAGGTCACCGTGCTCTTACGCCGCACGCTGGAGGCGGTGTGGTCCAGCGGCTACGGCGAGGGACCGGTCGACCGCTACACCTATCCCGTGCTGGCAGTGCTGGACGCCCATGGCCCACTCGCACTCGGCGAGCTCACCACCCGCCTCGGGCTCAGCAAACCCACTGTGAGCAGGCAGGTCGGCCGCCTCGGGTCCGCCGCACTCGTCGAAACCTGCCCTGCCCCCCACGATCCCCGAGCAGTCGTCGTCTCGCTGACGACGCAGGGAGCCCAGGAGGTGCGGCGCGTCCGGGAGGCACGCCGCAAGGGTCTGCAGGAGGTGCTCGCGGGTTGGTCGGACGCCGACAGCGACACGCTGGCGGGGTTGCTCGCGCGCCTCAACGCCGACCTCGACCGCCACCGCGGGGACGGCGACTAGCAGTCGTCCACCTGCGGACGAGGCGCTACCTTCCGGCTCCCCGCCGCCGCCACACGCCCGTCACCACGCTCACCTGACACGGGTGGTGGAATAGTTGACGCGGAGGGACCTGTGGGTCGGCGGAGGGGGAGCATCGCGTGGACGGCCTGACCGCGCTGTTCGCCCAGTTGATCGCGGGTTTACGAGCGCTGGTACCGCCTGACATCTGCCCCGGTGGGTGGCCGTGGGCCGTGTCTGCGTTGGGCGTTGCGGTCGGACTGCTGCCCACGGCAGGCGTCGTGGCGGTGGCCGTGATGCGGAAGCGGATCGGGTCGCGGTACGGGCTCGGTGAGTCCACGGTGCTGGCGGGCAGCGGGCTGCTCACCGCGGGACTCCTGCCTCTGCTCGCCTTCACCGCCACCGGCCAGGTGTTCCGGCTGGCCGCAGCCGGATCGCGCGTTGGAGGGCTGACCAGCGCAGAACTGCGCGACCTCGGGAGCGCGGTCTGCATAGCCGGGCCGCAGTCGAGCTATCTCGGCGGGTACAGCGTCGCCGACGCGTTCGACGTGTCGAAGCCGATCGAGTTCGGGCTCGCCGTGGTACTGCTCGCTGGGTTCCCGCTGGTCGCGAGCATGTTCGTCGCTGCGCAGGCGCGACTCGCCCTGCGCAGGGGGCCGAGGTGGCCGTCCAAGTTCTTCTGGCTGCCGGTCCTCGCTCTCGTCGTGCTCACCGCAGGCACTCCCGCGGGCGCATCGGGTCACCTCTGGCTCGGTTTCACCGTGGGGGCGTTCCTCGGGATCTTCGTGGCATTGGTGGCGGGCGTGCCGTCGCGGGAAGTCGTGCGCCGCTCGCTCGCGCCGCCCGATGCCCGCCCGGCCCCCGGCTCCCGCCAGGTCGCAGCAGGCCCCGTGCGGACGCCGCCTCACCCCTCGCAGTTCCAGCCCTCGCACGCTTCCCGCATCGCGGTTGCGGAGCCCATAGCCCAGCCGCAGGCGAAGCTTTCGGAGCGGCTCGCCGAACGGTTCGCCGCTCGCCAGGCCGAACCTCCGGTCGTCCCCATACCCCGCGCTGCGCCGCTGGACCGCGGCCCGCAGGCGCCGGTGGGCGCGCCGCGGAGCCGGTCCGGCGGGATGCAGCCGCCCACGTTGGTCGCCGCCGCGCCCCCGTTCCCGGGTGCGCCGCCGCTCGCCGGCGCTGGAGGCTCGGCAGGCGCACCGCGGTTCCGGCTCGTCCGCAGGCTCGGTTCCGGCGGGTTCGGGCGGGTGTGGCTCGCCGAAGACGCCCGGCTCGGACACCCGGTGGCGCTCAAGGCCGCGCACGCGCCGGACGCCGAGACCGAGCAGCGGATCCAGCGGGAGGCCAGAGCGCTGGCCGCCGTACGGCATCCGCACTGCGTGCGCATCCATGACCTGGTGCCCGCGGCGAGCGACCCGGGACTCGCCGAGCTCGACGGCATGGTCATCGTGATGGAGTACGTCGAGGGATCCTCGCTCGGCGAGCTTGTGCGCCAGCGAGGCACCCTCGACGACGTGGCCGCGGCGCGGATCTGGGCCGGCGCCGCGGGGGCTCTGGACGCGGCACACGCGCGCGGGGTGATGCACCGCGACGTGAAGCCGGGCAACGTCGTCGTCGACCCTGGCGGTCTGGCGCACCTGATCGACTTCGGCATCGCCCGCAAGACCGGCGACGCGACGATGACGATGGCAGGTTTCGTGCTCGGCACGCCCGACTTCCTCGCTCCGGAGGTGGCCTGCGGAGAGCGTGCCACCCCCGCTTCTGACTCCTGGCAGCTTGCAGCCACCATCTCCTACTCCCTCACCGGGCACCCGCCCCGCGGCGGGCACCCCGATGCCGTGTCCGGGCTGCGGGCCGCGGCGTCCGGCGCGCCGCTCACCCAACTGCCGAAGCGGTCGGCGCACCTCGCACTGCTGCACGCGGCGATGGACAACGATCCGACGCGGCGCCCACCGCTGCGCTCCGTGCACCGGGCGCTGGAGGACTGGCTGCGCCGTAACGACGCGCGCCCGGACGGGCCGATGACGGCCGGTACCCGCGGCCGGTGATTCGGTCCTGACGGCGGACCTGCCGACGTCGCGCACGGGACGGATCCTCGGCGTCGATGCCGCCCGTGCCGTGGCGCTGGTGGGGATGTTCGCCACGCACATCCTGCCGCTGCGCGCAGGGGGCGCGGAGACGCCGACCGGCCTGATCGCCGACGGCCGGGCGTCGGCGCTGTTCGCCGTGCTCGCCGGCGTGGGGGTCGCGTTTTCCTCCGGTGGCACCCGGCGTCCGGCCCGCGGCCGGGCGCACCTCGCCGCAGCGGCTGCGCTGCTCACGCGGGGTGCGCTGGTGGGGCTCCTGGGGCTGTGGCTGGCCGGTCTCGACCCGCCGGCCGCGGTGATCCTCGCCTACTACGGGCTGCTGTTCGTGGTGGCAACGCCGCTTCTGCGACTGCCGGCATCCGCCCTCGCTGTGGGGGCGGTGCTGGCCTGCGTGGTCACTCCCATGGCCAGCCTGCTGCTCCGGTCGGGGCTCCCCACCGGGCCGGGAGAGCAGCCCGGCCTCGCCGCCCTGGCCGATCCGGGCGCGCTGCTGCGCACGCTCGCACTCACCGGCTACTACCCGGTCCTGCCATGGACCACCTATCTGCTGGTCGGGATGGCTGTGGGTCGGCTGGACCTGCGCCGCAGGCGGGTAGCGGTGGGCCTGCTGTCCGGCGGGGTGGCACTCGCCGGGCTGTCCGTGGCGACGTCGCTGTTGCTCCTCGGGCCAGGAGGCGGGGCAGCGACGATCGGCCGGGTGGCTCTGCAGCGGCGGCGCTACGGGACCACCCCCACCGACAGCTGGTGGTGGCTCGCGGTCGACACCCCGCACTCGGGTATGCCCCTCGACCTCGCCCACACCACGGGCACCGCTCTGGCCGTGCTCGGCGCCATGCTGCTGCTGGCGCGCTGGGCCCGGCCGGTGGCCCTGGTCCCTGCTGCACTGGGGGCAGCGCCGCTCACGCTCTACACGCTGCACGTCATCGCGTTGACCGCCTACCCGGGCAGCGGGCCCGATGACGCCGCCCTCTGGCTCGGGCACGTATTGGCAGCCACGGCGGTCGGGGTGACTCTGTGGCTGGCCGGGCGGCGGGGACCTCTCGAGTCCGTGGTCTCCGGCGCCGCGCGGGGGGTCCGGCGGCTGCTGGACCCGTCGACACCGGCGCCGGCGTCGACGCGGTACCCCTGAGTGCGGTCAGTACGCCTGCACGCCCAGCGTCACGGCCAGCACCATCCCGGCGATCGCGATCCCGATGCGCAGCACCGCGGTGGGAAGCCGGCGTGCCACGACGGGGCCAGTCCAGGCCCCGGCCAGTAGACCGACGGCCAGGGGGAGCACCGCCGACCACTCGACCGGCCCGAACACAGCGAAGCCCACGGCGGCGATGGCGTTCGCGAGCCCCAGCAGCACGTTCTTGAGCGCGTTGCCCTGCAACAACGAGACCGGCAGGCCCACCAGCAGCAGCGCCAGCATCAGCACGCCCGCTGCCGCACCGAAGTAGCCGCCGTACATCGAGACGGCCACGATGCCGCCGATCACGGCCGGACCCGCCCGGCGCGGCGATGCGGTGACCGCCCTCGACTTGATCATGGGTTGCAGGAGGAGCGCCAGCGACGCCGCGCCGACGAGGAACGGCACGATCCGCACGAACACCCCCGGCGGCGTCACCAGCAACAAGCCGGCCCCGATGGCGCCGCCGAGCACGGCGAGCAGCGCGAAGCGACGGACGGTGGGCCCCTGGCCGACGAGCTCCGGGCGCGAGCTTGCGGTGGCGCTGAGCGAGCTGAACGCCAGTGCCACAGTGTTGGTCACGTTCGCCGCCGTGGCAGGGAGGCCTGCGGCCAGCAACGCCGGATAGGAGAAGAGCGACGCCAGACCGGCCATCGACCCGGTCAGCCCGGCTGCGACACCGGCCCCGACGAGCAGGAGGAAATTACCGCTCGCCACGGAAGGAACCTAACCGCTCATGACGGGCGTCTGGTCGAGGTGCGAGATACTGCACACCGAAGACCTCCCGCCGCCGGTGGGCGCGGGAGCAGCGCCGCAGTGCACAGTGAACGGCCACCGTGGCAGGGCGCCCGGCGAAGCGCGCGGCGGAAGAACTCCGCTTGGGCGATCGGGACATTGGTGTCGCTCTCACCGTGCACGATCAACATCCCGGCCCTTTCCCGGTGCCGTCAGACTGGGCCGCGGACCACATCGGTCGATGCGGAGAGCGCCGGATCGGGTTCGAACTGCTCGAGCAGCGAGCGGGCCCGGCTCGCGGCGTCGGCGGCAAGCAGGGTCAGCGCGTCGGGCGGGAGCTCCGGGGGCACCGGAAGGGCCGGACCGGATTGCCGACGTGACGCCGGTGGCATCGCAGGCAGGGCCGCGGGCCTCGCCGCGTACGCCGACTCGGCCGGCACCGGGCGGTCCACGTCGGCCTCGACGTCGGTCGCGTCGACGTCGGGCCGGAGACCCGGCGCGCCGAGCAGCTCCTCGGGATCGCGTCCGCGCAGGAGCAGCAGGACGAACGGGTCGTCGTCGAGCAGCCACGCGGTCTGGTAGCACACGGCGGCCGCGTGCTGACACGGGTCGCCGATGTCGGGGCAGTCGCAGTCGGACTCGAGGTCACCGATGGTGGGCAGTAACGGTACATCCGCCGCCTCTGCCGACCGGACCAGCGAGCGTGGCACCTCACCGTCCAGCAACGCGGCGAGGTGTCCCGACTCGGCGGTGACCTGCTCGAGGAGGCGGTCCCACTCGGCGCCGGTCAGCTCGGTGAGGTGCACCGCGACGTCGTACATCCCGTCCGGGTCCTCGACCGCCGCCGCGATCCGGCCGGGCGAGACGGTGATCGGCCCGACCCGGCCGCTGCCGGCGAACCGCCTGCCGCGGCGCAGCAGCACGGCGTCGAGGGCGGCGTCCTCCATCGCGGCGACGAATGCGCGTGCCCACCACGACCGGCCGCGTCGCCCGGGGCGGGGTGGGAACGCGGGAAATCCCCGCGCCGCGCTCACTCGTCGCTCCGCAGCCCGACCATGTCCGCCAGCTCGGCGTCGGTCAACTCCGTCAGCTCGACCTCGCCCGTCGCGAGCACGGCATCGGCCAGCGCGCGCTTGGACTCCAGCAGGGCTCCGATGCGGTCCTCCACCGTGCCTTCGGCGATCAATCGGTGCACCTGTACGGGCCGCGTCTGCCCGATCCGGTAGGCGCGGTCGGTGGCCTGGTCCTCGACGGCCGGGTTCCACCATCGGTCGTAGTGCACGACATGATCGGCACGGGTGAGGTTGAGCCCGGTGCCCGCGGCCCTGAGCGACAGCACGAACACCGGTACCTCGCCCCGCTGGAACCGGTCGACCATCTCCTCGCGGACCGACACCGGCGTGCCGCCGTGCAGGTACTGGGCAGAGATCCCGCGTTCGCGCAGGTGCCGCTCCAGCAGCCGCCCCATCGTGACGTACTGCGTGAACACCAGCGCCGCGCCGTCCTCGGCCAGGATCGTGTCGAGCAGGTCGTCCAGCAGTTCGAGCTTGCCGGACCGTCCGGCCAACACCGGCTGAGCCTCACGGGCGTACTGCGCGGGATGGTTGCAGATCTGCTTGAGTGCGGTCAGCAGCGCGAGCACCAGACCGCGTCGAGCCATTCCGTCGGCGCGCGCGATCCCGGCCATCATCTCGGCGACGACGGCCTCGTACAGGCCGGCCTGCTCACGGGTGAGGCCGACGGGCCGATCGGTCTCGGTCTTACGCGGCAGCTCCGGCGCGACGCCGGGATCGGACTTGCGGCGCCGGAGCAGAAACGGCGCCAGCAGCCGGGCGAACCGCTCCGCAAGCTCGGGGGCGTCACCGGAGGCGATCGGTTCCGCCCACCGCGCCCGGAACTCGGCCTGCGTGCCGAGCAGCCCGGGCGTGGCCCAGTCCAGGATCGACCACAGCTCGACGAGGTCGTTCTCCACCGGGGTGCCGGTGAGCGCGACACGTGCCGCCGACGGGATGGAGCGCAGCGCCTTCGCCGTACCCGACCCCGGGTTCTTCACGTGCTGGGCCTCATCGGCCACGACCAGGCCCCAGCGGTGCGCGGCGAACACGCCCGCGTCCCCCCGCATCGTGGCGTAGGTGGTGAGGACGAACCCGTCCGTCGACGCCAGGGTCCGCTTCGCGCCATGGAACCGGTGCACGGGCACCCCCGGGGCGAAGCGGAGGATCTCCCGCTCCCAGTTGCCGAGCAGCGACGCGGGACAGACCACCAGCGTGGGCCCGGCGTCGAGGTCGCGGCGCCGCAGGTGCAACGCGATCAGGGTTACCGTCTTGCCGAGGCCCATGTCGTCGGCGAGGCAGGCACCGAGCCCGAGGGAGGTCAGCCGGTCCAGCCAGCCGAGCCCCCGCAGCTGGTAGTCGCGCAGCACCGCGGCCAGCCCGTGGGGAGCGGCGAGCGGGGCGGGTGGCTCGGCGAGCCGTGCCCGCAGCTCCTCCAGCCAGCCGGTGGCGACCACCGGCACGCGGTCCGTTCCCACGTCCACCTGGCCGCGCAGCGCGGCCCCCAGTGCGGCCACGGGCGAGACGGGACCCAGCGTCCGCTCGTGCGCGCGCCGCCGGGTCACCGGATCGACGAGCACCCACTCGTCCCGCAGGCGGACGACGGGCCGGTGGCTGCGGGCCAGCTCGTCCATCTCGGCCTGGCTGAGCCGATCGCCCCGCAGCGCGACCTCCCAGTCGAGAGTGAGGGCCTCGGCGCTCGGTCCGAACGTCCGCGGTCCCGTGCCACGACCTGCCACCGCGTGCGCGCCCAGGGCCGGCTGCAGGTGCCGGGGCCAGTGGACGGCGATCCCCCCGGCCTCCAGCCGTTCGGTCCCGTCGGCCAGCAGGTCGGACACGTCGCCGTCGTCCAGCTCCAGCTCGTCCGGGACGGCTCGGCCGAGCAGCTGCTGGAGCGGCTCCCAGAACCGGGCGGCGCGCCGGACAGCGAGCAGCGCATCGACCCGCGCCCGGGGCCCGAACCCGACCGCCGTCCCGCTCCAGACCGCCGCCAGGTCGGCGACCCGGGTCGGGTCGGCGAGCGCGTGCAGTTGGACGACGACCCGGAACCGAATGGCAGCGTCGTCGGCCTCCACCCGCAGCGAGACGCGCACCCCGGCGTCGACGCCCGCGGCCACCTCGTCGGCCCACTCGCGCAGCTGCGGCACGTGCTGGGGTTCCGCCGCCGCGAACACGGGCGTGCCGACGGTCGTGACCGCGGTAGGGGAGCGCGGCAGAGTGTCGGCCACCGCGTCGAGAAACGCCCGCAGCAGCGGTGCGGCGGCGGGCAGCGCGAGCGGCTCGGTCCCGGGCACCGGCACCGCCCGGGCCGAGGCGGGCATCGCGGCCGCCATGGCGCGCAGCCGGTTGGCGTCGTCGGCGTCCAGTGGTCCGACGCGCCAGGCGTCGAACCCCGCGGGCGAGACGCCCGGTAGCAGCCTGGCGCGGGCCACGAGCCGGAGCGCCAGCCGGGCCGCGGCGGCCCAGAACCGCAGCGCCGGGTCGTCACCACCGCCGAGCAGTACGGGCAGAGCGTCGGCCACCGACAGACTGCGCACCGGCACCTCGTGCACGACGTCGCCCGGAGGCGGCACGACCAGAGCCGTGCCCAGCTCACCGACGGCGGGGAGCGTCGCCCCCCACAGCACGACACGCCCCGCCCGCGGCGGATCGGCGGGAACGACATGCACCCCGCCGATCCCGACCGCACCTTCGGGCGCGAGTCCCGGCATGGAACTCGACGTCACCGCGCTCCCGCCGTGGTCGCGTCGACGTGGCGGGCCAGGTGCTCGCCGGTGAACGAGGCCGGTTGCCGGTCGAGTTTCGCGGGTGGGCCCTCGAACACGACCTCGCCGCCTGCGTCGCCGCCCTCCGGGCCGAGGTCGATCACCCAGTCGGCGTGCGCGAGGACGTCCAGGTTGTGCTCGACGACGATCACCGAGCTGCTGCCCCCGTCGACGAGGCGGTCGAGCAGCCCGAGCAGGTGCCCGCAGTCGGACATGTGCAGGCCTGTGGTCGGCTCGTCGAGCACGTAGATGTCGCCCTTCTCGTGCAGTCGCCCGGCGAGCTTGAGCCGCTGGCACTCGCCCCGCGACAGCATCGAGAGCGGCTGCCCGAGCGTCGTGGAGCGCACCCCGTCGAGGAACGCGAGGTCGGTGTAGAGCACCCCGAGCCCGTTGCAGGTGGGGCAGGCGCCCTCGGAGTTGAAGCTGAACAGCGGCGGCTTCGGTGATCTGCCGCTTCGGGACCCGGACGGACACCTCGCGCAGGTTGTTCTCCCGCGCGCCGGTGACCACGATGTGTTCGGGGACGTACTCCTGTGCATCAGGCTTACTCGCCTCTGGAGGGCTCGGTGTTCGCTGGGGACGTCGAGGCGGGGCGGCCGGATTCTCGACTCGGCAGCGGGCGCGATCATGGCTCACTCGGGCTCGATGCGGAACACCCCGCATGTCCCCGCGACCGCCTCGAACGCCTCTGGCGTCACCGCCGCTACCACGCCCGCATCCGCCATGATCTTCGCGCCGTCCCGCATGCGGACCGGCCAGGCCCGCAGTACGGGCAGCGCGACCGTAGCGTCGAGCTCGACGAGCCGGACGCGCTCGTGCCGCTTCCCGATGCTCAGCGTGCCGGTGCCTGCGGCACGGGCGTTGCGTGCCCAATCGGCACCGGGGAAGCCCTCCAGCAGGTAGCGCTGACCGTCCATCTCCAGCACCGAGAGCGGGGTGCGGCGCGGCTGACCGCTGCGCCGGCCCGGCAGGGTGAGCACGGGCAGGTCCTTCATCCCGAGCCCGACGCGCTGCAGCGCCATCAGCGCCCGGTTCATCGGCTTGAGCCAGCGCGGCGGCGTGGCGGTCTTCCTGGCGGTCATCGGCTCATCTCTCGGTAGCGGTGGACGAAAGTGGCTTCCACTCGGCGATCGACCCGACGACCGCCGGCATGGTCGCCGGTGCGACGAACAACCCCGACATGACCCTCCCGATACTCAAATTTGAACCCGTAGCCGGCGAGTATGCCCGACGGCGGCGGGACTATGCAAACTTGAATCGCCCGGAACCGGACGGCGTTAAGGGTTCGGACCCTCAGGGTCGTCGGGACTACCGGGGCGGGTACGGCGGGAACTTCAGCTCCCGCCAGCTGCCCGGCCTGCCGGGCGAACCGGGCTCACCGGCCATCGGGTACGCGCCCGCCTCCAGGCGCTCGATGAGCCGTCTCGTCCACTCCGCGGCGCTCTCGGAATTGTGCTCCCAGAGCCCGAACAGCTCGCGGACGTGCGGCGGGTCGACCAGCGCATCGACTTGCGCCCGCGCCTTGTCCCGGGCCGACTCCAGCGCCGCGAGCCGCTCCCGCAGCAGCGCGACCGCCTCGGCCCGCGGGAGCGAGGGCAGCATCGCGAGCGCGGCTCCGACCAGGTCGGGGCGGGGGTGCGGCCGGCGCAGCGCGTCCCGCAGCAGCCGCATGAACTCCTGCTCGCCGCGCTCGGTCAGCTCGTAGTCGGTGCGGGTCGGCACCTCGTCGTGGTCGAGCAGGAAGCCGGCCTGGGTGAGCGACCGCAGGGCGTGGTAGATCGACCCCCACTTGACGTTGGCCCATTCGTCCGCACCCCAGGACAGCAGGTCGTTGCCCACGCGGTAGCCGTGCGCGCGCCCGTACCCGCGGACGATCCCGAGGACGAGCAGTCGCGTCGCCGACATCGGGTCACCTCTCGTCACGAATTGCGGTCAGGGTAGGACAACGCCCGCGGTCGCCCGATGGGCTGGTTGTCGGGCAGGCCATGCCGCGGCGTCGCCATGCTGACGCAGGAAGGAGAACGGTGCCAGGAGCACCGGGACCCGAGGGGATGGGATGACGACACAACGGATGGGTCGGGCCGCGGCCGCGCTCGTCGCAGTCGGCCTGCTGGCGGGCTGTTCCGGCGGCGGGACGCAACCCGTCCCCGTGCCCGTGCCGCCGCAGGTGAGCGCCGCGCCGGCGCC
>JAODNO010000610.1 GCA_025465235.1 Pseudonocardia sp.
GGCCTCTACGTCACCGGCGACCCGGGGGCGCCGGACGAGGACGCGAAGCAGGGCACCCTCAAGGTCCGCCTGGGGCTCGGGTGGGCGAAGAGCCACACCTTCACGACGGGCCAGTGCCCGGTGCTGAAGTACAACCGCCAGCTGATGATGTCCATCCTGCACGACAAGGCCCACATCGCCGACGCTGTCAACGCCACGGTGATCCCCTTGGAAGAGGCGCCTCGCGGCTACCAGGAGTTCGACCAGGGCGCGGCGCGCAAGTACGTGCTGGACCCGAACGGGATGATCCCGAAGGCGTCGTAACGCCTGATCCTGGCTACACCGGGACGGCCACCCCTGCTGCGGCGAGCAGTCCACGGCGGTCGAGGCCGGGCATCGCGTACCGCGGCGCTCCGGCCCCGGCCGCCAGGACACGCTGGACCATTCCCGGGCGGCCGAACAGCTCCGGGATACGGCCCCGATGACCTCTGCGGCGAGGCTAGCGGCGAAGGGCGGGGTTCAGCCCGCCCTTTGACGAGTGGTCGTTCACGATCTTGATCATGAGCCCCGCCGCGGCGACCCTCGTCCGCTCAGAGGCGCAGCACCGGGAGGCCCAGGGCGGCGTCCACCGCGATCGCGGCGAAGAGGATGCACAGATACATGTTGGACAGATGGAAGAGCTTCATCGGGGTGACGTCGCGGCCCGCGGCCACAGCGGCGTGGAGCCGGTGCGCCTGGAACACGAACCCGGCACCGCCGAGCACCGCCACGGCGGCGTAGACCCAGGAGGTGGCGGGGACGAGCAGCAGCGTCCACGCGGCCATCACCCACGAGTACGCGAGGATGCGCCGCGACACCTGCACCGGCGTGGCGACGACGGGGAGCATCGGCACCCCGGCGGCCGCATAGTCGTCGCGGTAGCGCATGGCGAGTGCCCAGAAGTGCGGGGGCGTCCACAAGAAGATCACACCGAACATCACCAGCGCAGGCCACTGCACGGTGCCGGTCACGGCGGCCCAGCCGATCACCACGGGCATGCAGCCCGCCGCACCGCCCCACACGATGTTCTGGGAGGTACGCCGCTTGAGCAGGAGTGTGTACACGAGCACGTAGAAGGCGATCGCCGCCACCGACAGCCCCGCGGACAGCCAGTTCGTGGTGAGCCCGAGCCACACGGCGCTGAGGACGCCCAGCGCGAGACCGAAGACCAGCGCGTTGCGCGGAGGCACCTGGCCCTTGGCGAGCGGACGCCGCGCGGTGCGCTTCATCACCGCGTCGATGTCGGCGTCGACCACGCAGTTGAGGGCGTGCGCGCTCGCCGCAGCCGCCGCACCACCGACGAGCGTGGCGATGATCAGCCACACCGAGGGCACCCCGCGCTGGGCGAGGAACATCGCCGGCACGGTGACGACGAGCAGTTGCTCGATGATCCGGGTCTTCGTGAGCCCGAGGTACGCCCGCACGGTGACGCGCGCCCTCTGCACCCCGGCCCGGAAGCCCGGAGCAGGGGACACCTGCGACGCCCCCTGATGGGACACGGGCACACTCACCGGCAACCTCAATCCACGTGGTGGTGGCGATCGGACGCACCGAGTTCTACGGCCTGTCGATGGTAACGGGGCGCATGTCGGGAGGCGCTTCCGGGTAGACCCGGGTGACCGCCGAGCCAGTGATCACAGGTGGCTACGCCAGGTCGGTAGGCTGACGCGCAAGCCGGATGCGTCGAGGCGTTCCGCCTGCGCCCCCACCAGAAACCTAGGGAAGTGCCGTGGCTGACACCGACATCGAGACTCTGACCCGAGCCAACGTGCCCGCCGACTGGAGCGATCTGGACAAGCGGACGGTCGACACCATCAGAGTGCTCGCCGCCGACGCCGTGCAGAAGGTGGGCAACGGGCACCCCGGCACGGCGATGAGCCTGGCGCCGCTGGCGTACCTGCTGTTCCAGCGGGTCATGCGGCACGACCCGACCGACCCCGACTGGATCGGCCGCGACCGTTTCGTCCTGTCGGCCGGCCACGCCAGCCTGATCCTCTACATCCAGCTCTATCTCTCCGGCTACGGCCTGGAGCTCGAGGACCTCGAGGCGCTGCGCACCTGGGGCTCCAAGACCCCCGGCCACCCGGAGCACCGGCACACCCGCGGCGTGGAGATCACCACCGGGCCGCTCGGTCAGGGCTTCGCCTCCGCGGTCGGCATGGCGATCGCGGCCCGCCGGGAGCGCGGTCTGTTCGACCCGGAACCGGCCACCGGCGAGAGCCCGTTCGACCACGACATCTACGTCATCGCCTCCGACGGCGACATCGAGGAGGGCGTCACCTCCGAGGCGTCGTCGCTGGCCGGCCGCCAGCAGCTCGGCAACCTCACGGTGATCTACGACGACAACCAGATCTCGATCGAGGACGACACCAACATCGCGCTCTCGGAGGACACCGCGAAGCGCTACGAGGCCTACGGCTGGCACGTGCAGGTCGTCGAGGGCGGGGAGAACGTCACCGGCATCCTCGCCGCCCTCGAGGCCGCGAAGGCCGAGACGAGCCGCCCGTCGTTCATCGTGCTGCGCACCGTCATCGGTTATCCGGCGCCGAACAAGATGAACACCGGCAAGGCGCACGGCTCCGCCCTGGGTGACGAGGAGGTGGCCGAGGTCAAGAAGATCCTCGGTTTCGACCCCGACAAGTCGTTCCAGGTCGAGGACGAGGTGCTCGCGCACGCCCGGAAGGTCGTCGACCGCGGACGTGCGGCCCACGAGGCCTGGAACAAGCAGTTCGAGGACTGGGCCGCCCGTGAGCCGGAGCGCAAGGACCTGCTCGAGCGGCTGCTCGGCCGCGACCTCCCGATCGGCTGGGAGAAGGCGCTCCCCAGCTGGGAGCCCGACCCCAAGGGCATCGCGACGCGCAAGGCGTCCGGTGAGGTGCTCAAGTCCCTCGCCGACGTGCTGCCCGAACTGTGGGGCGGCTCGGCCGACCTCGCCGAGAGCAACAACACCACCATGGAGGGCGCCGACTCGTTCGGCCCCGAGTCCGCAGCCACGAAGATGTGGGACGCCCACCCCTACGGCCGCACGCTGCACTTCGGTGTGCGCGAGCACGCGATGGGCGCGATCCTCAACGGCATCGCGCTGCACGGCCCGACCCGCCCGTACGGCGGCACGTTCCTGACGTTCAGCGACTACATGCGCCCGGCCGTCCGCCTCGGCGCGCTGATGCAGACGAGCGTCATCTACGTGTGGACGCACGACTCCATCGGTCTGGGCGAGGACGGCCCAACCCACCAGCCGATCGAGCACTTCGCCGCGCTGCGCGCGATCCCCGGGCTCGCGTTCGTCCGGCCCGGCGACGCCAACGAGACGGCCTACGCGTGGCGGGCCACGCTGGAGCGGCCGGAGGGGCCGAAGGGTCTCGCGCTCACCCGGCAGAATCTGCCCGTGCTGGAGGGCACGTCGGCCGAGGGCGTCGCCCGCGGGGGCTACGTGCTGGCGGAGGCGTCGTCCGGCAAGCCGCAGGTGATCCTCATGGCCACCGGGTCCGAGCTACAGATCGCCGTGGAGGCCCGCGAGGTCCTCGAGGCCGACGGCGTGCCCACGCGGGTGGTGTCGATGGCGTGCGTCGAGTGGTTCGACGAGCAGGACGAGGCCTACCGCGAGTTGGTGCTGCCGGCCGCGGTCAAGGCGCGGGTCAGCGTCGAGGCGGGAATCGCGCAGTGCTGGCACCGGTTCACCGGTGACGCGGGCGAGAACATCTCCATCGAGCACTACGGGGCGAGTGCCGACTACAAGACGCTCTTCCGCGAGTTCGGTTTCACCACCGAGAACGTCGTCGCCGCCGCGCGGCGGAGCCTGGAGAACGTCTCCCGAGGAGGAGAATAATCATGAGCAACGACCGGCTCGGCGCCCTGGCTGCTGCGGGCGTCTCCATCTGGCTAGACGATCTGTCCCGGGAGCGCCTGCAAACCGGCAACCTCCAGGAGCTGATCACCGACAAGCACGTCGTCGGGGTCACCACCAACCCCACGATCTTCGCCGGCGCGCTCTCGAAGGGCGCGGCGTACGACCAGCAGATCCGCGAGCTCGCGGCCCGTGGCGCGTCCGTCGAGGACGCGATCCGCGAGATCACCGTGGCCGATGTCCAACAGGCATGCGACGTATTCAGCGGCACCTGGGAGACCACCGGTGGTGTCGACGGCCGCGTGTCGCTCGAGGTCGACCCGGGCCTCGCCCGCGACACCGAGCGCACCGTCGCCCAGGCGAGCGACCTGTGGAAGGCCGTCGACCGGCCCAACCTGCTGGTCAAGATCCCGGCCACCGAGGCGGGGCTGCCGGCCATCACCCGGGCGATCGCCGAGGGCATCAGCGTCAACGTCACGCTGATCTTCTCGGTGGAGCGCCACCGGGCCGTGATGGGCGCCTACCTCGACGGGCTGGAGCAGGCCGCGGCCAACGGGCACCAGCTCGCCGGCATCGCGTCGGTGGCGAGCTTCTTCGTCTCGCGCGTAGACACCGAGATCGACAAGCGGCTCGAGGCAATCGGCACCGACGAGGCCCTCGCGCTGCGGGGCAAGGCCGGTATCGCCAACTCCCGGCTCGCCTACGCCGCGTTCGAGGAGGTGTTCGCGGGCGAGCGCTGGGAGGCCCTCTCGGCGAAGGGCGCGCGGGGCCAGCGGCCCCTCTGGGCGTCCACGGGCGTCAAGAACCCCGACTATCCCGACACCTTGTACGTCACCGAGCTCGTCGTCGCCGGCACGGTGAACACGATGCCGGAGAAGACGCTCGAGGCGTTCGCCGACCACGGCGAGGTGCACGGCGACCGCGTCACGGGCAAGGCGGCCGAGGCGCAGCAGGTCTTCGACTCGCTGGAGCGCGTGGGGATCGATCTCACTGACGTGTTCCTGACGCTGGAGAACGAGGGCGTCGACAAGTTCGAGAAGTCGTGGGCGGAGCTCGGCGAGACCGTCGGCAACCAGCTCGACGGAGCGCGCTGAAGCTCGTGACAGCGCGGCTCCAGTCGTCCGTCCCGCCGCCGGCCGAGGTGGTCGCGCGGCTTGTCGGCGACGCCGTTGCCTCCCGCATCGCGGAGTGTGACCCCACCCTCTGGCCGGGCGCGGCGCGGCCGGGCTGGGTCACGGCGCCCCGGGCGTCCCGTCCGCTGGTCGGTGAGATCGAGGGGCTGCGGGAACGGCTGCGGGTGGCCGGGCAGGTCCGGGTCGTACTCGCCGCCACCGGTGGCGTCGGAGTGGCCGCAGAGGTGCTGGCCGATGCCGATTCGCGGCTGATCGTGCTGGACACCACCGACCCGGCCCAGGTCGCCGACGCACTCGCCGGTGACCTGGGAGCCACGGTGCTCGTCGTGTCGGCACCTCCGGGCGAGGACGCAAGGCCGGTCGAGCTGGTTCGCGACATCGTGCACCGCGCCTTCCGGGCCGACGGGCTCGACCCGGCTGCGCACACGATCGTCGTCACGGCGCCGGACGGCCCGCTCCAGGAGCAGGCCGACGGCGCCACCGTGGTGCTGGGCCCGGGCGACGTGGACGGCCCGTGGGCCGGGCTCACCGCGTTCGCGCTGGTGCCGGCCGGGCTCGCCGGTGCCGACGTCGGCGCGGTGCTCGCCGACGCCGCTGCTGCCCACGCCGAGCTGGTCACCGACGACCCGGCCAACCCGTGCCTGACCCTCGGCGCGCTGCTCGCCGATGCGCCGGTCGTCGCGCTGGCCGAGGACGGTGCACCCGGTCTCGCCGAATGGGCCGCGCAGCTCGTGGGGGGAGGCCTGGGCAAGAACGGGCGCGGGCCGCTCCCGGTGGTGGTCGAAGGCCCGGACGCGCCGGAGTGGGCCGAGCCCGACTCGGTGCGGCCCGGGTCTCTCACCGCCGGTCTCGGGGATGTGCCCGGAGCCGCCGTCGCCACCCTGGGTCCCCCAGCGGCCCAGCTCGTGCTGTGGCAGCACGCCACCGCCGTTGCCGCGCACCTGCTGGGCGTCGACCCGACCGACCGGCCCGACGCGGCCCGCGCAGCGGCCGGCACCGATGCCGGCACCGCCGACTTCACGGATGGGGGCGTCGACGTGCACGCCGGACCATGGATGCCAGCCGGCACGAGCACGGTCGCCGGGGCGCTGCGGGCACTCGTCGGCACTGCCGGCGAGGGTTCGCACCTCACCGTGCACGCCTACCTCGACCGGCTCGACGACGCCTCGGCCGCTGTGCTGAGACCCGAGCTGACCCGGCGCACCGGCCTGCCGACGACTTTCGGCTGGGCGCCGCGCTGCCTGCCCGGCGGCGGGCAGCGCGACAAGGGCGGACCGGCCGATGCCGTCGTCTGTCAGCTCACCGGAGAGTCCCCGCCCGATCTGCCCGAGGCTCTCGCCGAGCTCCAGCAGGCACAGGCCCGCGCCGATGCCGCCGCCCTGGCCCACCGGGGCCTGCCGGTGCTGCGGCTGCACTTCAGCGATCGGGTTGCGGGCCTCGTCACCCTGGCCCGTGCAGTGCAGCAGCTGTAGACCAGGCTGACAGCACCGGGTCATACCGATACCGAACTGCGAACACCGAGGACTGGAGACACCGATGGGAACCCGCACGATCGGGGGCGGCCAGTGGACCAACCCCCTCCGGGACCCGCGCGACAAGCGGCTCCCCCGGATCGCGGGGCCGTGCAGCCTGGTGATCTTCGGGGTCACCGGCGACCTTTCCCGTAAGAAGCTCATGCCCGCCATCTACGACCTGGCCAACCGGGGTCTGCTGCCACCGGGCTTCGCGCTCACTGGTTTCGCCCGCCGTGACTGGGACACCCAGGACTTCGGCCAGATCGTGTACGACGCGGTGAAGCAGTACGCCCGCACGCCCTTCCGGCAGAGCGTCTGGGACCGCCTCGCCGAGGGCTTCCGGTTCGTGTCCGGCAGCTTCGACGACGACGACGCCTTCGACCAGCTCGAGCAGACCGTCCGCGAGCTGGACCGGGAGCGCGGCACGGGCGGCAACCACGCCTTCTACCTCTCCATCCCGCCCAGCGCCTTCCCCGTCGTGCTCAAGCAGCTGGCCCGGTCGGGGCTCGCGCAGCAGGACGGTGACCAGTGGCGACGGGTGGTGATCGAGAAGCCGTTCGGCCACGACCTGAAGTCGGCGCGCGAGCTGAACGAGATCGTCAACGACGTGTTCCCCGAGGACTCGGTGTTCCGCATCGACCACTACCTCGGCAAGGAGACGGTGCAGAACATCCTTGCCTTTCGCTTCGCCAACTCCCTGTTCGAGCCGATTTGGAACTCGAATCTCATCGACTCGGTCCAGATCACCGCTGCCGAAGAGATCGG
>JAODNO010000611.1 GCA_025465235.1 Pseudonocardia sp.
CGGCGGGACGCGCGAGCGGCACCGGCTGCGGCCCGCCGGTCGCCGACGGTCCCGGGCGCCGCGGTGGACGTCGGGACCGCCGGCCATCCCCGGGTGGGAAGTTCGCGGCGATGAGCGCGTCGAACTCGACCCGCAGCAGCCCGGGGTCCGCGCAGATCAGCTCGACGAACCGCGAACGGGTGTCGGCGGGCGCGGAGACGGGGTGGACGGGTGCGTTATGGGCGAGTCCGGGATCATCGTTCATCTCGCTCACCTCCCGAGGGCAGGTGCCGGGGGATCAGGTGGTTCGCGCGGTCAGGCGTTGATCTGCTTGTTCCCGCTGTCGACGTTGGCGATGGCGATCTTGCGGGGCTTGGCCTTCTCCGCGACCGGGATCCGCAACGTCAACACGCCAGCGTCATAGGCGGCGTCGATGCGCTCCATGTCCAGGGTGTCGCCCAGGAACAGCTGCCGGGAAAACACCCCCAGCGGCCGCTCGGCGACCTGCATCTCCACATGCTCCCCCATCGCGACCGGACGCCGTTCGGCCTTCACGGTCAGCACGTTGCGTTCCACATCGAGCTCGATCGCGTCAGGATCCACCCCGGGCAGGTCGAACGCGACCACGAACTGGTCCCCAGCGCGGTAGGCATCCATCGGCATCGCGGTCGGGCGGGACCAGGTTCCCGCGGTGTTGCCGAACACCTGCTGGGTCAGGCGGTCCAGCTCACGGAACGGGTCAGTGCGCATCAGCATCGCAGGCCACTCCTTCCAGGATCGACACCAAGGCGGCGATGCTCCGGAGCAGCTCTAGAGATGACCCGAGCCCGCTCCAGATACCTGTGATAGTAGATGGAGACTTAGTGGCTTGCAAGCACTAATCTTACGGTGGTTGCGGCTTGACTCATGAGGGTGGGAGGTTGCGGTGAGTTTGACCAACGTGTGGGTGCAGACCCAGGGCGACGGCCTCGTGCGCGCCGATCAGATCACCGGCATCGATGCGCATCAGACCCCGGCGCTGAGCGGGAAGCCCTCGCGGTGGCTGCTCGATGTGATCCTGGGTACGTCGATCGGAAGCGGCACCCGCGAAGGCTGGGTGGTCACCGTGGTACACCGCACCCTGATCCAGACCCCGCAGGACCCTGGTGACGCCCCGGCCGCGTTGGCCCGGCTGCTGGCCCAGCTCGAGCTCATCAGCGCCGCCGGCGTGATCACCACCGACCGCGAGACCTCCACGGGCACCGCCGACACTGGCTCCGACGAACTGGTCGCCGGGGCCAGCCAAGTGCGGTTCCGGTTCGTTCCCTTCTCCAGCCCGGCACCCGGCCACCACACCGGCGCCGAGTACCTCTGACTCCCCGACGGCAGGGCGAAGCGCGGGACTGTCAGCCCACCTCGCAACGATTGCGACCCTCCCCGTCAGCGGCATGTACCTGTTCTGGCCGGTGGCGGGTTCGAGATGGGGCGGTTTCAGCGGGTTTGAAGCAGGCGGGCAACGTAGGGCGCTCACCGTGATCGGACTGCTGAACCTGGCCGGCACGGCGGCGGCGCAGATGCTGCTGCGAGGCCCGGCGGGATCGGCACGGCCCGGGGGGTCACCTGCGCACCAACGCGCGCTGGCCTCCGCGACCTGCTCGGAGGTGGTGCCGAGGAGCGATCAGCTCAGGGAACCGGCCCAAACCCCCTCGCCGGTCCCGCACCGGGATGGAGCCGGTGAGCCCGGTTGCTCCGGCATCAGTGCCGCGAGAGACTCCTGAGACTGGAGGAGACCAGGTCGGTCACCGGCGACAGCAGGGAGCCTCCGCCGCTGTTGGAGTTTCTGTCGCCGTGCGAGTTCCCACCGCCGGCGGAGCTGCCGGCGTCGTTCCCACTGTTGTTCTGGCCGCCGCCATTGTCGGAGTTACCGTTGTTGTCGGAGTTACCGGCGCTGTCGGAGTTGCTGCCGGTGTCGGGGTTACTGCCGTCATCGGAGTTGCCGCCGTTGTCCGACGTCTGGCCCGGTCCGGCCGGCACGCGGCCGTCTGTGACGGAGTTGCCGGCAACCGGGCCGCCGCTCCCGTCGTTCTTGCTCGCGGATCCCGACCCGGTCGGCTGGCCCGGTCCTTCGGTGACACCCGGAGCGCCCAGCGCCGACTGGGGCTGGCTCGGTGGCTCCGGCCCGATCTGGGGCTGGGGCGCGATCTGGGGCTGGGGCGCGGTCTGGGGCTGGGGCGCGGTCTGGGGCTGGGGCTCCGGTTGTGGCTGGGGCTCGGATTGGGCCTGGACCGGAGACTGCGGCGACGGGTCCACCTGCGGCGGGGACCCGGTCTGCGTCGGGGAAGTGGGTCCGGTCGGCGGCTCGGGAGCAGATCCGGGGAGGGGGGTCGGCGGGGCGGTGGAGGGGGAGGCGCGGACCTCCTCCGACCCGGTTGCGCCGGCGGACCCGGAGGCGAAGGGGCCGGTCGTGTCGTTGTCGGGGGTGCGGGAGGCGGATGGGACGGCAGAAGAGCCGGAGCCGGTGGGCGGTGCGACGGCCCGCGGCGCGGTGGGACTCTCGGCGGGAAACAGTGGGGAGGCCAGCACTGGGCTGCCGGAAGGGGTCGGCGTGGCCGCCGGGGTACCGCCGGTGCCCGGCTGGTCCGACGGGCTGGCGGAGGGTGTGACCGGGGCTTGCGGGGCGGCCTGGCCGGAGTGCTCTGCCTCGAGCGCGGCGAGTAGGCGCTGCTGCTCATGGGCGAGCTCGGCGTGGCCCTCGGCGGGGCGCACCTCGCCAAGCCGCGCGGTGACCGCCGCGATCGCTTGCGCGGCGTCGGCCCGACGGCCGTGCTGCAGTGCCGTGCGCGCCGTCTCGAAGCCCGTGTTGACCTCGGCCGCGGCTTCGACCGACCGGGCACGTTCGGCGTAGAGGACCTTCGACACGGACCACAGGGCCTCACCCGGTGACGCTTCGGACGCCCCGACTGCCAGCCCCGCCGTACCGAGCATGACCAGCGTGGCGGCGACGGCGAGCCGCCGGGGGTGCGGCACCGCAGCCCGGTGCCTGCCGTGGGCCGAGGGGGGGCGTACCAGCGAGACCACGGACGGAGCGCCGAGGCCCTTCTCGTCCCGGGAGGCATCCGTTGCGCCGGCCGTGATCGCTGCCTGGGTCTCCGGCCGGACGTCGGCCACCCAGGCCGCGAGCATCGCCACCAGCTCGTCGTCGGTGCCGCGCGCCCCGTGATGCATCTCACCGAGCGCCACGAGCCCCGCGGCCAGCTCCTCGACCAGCTCGTCGTCGGCTCGTAGCGCGGCGAGATCGACGGAGTGCTCGTAGCCGCGGTCCTGGGCATTCCGGTCGTGGCTGCCGCTGTCCTTGGGGTCGCGGTCCTCGGGACCAGGTCCCTTACGGAGATTGTCCTCGTCGCCGAGCCGCACCCCGACCTCCGTTCGTGAGGCAATTGCCGGCCGGTGAGCCACCGTCGGCAAGACTACCCCGGCCGCTGCGACGGCCTGGCCATCCCAGGGGTAGTCGTCTCAACTCGGTACGGTGTTTCTCCGAATAACGTCGGCATAGAACAATGCGCTGTCCTTCGGAGTCCGGGCCTGCGTGTCGTAGTCCACGTGGACGATCCCGAAGCGCTTCGCGTACCCCCACGCCCACTCGAAGTTGTCGAGCAGGGACCAGAGGTAGTAGCCCGTCACCGGGGCGCCGGCCTCGATCGCCTCGTGCACCGCGGCCAGGTGGCTGCGGAGGTAGTCGATGCGGTCGGTGTCGACGACGCGACCGTCCTCATTGACCACGTCGGGGAAGGCGGCACCGTTCTCGGTGACCATGATCTCGCGGCCCGGGGCCTCGCGGGCCACGCGCAGGAGCAGTTCCGTCATGCCGCGCGGGTCGATGCTCCAGCCCATGTCGGTCTTGCGGTCGTGCTGGAACGGGAACTCCACGTCGTCGCACGCGATCCATGGGCTGGCCTTGCCCTCACCGTGGCCGTCGGCGTGCTCCTTGGGGCGCTCGCGCGTCCAGTGCCGCACCCGGGTGGGGGAGTAGTAGTTGACGCCCAGCACGTCCAGCGGCGCCGAGATCACCTCCAGGTCGCCGGGCCGCACGAACGACCAGTCGGTGACGGCCGCCGTGTCCGCCTGTACGTCCGCCGGGTAGCTGCCGCGCAGGACGGGGTCGAGGAACACCCGGTTCTGCAGCCCGTCCACCCGCCGCGCCGCCTCCGCGTCCTGCGGAGAGTCGGTCTCCGGGCACACCCACGCGAGGTTGAACGTGACCGCCACCCGCGACGCGGGCGCGGCGCGCCGGATCGACGCGGCCGCCAGCCCGTGGGCGAGGTTCAGGTGGTGCACCGCCGTGAGCGCGGCGGCGTCGTCCGTACGGCCCGGGGCGTGCACGCCGCTCGCGTAGCCGAGGTAGGCACTGCACCACGGCTCGTTGAGCGTGATGAACAGCGGCACCCGGTCGCCCAGCGCCGCCGCGAGGACCTCGGCGTACTCGCCGAACCGCTCTGCGGTGCTCCGCGCCGTCCAGCCGCCCGCGTCCTCGAGGGCCTGCGGCAGGTCCCAGTGGTAGAGCGTGATCGACGGTGAGATGCCGGCGGCGAGCAGCGCGTCGACGAGGTCGGAGTAGAACCCGATGCCCTCCGGGTTGACCGGCCCGAGTGAGTCGGCGGTGACCTGCGGCGTGATGCGTGGCCAGGACACGGAGAACCGGTAAGAGGCGAGCCCCAGCCGGACCATGATCGCGATGTCCTCGCGGAACCGGTGGTAGTGATCATCGGCCACGTCACCGGTGTCGCCGCGCTCGACCCGACCGGGGGTGTGGGAGAACGTGTCCCAGATGGACGGGGTGCGCCCGCCCTCGTCGACGGCCCCCTCGATCTGGTAGGAGGCGGTGGCGGAGCCCCACAGGAACCCCGGGGGGAACCGCAGTGCATCGGTCGACGGAGCAGCCTGCGTGGTGGTCAATTGGTCCTCTCAGATCGGGTTCCGGCACTGGTCGAGATCCTTGGACGGTGGGGTTCGAGGAGTTCAGCGTGATGGTGGGCCAGAAGAAGTCGTTCCAGGCCGTTGAAGGTGAGCAGGACCAGCGCCTCAACGTTCCCAGGAGGCGGATCCCGCGCCGGGTCTGTACGCGGTACGTGGCTGATCACGATCCGGCCCACGCGGCGTAGGACGTGAAGGACTCCAGCGCGATCCGGGTGCGGAAGCTGCGCTCCTCGCCGGTGACGGGGTCGGTGAACTCCAGGCTCGAGGCGAGCAGCTGCAGCGGGCGTCGGAAGTCGTCGAGCGGCTTCTCGGTGAGCACCGGGTAGAAGTCGTCGCCGAGAATCGGCACGCCGAGTGCGCTCATGTGGAGCCGGAGCTGGTGGGTGCGGCCGGTCTCCGGGGTGAGCCGGTAGCGGCCCAGCCGCCGTCCGTCCGGCCCTCGGCGGTGTTCCACAAGCTCGACCCGGGTCACGGCGTTGACCGGGCCGGGTTCCTCGCGGGCGCAGATCACCCCGCGCTCCTTGACGATCCGGCTGCGCACCGTGCGGGGGAGCGCCAGCTGCGGGTCGTACTGTGCGACCGCCTCGTACGTCTTGCGCACGAGCCGGTCGCGGAACAGCGTCTGGTACGCGCCGCGCCGCTCGGGACGCACCACGAACATCAGCAGACCGGCCGTGACGCGGTCCAGCCGGTGCGCCGGGCTGAGCGTGGGCAGGCCGAGCTCGCGACGCAGCCGCACGAGCGCGGTCTGCACAATGTGCTGCCCCCGCGGGATCGTGGCCAGGAAGTGCGGCTTGTCCACCACGACGAGTTCGTCATCGCGGTGCACGATCCCGATCTCGAACGGCACCGGCACCTCCGTGGGCAGGTCCCGGTGGAACCAGAGGAACGACTCCGGCACGTACGGCGCGTCGGGTGCGATCGGTCCGTCCCGGTCGACGATCCGCTGCTCGCGCAGCATGGCGTCGATGCGGGCCGGGTCGACGCGCGGAAGCCGCTCCACGAGGTGGTCGCGCATCGTCGTCCACGATGTCCCGGCCGGCGTGCGCAGACGCACGGCGTCGAGCCCGTGCCGCTGCGGGAGGGGGGACCGGAGCTTGCGCCGCACCGCCCGAGCCTACGGCGCGGGTGCGGCCCTCAGAGCTCGGCGCGGATCCGGGCGATGATGTCGGCGGTGCGGTCCGGCGGGTCGACCTGCGCGCCGAGCCGGTCCATGACCGCGGCGTAGTGATCGACGTCGGTGCGCTTGTCGAGGTACAGCGCACTGGTGAGCTGCTCGAGGTAGACGATGTCGGGCAGGTCTGGCTCCGCGAACCGCAGGATGGCGAACGGCCCGCCTGCGGCGGCGTGCCCCCCGGAGCGCAGTGGCGCGATCTGCAGGGAGATGTTCGGCAGCTCGTTCATCTCGATCAGGTGGGTGAGCTGCGCGCGGGAGAGTTCGGGCCCGCTCAGGGTGCGCCGCAGCGCAGCCTCGTCGATCACCGCCCAGAGCGTGGGTGCGTTGGCCGCGGTGAGTACCTCCTGCCGCCGCATCCGCAGTTCGACGCGCCGCTCGACCTCGGTGGGGTCAGTGTGGCCGAGACGGGTGACGGCACGTGCGTACTCGTTCGTCTGCAGCAGCCCCGGCACGAACTGCAGCTCGTAGGTCCGGATCAGCGACGCCGCCTGCTCCAGGCCGATGTAGGTCTCGAACCAGCTGGGCAGCAGGTCGGCGTACCGGTGCCACCACCCCGGCGCGTTGGCCCGACGGGCCAGCGCGAGGAACTCGGCGCGCTCGTCCTGCTCGCGGACGCCGTAGAGGGTGAGCAGGTCGGCCACGTCGCGCTCCTTGAAGCCGACGCGACCGAGTTCCAGCCTGCTGATCTTCGCGGGAGACGCACGGATCGCCTCGCCCGCGCTCTCGCGGGTGACGCCTGCCGCCTCCCGCCGCCGGCGCAGCTCGCCACCGAGGCCCATCCGCAGGACCGTCGGACCGCTGGCCGCACCCCGGATGATGCTGCCGAGATGCCCGTCCTCGGGGCCGCTGCGGGGCACCGTGCCATCGGGCTCGACGTCGTCGGGAACAGCGTTCATGGCTGCTCCATGATCGTCGTCCCGCTGGTCGTCGTCCCGCTGGTCATCGCCGCACCGTTCATCGCCGCACCGCGCTCCCCCCAGGAGTACTGCCGCTCGCGATTGCGCAGGGTGGTGAGGAGATTCACTCTGCCGAGATTCCCTTGCCCACGCAACCGTCCCAAGGGATGCTCAACCTGCGAGATCGTCGAACTCTCCGTGTCGTACTCCCACGAAGAACGCCGCGATCTCCGCGCGGGTGTAGACGAGCACGGGGCCGGTCGGGTGGCGCGAGTTGCGTAGCCCGATCATCCCGTCGGTGAGTTCGGCCAGCTCAACGCAGTTGCCGCTCGGATTGCTCTCGGTGCTCTTGCGCCATCGGACGCTCTCGGTTCCCACATGCACGTGCAGATGGTTGTGCAGCGGCACTTGCGGATGCAAGGCCGAAAAGACACGATCGTGGAAGGAGGCGCCGCCCGGCCGGGTGATGTCGCCGGGTGCGACGAGCGGGGAGAGCGATGAGTTACTCCTGGGGTGCGGGGCGGAACGCCCGGGTCGAGGGTCGCCACGGACGTGCGGCCCTCGAGGCCGTGCCGGCGACACCAGCCGAGCGGATCCCCGCGCCGCCCGTGGCCGACGACGGTGCGTCCGCGCCGGGCGCGGAGCACCACCGGGTCGCGGCCGAGCTGGCGTCGATGGTGGATGTCTGGCAGCGCCTGCTGGCGGAGCACGTTCCGGACCGGGCGGGGCGTTGTCGCACCTGCACGAAGGGCGGCACAGGGCTGCCGTCCACGCCATGGCCCTGTTCGATCCGGGGGATCGCGGAGATGGCCCGGCGGCGGCATGACGCCGATCTGGCCGCGGCCGCCCGGCGGGAGCGGCTGTCGTCGTAGTCGGGGGACCTGCCTACACCCCGCCACCCGGGCGCCGGCGCAGGTGCCGGGTGCCCGACGTCCCCTTGCGAACGAGGTCGAGCCGCGGGCGTGGGCCGTCGGTGCGGCCGGTCTGGGGTCTGCGTCTGCCGGCGGCGAACGGCTTCGGCCACGGTGCGGCGGGGCCTGGGTAGCCCTGCTCGGCCGCAGCGTGCAACGTCCAGTGTGGATCATAGAGGTGGGGCCTGCCGAGCGCGCACAGGTCGGCGCGCCCGGCCAGCAGGATCGAGTTGACGTCGTCCCACGAGGAGATCGCACCGACCGCGATCACAGCGACGCCGACCTCACGCCCGACCTCGTTGCGGATCCGGTCGGCGAAGGGCGTCTGGTAGCTGCGCCCGTATGCGGGACGCTCGGCGGCCACGACCTGCCCCGTCGACACGTCGATACCGGCCGCGCCGTGCTCGGCGAACGCCCGGGCGATGGTCACGGCGTCCTCGACGTCGATGCCGCCCTCGTGCCAGTCGGTCGCCGAGATGCGCACCGTCATCGGACGCTCAGCAGGCCATGCGGTGCGGACGGCGTCGAACACCTCGAGCGGGAAGCGGAGGCGGGCGTCGAGGTCGCCGCCGTAGCGGTCGCTGCGGGTGTTGGCCAGCGGTGACACGAACGACGACAGCAGGTAGCCGTGCGCGCAGTGCAGCTCGAGCACGTCGAACCCGGCGCGGGCTGCGGCGCGGGCGGCGCCCACGAACTCCTCCCGGATGTCTGCCAGCTCGGCCGTGCCGAGCTCGCGTGGCACCGCGTTGGCGGGGGAGCACGGGATCGGGGAGGGCCCGACGACGTCCCAGCCGCCCTCGGGCAGCGGCTCGTCGATGCCCTCCCACATGAGCTTCGTGGAGCCCTTGCGTCCGGAGTGGCCGAGCTGCATGCCGATCTTCGCGTCGCTCTCGGCGTGCACGAAGTCGACCACCCGGGCCCAGGCGGCCTCCTGTTCCGGCGTGTAGATCCCGGTGCATCCCGGCGTGATGCGGCCTTCGGGGGAGACGCAGACCATCTCGGTCATCACCAGGCCGGCGCCGCCCAGCGCCTTGCTGCCCAGGTGCACGAGGTGGAAGTCGCCGGGCAGCCCGTCGGCGGCCCGGTACATGTCCATCGCGGAGACGATGACGCGGTTGCGCAGCTGCAGGCTCCCGAGCCGGAACGGCTGGAACATCGGTGGTGCAGCTTGCTCGTCGCCGGCGAACCAGCGCTCGGTGGCAGCCACGAACTCCGGGTCGCGCACCCGCAGGTTGTCGTGGGTGACCCGGCGGCTGCGGGTGACGATGTTGAACGCGAACTGCGCCGGGTGCTGGTGCACGTAGTGACCGATGTCCTCGAACCACTCGCGGCTGGCCTGCGCCGCCCGCTGGGTGGAGAGCACCACCGGCCGGCGCTCCTCCTCGTCAGCAACACCCTGTTGCCGGGCACGAGGCCGAGATCGTCGATGAGCACAGCCGCGATCTGGTGGGCCCGCCGGCGCAGCTCCCCGTACGTCCACTCCTCGCCGGACCCCCGCACGCACGGCCGGTTGTCCGGCGG
>JAODNO010000613.1 GCA_025465235.1 Pseudonocardia sp.
ACTTCATCGGGTTCGCCGAGCCGATCCACGTGGTGCCGGTCGACGACCGAACGGACATGCACGACCTGTTCATGTCCAACCTGTTTGCGCAGACGTCGGCTCTGGCGTTCGGCAAGACGGCCGAGGAGATCGCGGCCGAGGGCACCCCGGCCGACATCGTGCCGCACAAGGTGATGCCGGGGAACCGGCCGTCGTCCACGATCCTGGCCCGGAAGCTGACGCCGTCGGTGCTCGGCCAGCTCATCGCGTTCTACGAGCACATGACGTTCGTCGAGGGCACGATCTGGGGTATCGACTCGTTCGACCAGTGGGGTGTCGAGCTCGGCAAGGTGCTGGCGAAGCAGCTCGGCCCGGTGCTCACCGGGGCGGAGCCGGACACCAGCGGGCTCGACAGTTCCACCGCGGCGCTGGTGCGTCGCTACCGGGAATGGCGCGGCCGCCCGGCCTGAGGTCCGGGGCAACTCGCGGGCGCGAAAAGGGCGACTCGCGGGCGGGATTTGGGCGACTCGCGGGCGCGAAAAGGGCGACTCGCGGGCTCGGTGGACCCGAGCAGGTGCTGCCCCGGGGCGGGTTGCGCCGGGACGGGGCAGGATAGAGCGATGACGGACGTGCGGGACGAGGGCCGCGACGAGGGCCTGGTCGACAGCGCGCCTGCCGGCGCCGCGTCCCGTGACCCGGAGCGAGCCGACGACAGCGCGTCGGCGGGCAGGACGTCGACCGGCCCTGCACACGACGGGCCGGCACCCGCCGGCCTTCGGCAGCACCTGCACCACCCGCCCCCGCGACCAGGACTCGGCGCGCTGGTCGCTGTGCTGCTGGCGCTCGCCGCTGCGGTCGGGCTGTACACCGCGTTCACCGGCGTCGGCCCGGCGCTGGCGGACGCGGCGCTGCTCGGCGAGTCGCTCGAGGTCCGCTCCACTGCGCTCACCACGCTCGCCGTGCTCGTCACGGATATCGGGAGCACGGTGTCGATGGCCGTGCTCGCCACGGCTGTGGCCGCCTGGTGCTGGTATGTCGGGCGGCGCGCCGACGCACTGCTCGCGATCGGCGCGATGGCCGGAGCCGCCGGCTTGTTCCGCGTGCTCAAGGTGCTGTTCGACCGGCCGCGGCCGCCCGCCGAGGACCAGCTGGTCAGCGCCGCGAACGAGTCACTCCCGTCGGGGCACGCGACGATGTCGATCGTGGTGATCGGCACGCTCGTCGTGCTCGCCTGGAGCGGCCGGGGCACCGCGGCGCGGGCGGCGCTGGTAGCGGTTGCCACCGTGTGCGTGGGTGCCATCGGGGCGAGCCGGATCTACCTCGGCGTGCACTGGTTCAGCGACGTGATCGCCGGCTGGCTCGTCGGCGCGGCCTGGCTTGCGCTGTGCGTCACGTTGTGGAGCTGGTGGCGCGCCCGCCACGAGCCGGCCACACCGCGAGCCGGTACGGATCCGGTAGACGATGCTGCGCCTGACCGAGGCCGCGGGCGCGGTGGTCCAGCCGTTTCATGATGGGTCTCGACACGACGTAGGTCAGGAGTGGAACGACGCGATCTCGCGGATACCGCACGCGCGATCGCCGTTCGCTCCCATGCCGAACCCGGGCCGGAGGTCCCCCGGTCATCCCTGCTCGGCCGAGCACCACCATGTCGAGCGCCCGCCCACGGTGCCGTGTGCCATCGGCGCCCCGCAGCGGGGGCAGAGCGCGTCGGCGTGCCGGAAGGGGATCACCTCGCCCGTGTGCACCCCGCCGTTGGCGATCGCCGCCTTGATCGCACGCTCCAGCGCGTCGTGCAGCCGGTCCAGCGTGGTGCCGGCCAGCGAGCCAGCGGGCGCCGACGGCGAGAGCGAGGCCTGCCACAGTGTCTCGTCGGCGAGCAGGTTGCCCACCCCGGCGAGCACCGACTGGTCGAGCAGCCGCGCCTTGACCGGCGCCTCCCCGCGACCGACGCGCCTGCGGAAATCCTCCCGGCTGATCATCTCCGCGTCCGGGCCCAGAGCGTCCAGGTCCGGTTCGAGGCGGACCCGCCCGAGCCGGCGCTTGTCGAACAGGCGCAGCTGCCCCCCGTCGGCGAAGACCATCGTGAACCGGTCCCACTCCGGCTTGGGCGGGGTGCGGTCGGGCCGCTCGATCTCGCCGCCCGCCCGCTCACCATCCGTATCCGTCACGATGATCCGCCCGCCCATCCCGAGATGAACGCCGAGCCGCGGACCCGTCCGGCCGTCGCGGCGCACCGTGTCGCACCACATCGTCTTGCCGCGCCGGTGGGCCGCCACGAGTCGGCCCCCGACGAGGGCGCGCGCGATGTCGCCGGGTCGGTGCGGGCGGCACACCCACTCGTCGTTGTCGTCGACCGACCGGATCTCCCGGTCCAGCGCACCTTCGAGGGCTCGGCGCGCGCGCTCGACCTCCGGCAACTCCGGCACACACCCAGTCTGACGGCGACGCGGAACCGGCGCCCGCCGACGTCGCGTTCAGCGCCCCAGCCGGGGTGGCGGAACCGGGTACAGCCACCCCCGGCGGGGCACTGCTGCCGGGCTCCTGCGCGGCGATCAAGGCACGGACGTCGCTGTTGATCCCCACGGGCCACGCCTGCTTTCAGGACCGCGTCCACTCCGACGAGCTGATCACCTCCGGCGACGTGGCGCGCGGGATGATCACGCCCGCCGCAACCACGCCCGGAGGCCGCTACCGTTTCCGATGGTCACAGCTCAGCTCAAAGAGCTGCGCGAAGACGGTTCCGAAGACGACTGACCGGCGAGCACTGCACAACGCTCTTCCGTTCGTCGACGGACCAGATCTCCCGGTGCAGTCCACCTACGAGGGCTCGGCGCCCGCCAGCGCGCGCCCCGTCTCGGCCACCGCGCGGGTGAGCTCGGTCGCCCGTTCGGAATCGTCGAGCAGGAGCCGGGGCGACCAATTTCTCCGAGGTAGTGGACCCGCTCGTTGGGGCGGGGGTTCAGATGGGTATCCGAGCTCAGAGAGGAGCTCGACCATGACCACCGCCACCCGTGCCCCCGCGCCCGCCGACTGGGCCCGTGCCTTCGCCGAGGCAAACGACCGGGATCCCGAGATCCAGGCGCACGGCAAGTACTTCACCTGCTCGTACCTGCTCGACATGACCGACCACACATTCGTGGTACGCGTCGCCTCGGGGGAGGTCGCCACCGTCGCGGTCGACCCCGGCCCGCTCGACGTGCCCTACCAGTTCGCCATCAGGGCAAGCGCGGACACCTGGCGCAATTTCGGCGTCGCGGTGCCCGCACCGATGTACCACGGCATCTGGGCGGCCACCTTCCAGCGCGACATGAGGCTCGACGGCGACGTCCTCGTACTGATGCAGAACCTCCGCTGCCTGACCCGCCAGATCGAGCTCCTGCGCAGCGTCGGCGTTCCCGTCTGACGTCCCGAACCGAGAGGAAGGCGATCATGGCAAGGATCTCCCCGGTCACGGGGCACTACGTCGACGTCGAGGTCGACGGGCTGCAGTACAAGGTCTTCTACCTGGAGAACGGCACCGGCACACCGCTGGTGTGCCAGCACACCGCGGGCTGCCACAACCACCAGTGGCGTGGGCTGCTCGAGGATGACGACATCACCGCGAACTACCGGGTGATCGCCTATGACCTCCCCCGGCACGGCAAGTCG
>JAODNO010000622.1 GCA_025465235.1 Pseudonocardia sp.
ACAGCATCCCCGTGGAGATGCCGTGGTTGACCATGTAGAGCGCGGCGCCCGCCAGGGACTGCGTGGAGAAGGCGAAGATCCCGAGCGCGATGAACCCGAAGTGGGCGATCGAGGTGTAGGCCACGAACCTCTTCATGTCCGTTTGGCCCACGGCGAGCAGGGCGGCGTACAAGATCCCGATCACGGCGAGGGTGAGCACCAGCGGCGCGAGCCGCTGGGACGCCAGCGGGAACAGCGGGAGGCAGTAGCGCAGGAAGCCGAACGTGCCGACCTTGTCCAGCACGCCGACGAGCAGCACACCCGCACCGATCGGCGCCTCGGCACCGGCGTCGGGCAGCCACGTGTGGAACGGCACCAACGGGGCCTTGATCGCGAACGCGACGAAGAAGCCCAGGAACAGCCAGATCTGCGTGGACTCCGGCAGCGTGGCCGCCATGCGCTGCAGGTCGGTCCAGGTGAAGGTGCCCTGGCCGAGCTGCTGGCCGCTCGCGACGAACAGGCCGATCACCGAGGCGAGCATGATCAGCCCGCCGAGCAGCGAGTACAGGAAGAACTTGACCGCCGCGTACTGCCTGCGCGGGCCGCCGAAGCGCCCGATGAGGAAGTACATCGGGATCAGCATGGCCTCGAAGAACACGTAGAACAGGAACACGTCGGTGGCGGCGAAGACGCCGACCAGCAGACCCTGGGTGGCCAGCAGCAGCGCGAAGTACCCGGACTTCGTGCGCCCCTCCGGGAGCTTCTCGTCCCAGGAGAACGCCATCACGATCGGCAGCAGCACGGCGATCAGCGCGAGCATCACCAGCGCGATGCCGTCGATGCCGAGCGCGAACCGGGTGCCGAACGCCGGGATCCACGGGATGGAGAGCTCGAGCTGGAACCGCGTGCCACCCTCGGCGTCGGCGATCGAGTAGGAGAACCAGGCTACGGCGGTGAGCACCAACGAGACCAGCGCGAACCCGAGCGCGACGAGCTTGGCCAGCCGCGCGTTGTCCTTCATCGGCGCCACGACGAGCGCGCCGACGAGCGGGAGGAGCAGCAGGACGAGGAGTAACACGCTTCCCCCAGAGATGACGGGACCGACGTTCATGCGAACCGCACCGCCAGGAGCGCAGCCACGACGAGCACCGAGCCGGCGAGCATCGAGAGCGCGTAGGAACGCACGAACCCGGTCTGCAGCCGGCGCAGACGACCGGAGCTCCCCCCGAGCAGCGCCGCAGTGCCGTTGACCAGGCCGTCGACGCCGCGGTTGTCGACGTAGACCAGCGCGCGGGCGAGCCAGGTGCCCGGCCGCGCGATGAGCGTCTCGTTGATCGCGTTGGCGTAGAGGTCGCGCCGTGCGGCACGCACGGGGAGCGAGACGGGCTCGGGCCGCTCGACGGGCGTGGGGCGCCTGCCGACGACCAGGTAGGCGGTGAGGACGCCCAGCGCCGCGAGCACGAGGACGAGGATCGACACCGCCGTGTGCGGGAGCGCAGCCGTCTGCGGCTCCACCAGCTCGCCAACCGACGGGGCCAGCCAGGTGGCCAGCACGTGGTTGTAGGTGAGCAGGAAGCCGGCGAAGACGGAACCGATCGCGAGCACGATCATCGGTCCGGTCATCGAGGGCGGCGCCTCGTGCGGGTGGTACTCCTCGCCGTCGGCCGTGCGGAGCTCCTTCCAGCGCTTCTCGCCGAAGAAGGTCATGAGCATCAGACGGGTCATGTAGAAGGCGGTGAGCCCGGCTGCGATGGCCGCCGCGAGCCCGAAGACCCAGCCCTGCCAGCCGGGAGCCGTGAAGGCGGCCTCGATGATCGCGTCCTTGGTGAAGTACCCGGACAGGCCAGGGAAGCCGATCAGCGCGAGGTACGCGAGGCCGAACGTCACGAACGTGATCGGCAGGTACCGGGCCAGGCCGCCGAACCGGCGCATGTCGACCTCGTCATGCATCGCGTGCATGACCGATCCGGCGCCGAGGAACAGGCCCGCCTTGAAGAAGCCGTGGGCGAGCAGATGGGCGATGCCCAGCGCGTAGCCGACCGGTCCCAGCCCCACCGCGAGGATCATGTAGCCGATCTGGCTGACCGTGGAGTACGCGAGCACCTTCTTGATGTCGTCGTAGGCGCACCCGATGATCGCCCCGATCAAGAGAGTGATCACCCCGACGAGCATGACGGCCAACCTGCCCGTCCCCGTGAGGTTGTAGATGGGACTCGTCCGCGCGATCAGGAAGACACCCGCGGTGACCATCGTCGCCGCGTGGATCAGCGCCGACACCGGAGTCGGACCCTCCATCGCGTCCGGCAGCCAGGACTGCAGCGGGAACTGGCCGGACTTACCGCAGGCGCCGAGCAGCAGCAACAGCGTGATGGCGACGAGCACCGGCGTCGAGACCTGGCCGATCCGCGCGAACACGGCGCTGAACTGGAGCGTGCCCAGCTGCGACCACAGTAGGAAGATCGCGATCGCCAGCCCGACGTCACCGACGCGGTTCATCAGGAACGCCTTCTTGGCGGCGGTGGCCGCAGACGGGCGGTCCTGGTAATAGCCGATCAGCAGGTAGGACGCGAGGCCTACGCCCTCCCAGCCGAGGTAGAGCATCACGAAGTTGTTGCCGAGGACGAGCACCAGCATCGCCGCGATGAACAGGTTGAGCTGCGCGAAGAACCGCCGCCGCCCGGGGTCGTGGCTCATGTAGCCGACCGAGTAGATGTGGATCAGTGCTCCGACACCCGTGATGAGCAGCACGAACGTCAGCGACAGCGGGTCGATCCGCAGGCCGAAGTGGACGTTGAGGCCGGCGACCGCGACCCAGTCGTACAGCGACAGCTCCCGCGTCCGCTGCGCGGCGTCCAGCCCGAGGGTCTCGAAGAAGATCAGCAGGCCGACCACGAACGACGCGACGACGGTGAACACGCCGAGCCAGTGGCCCCACGCGTTCACCCGGCGCCCGGCGACGAACAACACGAGTGCCCCGACCGCCGGCAGCGCGAACAGCAGCCAGGCCAGCGAGGCCACACCGGTGGCGGGTCCGACCTGGGGCAGCTCGGTGGCCTGGGCCAGCACCGCGTTCACTGCGGGCTCCGACCGGTGGCCACGCCGGTGATCAAGGCACAGACGTCGCTAGTGGATCTCGGCCAACGACGTTGGCGCCTTGATCGCGGCAGCTGGGGCGGGGTGAGCACGGGGAGCACTCCTAGTCTCAGTACTTCAGCAGGTTCGCGTCGTCGACCGACGCGGTCCGGCGGGTGCGGAAGATCGACATGATGATCGCGAGGCCGACCACGACCTCGGCTGCGGCCACGACCATCACGAAGAACGCCATGACCTGGCCGTCGAGTTGGCCGTTGATCCGCGCGAACGTCACCAGGCTCAGGTTCACGGCGTTGAGCATCAGTTCGATGCACATGAACACGACGATCGCGTTGCGCCGCACCAGCACGCCCACCGCGCCGATGGCGAACAGCAGCGCCGAGAGCAGCAGGTAGTAGGTGGGACTCACCGGGCCTCCTCGGTGGTGTCGTCAGGGGACCGAGGGCCGGTGAGCGCGTGCGCGTCGTGGTGCGGCTCGCTGACGGGCACCACCGGAGTGGCGTCGATGATCGCCGAGATCGACTCCGGCGCGATCGAACCGTCGGGCAGCACGGCCGGGGTGGCCACCGAGTTGGCGGTGGCGTAGACACCGGGCCCTGGCAGCGGGGAGATCCGGTCGTGCTCGCCTCGCAACCGCGCCTCGACGGTGGCCCGCTGGCCGCGCTTGGCGTGGCCCTTGCTCTGCGCGTACGCCAGCACCATGGCCCCCAGTGCCGCGGTGATGAGCAGCGCGGAGGTGAGCTCGAAGGCGAACAGGTACTTCGTGAAGATCAGCGCCCCGAGCCCGGTGACGTTGCCGCTGTAGCCCGCGCCGTTCGCCGCCAGGCCCACCGACGTGACCGAGGTGAGCGAGCGCCCGAGAGCGGCCACCAGCAGCACCGCGAGCCCGATGCCCAGCGTGAGCGCAGCGAGTCGCTGGCCGCGCAGCACCTCGACGACCGAGTCGGAGCTGTCCCTGCCGACGAGCATCAGCACGAACAGGAACAGCATCATGATCGCGCCGGTGTAGACGATGATCTGCACGAAGCCGAGGAACGGCGCCTGCTGGACGATGTAGAACACGGCGAGGCAGAACATGGTGCCCACCAGCGCCAGCGCCGAGTGCACGGCGTTGCGGGCGAACACCATGCCCAGCGCTCCGGCCAGCGCTATCGGGCCGAGGATCCAGAAGACGACGGCCTCACCGACGCCGACGGGATCCGACGCTGCCGCCTGCGCGATAACGTTCATGTGACCTGCTCCCCCACCGGGTCGGTCTCCGGGTTCTTCCGAGCCAGGGTCGGGCCCTGCACGTAGTAGTCCTGCTCGTTCTCACCGAGTCGCATCGGATGCGGCGGCTGCTCCATGCCGGGCAGCAGCGGCGCGAGCAACTGCTCCTTCGTGTAGATCAGGTTCTGCCTGCTGTCGTCGGCCATCTCGTAGAAGTTGGTCATCGTCAGCGAGCGGGTGGGGCAGGCCTCGACGCACAGCCCGCAGCCGATGCAGCGGAGGTAGTTGATCTGGTAGATCGCGCCGTACCGCTCACCCGGGGAGTACCGCGCCTCCTCGGTGTTGTCCCCGCCCTCGACGTAGATCGCGTCGGCCGGGCAGGCCCAGGCACACAGCTCGCAGCCCACGCACTTCTCCAGCCCGTCCGGGTGCCGGTTGAGCTGGTGGCGGCCGTGGTAACGCGGGGCGGCCGGCGGGAAGTCCTCCGGGTACTCCTCGGTGACGACCTTCTTGAACATCGTCGAGAAGGTGACACCGAAGCCCTTGAAGAACTCAAACATCTTCGGTCTCCTTGGCAGAGGGACCACCGCTCAGGGCCGGCTTCCGGAC
>JAODNO010000632.1 GCA_025465235.1 Pseudonocardia sp.
CTCGCTGATCGACCTGCTGCTCAACCTGCTGCGCGACCCACAGGCCCTCGCCGCCTACCAGAACAACCCCCAGGGCTTCCTCTCCTCCTGCGGCAGCAACGTCTCCCCGGCCGACATCCACGACGCGCTCGTCCTGCTCCAGGACAGCCAAGACGCGGATTCCAACGGGACGCAGCACACCGGTGCCACCCACCTCGCCGACCACGTCCAGGTCCCCACCCCGCCCGCCTACGACGGGCACACCGGCGGGAGTGACCACGAGGCCGCGGTGCGTTACCTCAACACCTACATCACGAACAACAACATCGACGACCGGCACACCACCGTCGACAACTCGATCCACCAACAGGTCGACACCCACGGCGGCAACTTCGACCAGGACATCGACGTCCACTCCACCGTCGCCTCGGGCGACGGAGCCGTTGCGGCAGGCGGGGACATCGAGGGCTCCACGGTGGTCACCGGCCACGACAACCAGGTCGGCGACAACAACGTCCGTGGCGACGGCAACGTGGTGGGCGACAACAACGACGTCATCAGCGGCCACGACAACACTGCGGCCTTCGGCAACGGCGACGCCAACAGCGCCTCCTTCGATCACGTCAACGTGAGCGATGGTGGAGCGCTCGCGGTCGGCGGCAACGCCGACGGCAGCAACCACGTCGACGGCTCCTTCAACACGACCGAGACCACGACCACCAACAGCACCGACTACCACGACTCGTTCAACCAGGACAACGACACCACGGATCACTCCTTCAACGACACCTCCTCCGACGTCCACAGCGACTCGCACGACCAGACCCACAACGACACGCTGAGCCACAACGTGGACGTCGTCCACTGATCACCTCACCGGTCTCCGGAGCCCGCCCCATGTCGGGGTAGCCTCCCGGTGATGAAACCGCCGGCCCCGCCACTCCACGGGATGACCCGAGGTGGCGGGGCCGGCGTCGTCAGTTGACATTGCAGACGGTGGCCTGCACGAGCAGGCTGTGAGGGAGGCAGGGACGCCGTGGCGGTACCCGCAGCCGTCGAACTGGTGGACCTCGCCCTCAAGGCGACCACCGCCTACGAGCGGCCCGACCTCGGCGGCCGGCTGCTCCAGACGCGCAAACGGCTGGTCGACCCCGACGTGCGGGTGCTCGTCGTGGGCGAGTTCAAGCAGGGCAAGAGCCAGCTGGTCAACGCGCTGGTCAACGCTCCGGTCTGCCCCGTCGATGACGACATCGCCACCGCGGTGCCCACCGTCGTCAAGCACGCGGAGACCACCACCGTCACGCTCATCCGCGAGGGCGGCGACGACGCACCCCCACAACGCACTGAGGTCCCCGCCGCGCAGCTCGCCCAGTACGTCTCCGAGGCCGGCAACCCGGGCAACAAGGCGATGCTGAGCTACGCCGAGGTCGGGCTGCCGCGCAAGCTGCTCGCCGGTGGGCTGGTGCTCGTCGACACACCCGGTGTCGGCGGCCTCGGGTCGGCGCACGGCGCCGCGACGATGTCGGCGTTGCCGAGCGCAGACGCAGTGCTGCTGGTCTCCGACGCCGCGCAGGAGTACACGGGCCCGGAGCTGGAGTTTCTCGAAGCGGCGATGAAGCTGTGCCCGAACGTCGCCTGCGTGCTCACCAAGACCGATCTCTACCCGCACTGGCGCCGCATCATGGAGCTCGACCGTGGCCACCTCGGCAACGCCGGGATCCACGCTGAGATCTTCCCCGTGTCCTCGATGCTGCGGCTGCACGCCGCCAAGACGCAGGACACCGCGCTGATGGACGAGTCGGGGTTCCGACAGCTGGTGGACTTCCTGCTGAACAAGGTCGTCGCGCAGTCCGACGACCTGGATCGGCGGTCGACGAGCCACGACGTGCTGTCCGTCGCCGAGCAGCTCGCGGCGGGGATGAAGGCGGAGCTCGAGGTGCAGGAGGACCCGGGGCGCATGGAGGGGCTCGTCGGGGAGCTGACCCGGGCGAAGGCCAATGCCGACGAGCTCAAGCAGCGGTCGTCGCGCTGGCAGATCACGTTGAACGACGGTGTCGCCGACCTGCAGTCCGACATTGACTTCGACCTGCGCGACCGGCTGCGGACGATCGGTCGCGAGGCGGAGCAGCTGATCGACGACGCCGATCCGGCCGACGTCTGGGAGCAGTTCGCGGAGTGGTTCCACCAGCAGGTGTCCTCGGCGGCGTCGGCGAACTTCGTGTGGGCGGCCGAGCGCGCCCGCTGGCTCGCCGGGCAGGTTGCGGAGCACTTCGCCGCGGGCGCTGACATCGCTCTGCCCGAGCTGCGGTTCGACGACGTGGGGATGGCCGGGAAGGTCGATCCGCTCGCGCAGCCCGAGGTCGACAAGTTCGGCGTCGGCCAGAAGCTACTGACAGGCATGCGCGGCGGCTACGGTGGGATGCTGATGATCGGCATGGCCACGACTCTCGCGGGCTTGGCGATGCTCAACCCGGTGTCGCTCGGCGCCGGCGTGCTCTTCGGCACCAAGACTGTGCGCGACGAGCGCAAGCGGATGCTCGCGAAGCGCCGCGCGGATGCCAAGGCCGCGGTGCGCAAACACGTCGACGAGGTGACCTTCCAGGTCGGCAAGGACTCCCGCGACATGCTGCGGCGCACCCAGCGCCAGCTGCGCGACCACTTCAGTGCCCTCGCCGAGGAGGTGAGCACCTCGTTGGCGGCGTCGGTGCTGGCCGCGCAGAACGCGGTGAAGACCACCTCGTCCGAGCGCGAGCAGCGGATCCGCGACCTCAAGGCCGAGCTCAGCCGCATCGAGGGCCTCGTCACCCGGGCGCGCGCTCTCGTGAACAACGGTGCCGCCGGGCAGCCTGCCGCGGTGTCGTCCCTGGCGTCACCGAGGAAGTCGCTGTGAGCACGTCGGGTCCCCAGCTCGGCTCGGTGGTCCGCGTGCTGCTGCGGCGGACGATCGACGTCTACCGCGACAGCCCGCAAGCCGTCGGCTGGTTGCAGCACAACCTGGACCGGTTCGACGAACCGTTGCGCGTCGCGATCGCCGGCAAGGTCAAGGCAGGCAAGTCGACGCTGCTCAACGCCCTGGTCGGCGAGGAGATCGCACCCACCGACGCGGGCGAGTGCACCCGCATCGTCACGTGGTACCAGGACGCCCAGGTCCCCAAGGTCACGATGTTCCCGCGCACCGCGCCGCCGCGACAGCTGACGATCAGCCGCACGAGCGGTGCCCTCTCGTTCAACCTGCAAGGCACTCCCGTCGAGCAGGTGGAGAAGCTCGAGGTGCAGTGGCCGTCACAGAGCCTGCGCACCCAGACCCTCATCGACACGCCGGGGATCGCGTCGCTGTCGAAGGACACCTCGGCCAGGGCAGGCGCCTTCCTCACGCCGGAGGATTCGCCGAGCCAGGCCGACGCGGTGATCTACCTGATGCGCCATCTGCACGCCACGGACGTGCGGTTCCTGGAGTCGTTCTTCGACCAGGGCGTGGCTCGGGCGACGCCGATCAACACGATCGGCGTCCTGTCCCGGGCCGACGAGATCGGCGTGGGCAGGCTCGACGCGCTGAGCTCCGCACGCCGGATCGCGCGCCGCTACCGGTCCGACGACAAGATCCGCGGGCTCTGCCAGACGGTCGTCGCCGTGGCGGGACTGCTCGCCCAGACCGGTCGCACCATGCGCCAGCATGAGTTCGCCGCGCTCACCGCGCTCGCCGAGCTGCCGCGAGCCGACCTCGACGCGATGCTGCTGTCGGTCGACCGGTTCTCCCGCACCGATCTGCCCGACTCGTCAGGGCCCGACTCCGAGACGCGCGCCCGCTTGATGGAGCGCTTCGGCCTGTTCGGTGTGCGGCTGTCCACCACCCTGATCCGCCAGGGGATGACCGACCCGAGCGCGATCGCGTCCGAGCTTGTCAAGCGCAGCGGGCTCGACGAGCTGCGCACGGTGCTCGGCACCCAGTTCAGCGAGCGTCGCGACCTGCTCAAGGCGCGCTCGGCGCTGCTGGCCGTCGATCTCGTGCTGACCCGCGAGCCGCGCCCGGCCGCGGCACCGCTGGTGGCCGAGGTGGAGCGGATCCTGGCGGGCGCCCACGAGTTCGCCGAGCTGCGACTGCTGTCGACCCTGCGTTCCGGCGCGGTCCGGCTGCCCACCGAGGCGCTGCAGGAGGCCGAGCGGCTGCTCGGCGGGGACGGTGGCTCCGCCACGGCCCGCCTCGGGCTCGAGCCCGACGCCGGCCCCGACGAGCTGCGGGCCGTGGCGCTGGACGCGGTGGCCCGCTGGCAGCGGCGGGCCGAGAGCCCGATGTCGGGCCGCGCCGTGTCGGACGTGGCCAGGCTGGTGGTCCGTAGCTGCGAGGGCGTGCTCGCGGGCCTGCGCGGCTGAGCGCCACACCGGGGGATCGCGGTCAGGCGTCGGGCCCGTTGCCGACGATCTGGCGCAGGTGCGCGAAGAGCTCCCCGCGGCTGCTTGAACCGAGCCGCTGGCGCATCCGGGCCACATGGTGCTCCACGGTCTTGGCCGAGATGAACAACTGCTCGCCGATCTCCTTGTAGGTCAGCCCCTCCAGCACGAGCGCCGCCACCTCGCGTTCGCGCCCGCTCAACGGCCCGTCGTCAGCGCCCACCGCGGGTGGTGAGTCGGGCTCCCCTGCCCCAGGATGCGAACCACCTGCGCTGCGCGCGACCGGCACCGTGACGGGAATGCCGGTGGGACCGGTATCGGTATCCGGCTGGCCGCCGGCGTCCGGCTCCGCGCCGGCTCGCGCGCCGGATCCACTGCTCTGCAGGGCACGGGCGCAGCCGAGCAGCGTGCTCATCGCCTTGCGGTCGCGGGTGCGGA
>JAODNO010000651.1 GCA_025465235.1 Pseudonocardia sp.
TCACCTTGATTGCGGCTGTGTTGCGTCGTGATGAAGTCCGCGCGGGCCGATCTCCGGGCGGGCGGGCCTCAGCCGAAGAAGACCTGGGCCTCCGCGTACAGCGCCGGGTCCACCAACTTCAGCTCCTTGGTCGCCTCCGAGAGGGGTACCAGCTCGATGTCGGTGCCGCGCAGGGCCGTCATCATGCCCCAGTTGCCTCCGTGCACGGCGTCGATCGCGTGCAGCCCGAACCGGGTGGCGAGCCAGCGGTCGCGTGCGGTCGGGGTGCCGCCACGCTGGACGTGACCGAGCACGGTGGTGCGGGCCTCCTTGCCGGTGCGCGCCTCGATCTCCCGGGCCAGGAAGTCGCCGATGCCGCCGAGCCGGACGTGACCGAAGGCGTCCTTCTCGCCCGTGCGCAGCACCTCGTCGCCGTCCTTCGGCTTCGCACCCTCGGAGACGACGATGATCGGTGCGTAGTCGAGCGTGAACCGCGACTCGACCCACTTGCAGACCTGGTCGATGTCGAACCGCACCTCGGGGATGAGGATCGCGTTGGCGCCGCCCGCCATCCCGGAGTGCAGTGCGATCCAGCCGGCGTGCCGCCCCATCACCTCGACGATCAGCGCGCGGTGGTGCGACTCGGCCGTGGTGTGCAGCCGGTCGATCGCCTCCGTGGCGATGTTCACCGCGGTGTCGAAGCCGAACGTGTAGTCGGTGCCGGACAGGTCGTTGTCGATCGTCTTGGGCACGCCGACGACGTTCACGCCCATCTCGTGCAGCTTCGTGGCCACGCCGAGCGTGTCCTCACCTCCGATCGCGATCAGCGCCTCGACGCCGAGGTTCTGCAGGTTGCGCCGGATCTTCTCGACGCCTCCCTCGATGGCGAACGGGTTGGTGCGCGAGGACCCGAGGATCGTGCCGCCGCGCGGGAGCAGGCCGCGCACCGCCGGGATGTCCAGGGGCTTGGTCAGTGCCTCGAGCGGGCCGCGCCAGCCGTCCCGGAAACCGAGGAATGTGTAGCCGTACACCGGGACGCCCTTGCGGACGATGGCCCGGATGACCGCGTTGAGGCCGGGGCAGTCGCCGCCACCGGTGAGTACGCCGACTCGCATGAACTCTCCAACGGTGCAGAAGCTCAGGACGGGAACACGCTAGTGCCCCATTGCCGTTATTGTGCCGCAGCCACCCGGTCGGCTTCCTCCAGCTCCTCGTACGGCGTGACCAGCCCGTCCCGCCCGGTGCGCACCAGCTCCCGGCCGTGGCGGACGAGCTGTACCAGTGCGAGCAGCAGGTAGACCCCCGACAGGACGAAGATGATCATCCTGTCGACCTCGGTCGGCAGCGTGATGCTGGCGATGAACTGCACGGTGAACAGCACGAACAGTGCGATGGCGCCCCAGGTGGTGAGGGCTAGCGTGATCAAGAGGCTCACCGCGAACAGCGACTGGGCCGCTGTCAGCAGCAGCTCGAAGCGCTGGTGGTCTTCGAGCGGGAGGCCGCTGGTCGTACGGGCCGCCAGCGCGAAAACGATCGGGATCGTGCCCACGAGCAGTGTCCACTGGTTGACCTTGCTGGACAGCAGCGTTCCCAGCGAGTCGCTCGCCTTGAGCCGGGCCGCATACAGGCACGCGACGATCAGCTCCGGTGCCTCACTGGCCAGTGGGGCGACCCACTGCACCAGCAGGAACTGGTCGATGCCCAGCTCGCTGCCGGTCTGCACCAGTCCCTCGGCGAAGTGCTCGGCGCAGGCCAGGATGACCAGCGCCGCCACGGTGAACATCCCGATGTACGTGCCGCGCCTGGGCCCGCGGTCGAGGGCACCGACCCAGGCGGAGGTGCCGATGAGGTCCGGCACGCTGGCGGGTGCTCCGGCCAGCCGTACCGCGTAGATCACGAAGATCGCCACGAGCACGGTCGCGTCGAGCAGCGTGAGCGACGTGCGCAGCGGCAGATGCAGGGAGTACAGCGTGGCGATGCCGAGGAACACGATCTCCGCGGACATCGAACGCTGCATCGTGACGCGACCGGCGTCCGTCGAGGCCGAGCTGTTCCCGCCCGTGCGCCGGGCCCGCAGCACGGCCAGCGTTGCCACGAGAACGACCAGCGGCCACCCGATGCCGACCAGCACGCGGTTGGCGCCGGTCATGTTGGCCAGCGCGAGCGAACACGGGTTGGCCCCTCCCGGTCCGGGCACGCACGCCCCGTTCTCGGCGTAGATCTGCCCGGCATGGAAGCTGAACACGAAGTCGACGGCGTATTCGGGCAGCACCGCCAGCAGCGCGAGCACGGCGAGCGCGAACCCGGCGCTGATGTCGACCTGCGCGGCCTCGGCGGCCCACGCCAGCACGAAGGCAGCCCCGACGATCGCGACGCCGTACACCAGCGCGGCGAGCGGGGGTGGCAGCTCCGGATGCGGGAGACCGACGTAGGTGGCCACGCCGAGGTACGTGCCTGGCAGCGCGACGAGCACGGCGATCGGCAGTGGCAGCGGTAGCCGGGACCGGTTCGGGGGCACCGCGCTTGGTACCCGGAGGCCCTGGAGACGAACCCAGGATCAGGGCGCGGCGACCTGGTCAACCAAGCCGTAGTCGCGTGCCTCCTGCGCGGTGAACCAGCGGTCGCGGTCGGAGTCGGCGGTGATGGTCTCGACGGGCCGCCCGGTGTGGTGGGCGGTGAGCTCGGCGATCTCGCGTTTCATCTCCCCGAACACGCCGGCCCGGATCGCGATGTCGGTGGCGTTGCCGCCCACCCCGGCCGAGGGCTGATGCATGAGGATCCGCGCATGTGGCAGTGCGTACCGCTTCCCCGGCGCCCCGGCCGAGAGCAGGAACTGCCCCATCGAGGCAGCGAACCCGACGGCCCACGTCGTGACGTCCGGGGTGATCAGCTGCATGGTGTCGTAGATCGCCATTCCGGCGGTGACGGAACCGCCCGGGGAGTTGATGTACATCGTGATGTCGCGGTTCGGGTCCTGGGCGGCCAGCAGCAGCAGCTGTGCGCTGGTCCGGTTGGCGATCTCGTCGTCGACCTCGCGGCCGAGGAAGACGATCCGCTCCTCGAGCAGCCGGTCGAGTACCGGATCGACACCGCCGGGCATGGCGGGAGCCCCGCGCAGCACCGGGCCACGGAGCGCGGGTGGAAGCGGCTGCGGCGGTGGTGGCGCTGGCCGGCGCGGGCGTTCGGGTGCCGGCTGTGGTTCGGGCGTCGGGCGCGGTTGCTGCAGGGGCAGGATCGACACGATGGTTCCTCTCCCGGTGCTGGTGTGGGCCCACGCTAGGTCCGGTTCACCGCGGCGGGCGCCCGTGTTCGCTGCCGGCGGTGGTTTTCGCTCACGGCGATCGGCGTTTGGTCGCTGTGCGCACCGGGTATCGCGCGGCGTGCAGCACGAGCCACGGTCGGTCGACGCCGGGCACTCACGTCCAGACGACGCGAGCGACGAGCTGGTCGCGGCGGTCGGCAGGCTCGGCGAGGCCGTGGAGTACATCGAGCGGGTCCGCGGGCACCTCTACGCGTTCCACCAGCTCATCGGCCATGCCGACCTGCTGCTCGACGAGGTCGTCGAGGGACTGCAGGCGGCGGGGCACGACCACCTGGCCAACCTGGTGCAGGACGACCTGCTCGGGGCCAACGTGCTGCCGGGCCGGTGGACGTTCCAGATCGTCGAGGAGTTCGACGACGGCTACTACGCCACGTTCAAGGCGATCGAGAAGCGCGTCCGCGACGAGACGATGCAGGGCCGCAGGCATGTGTACGAGGCGGAGATGAAGGAGCGGCGGCGCACCGCAGGCCGTCCCGGGCACGAGGCCACCCCGGGCGACGCCGGCTGACCGCGTTCACCTCCTGGCCATTTTGGCGCTTCCCGCGCCTGGGGTGGATCACCTACGTTCGTCGGGTTTGGTCGATTCCCAGGAGGATGACTGTGGCTCACCCCTGCCCGGATGACGCCGGCGGCCGGTCCGGCCCCGTCGCGCTGCCCTTGGCGACCGAGCGGCACAGGCGACGGCAGGGCCTGACCTGCCTGTACCGGTGCGGCAACGCGTGCGCGCACGACGAGCCCAACGCGTCGGAGAACGAGTATTTCGGCGACGTGCTTGCCCGGTCGCTGAGCCGCCGCGGCGTGCTGCGGGCCGGCGCCGTGCTCACCATCGCGGCCGGCGCGAGCACGACACTCGCATGCACCGCGGACGCGGGCACCGCCGTACCGGACGAGTCCGTCGTGCGCCCGCCCCGCGGCTTGGACTACGAGACCGTGCCGGCCAACACCACGGACGCAATCACCGTGCCCCCGGGCTACCGGAGCAACGTCGTCATCCGCTGGGGCGATCCGGTCGTACCCGGGGCGCCCGCGTTCGACTTCGAGAACCAGACGGCCGAGGCGCAGGCCGGTCAGTTCGGCTACAACAACGACTTCTGCAGCCTCGTCCCGCTGAGCGGGCCCGGCGAGCGCTACGTCATGTTCAACAACCACGAGTACACGATCGAGCCGCTGATGTTCCGTGGCTACGACGCGGAGAACCCGACGGACGAGCAGATCCGGATCGGGTTCGCGGCACACGGGCTCTCGGTCGTCGTGGTCGAGCGCGACGGGAGCAGCGGGCAGATGACGGCCGTGCTGGACGAGACCTACAACCGCCGCTACACCGCCACCTCCGAGTTCGTGCTCGACGGCCCGGCCGCGGGCTCCGACCTCCTGAAGACCTCGGGGGACGGCTCCGGCAGCGTGGTCCTCGGCACCCTGAACAACTGCGCAGGCGGCATCACGCCCTGGGGAACGTTTCTGTCGGGCGAGGAGAACGTCAACCAGTACTTCGCGAACGCCGGCGCCGTCGCCGACAGAGGGGTGAAGGAGCGCGCGGCCCGCTACGGCATCACGAAGGGCGCATCCGAGCGCAAGTGGGAGCGGCTCGAGCCGCGTTTCGACATGACGAAGGAGCCCAACGAGCCCAACCGGTTCGGCTGGGTCGTCGAGGTCGACCCGTACGACCCGACGGCCCCGCCGGTCAAGCACACCGCGCTCGGGCGGTTCAAGCACGAGGGCGCGACGGTCCGGCTCGACGGCGACGGCCGCGCCGTGGCCTACATGGGTGACGACGAGCGCTTCGAGTACGTCTACAAGTTCGTCTCCGACGACAAGATGATGCGCGGCGAGAGCCGTCGGGCCCGCGAGCACAACCGCACGCTGCTGACCAAGGGCACGCTCTACGTCGCCAAGTTCACCGGCGACAGCCCCGCGGCGGAGATCGACGGAAGCGGCAAGCTGCCGGCCGACGGCGCGTTCGACGGCGGCGGCGAGTGGGTCAAGCTCGCGGCGGGCGACCAGTCGTTCGTCGACGGCATGACGGCCGAGGAGGTGTACGTCTTCACACGGCTGGCCGCCGACAAGGTGGGCGCCACCAAGATGGACCGCCCCGAGGACGTCGAGGCCAACCCGAGGACCGGCAGCGTCTACATCGCGCTGACCAACAACTCCGACCGCGGGAAGGCGGGTGCCACGCGTACCGCGCCCGCCGACGAGCCCAACCCGCGCAACAGCAACAAGCACGGGCATGTCATCGAACTGGTCGAGGCGAGGAACGACCCGACGGCGGCGACGTTCGGCTGGTCGATCCTGCTGCTCTGCGGCGACCCGGACGACCCGAGCACCTACTTCGGCGGCTTCGACAAGAGCCAGGTCAGCCCGATCACCTCGCCGGACAACGTCGCGTTCGACGGCCACGGCAACCTGTGGATCGCCACCGACTCCGGGCAGGCGCTGGGCATCAACGACGGCCTCTACGGCGTGTCACTGGAGGGCCCGACGCGGGGGCGGACCACGCTGTTCGCCAGCGTGCCCCGCGGCGCGGAGTGCTGCGGGCCGGTGATCACCGACGATTTCGTGCTGATCTCCCCGCAGCACCCCGGCGACCTCGACGACGCCTCGCCGGAGACCCCGAAGTCGACGTGGCCGGACGGACCCGGCACCCAGCCGAGGCCGTCGGTGGTCAACATCTGGAACCTCGGCAAGGGCGGCCGCCCCGGCCAGATCGGCCAGTAGCGCTACTCGCACCGGGCGGCGACAGGGTCGCCGCCCGGTGCGCTCTTCTCGAACGAGATGTGCACGTGGTCGTAGTGGTTCTCGGTGTCGCTCCCGCGGTCGGACATGCGTTCCCAGCCGGCGCCGTAGTTCATCCGCTGCTCCCAGATCACGTAGCTGATCCCCAGCTCGTCCTGGTTGGCCAGTGCGCACTCGGCGATCCGGTCGCCCCGCTCGCCGCGGACCATCAGGTCTATCGCGTACCCGGTCGGGTGGTCGGAGTCCCGGCTGCGCTGTGCCACCCCGATCAGCCGGGGCTCGTCGAAGAGGCAGCTGAGGAACCGGGCGGCATTGCGCACCCACGGCTTCACCGGGCCAAGGCCATCGAGGTCGGCGTCGCACTCTGCCCTGGCAGCCCGCGCGGCCCGCTCCTCCTCGGCCTTGCGCACCACGTCGGCGAGGCCGGCCGCCTTGAGCAGCTCGGAGACATCGACCTCGGCGGTCTCGGGCGCCCGTACGCCGGTTACCGGAACGACGCTCGCGAGCATCCGCAGCGTTGTGCCTGCCGACGCGCCGCCGGGCTGGTCGTCGGCAGCGAGACGCACCACCGCTGCGTCGCCGCTCGCGGCTGCCGGGGCCGGAGCGGTGGTGACGCCGACGGTGGGGACCACGACGGCCAGTGCCCCACCCGCAGCTGCGGCTGCCGTCATGCTGTTGCGCACGGCGGCATGGGTGGCGCGGTGCCGCGCGGCGATACGGCGCGGTTGGGCCGGCGCACCGGGGAGTGCGACCGCGGGTTCGGGTCGCGGGTGCGCGTAACGGCCACCAGAAGAGCGGTGCCGGGACACGACCTGCCTTCCGGACCGTGCGACCCGGGCGGGCATCCGGCTGGGGATCCGGTGGATCGGGGAAATCCATGTCCGCGGGGGAGCCAGGTCGCTGAGTGATCCGTGGCACACCATAGCGGATTGATCACGGTGCGATATCGGAAGGTCACCCAGGGTGAGTCGGATGCTGTGCCGCGTGCGCCGAGCGGACGAGCAACGGCTTGTTCTAGCAGCCGCGGAGCCGCCCGCCGCCGCCGCCGGATCCGAACGAGATGTGAACGTGATCGAAGTGGTTCGCGGTCACGCCGCCGCGGTCCTCCATCGGCTCCCAGCCATTGCCGAAATTGATCTGCTGTTCCCAGATCACGTAGGAGATGCCGAGCTCGTCCTGGTTCCGCAGCGCACAGGCGGCCAGCGCATCGCCGGTGGCGCGGCCCACCATGAAGTCCACCGCCTTGCCCGACGGATGGTCGGACGTGCCGGCCCGCCCGGCGACACCGTGCATAGTCGGCTCGCCGAACCGGCAGCCGAGGAGCTCGGCCGCGACGCGCACGTTGGCCTTCACCGCACCGAGCCCGGAGGTGTCCAGGTCGCAGTCCGGCGAGCCGGAGCTGACAGCAGGCTTCTCCTCCTCGGCGGCCTTCTTCTCCTGCGCCGCGCGCTCCTCGGCGGCGGCGCGCTCGGTCGCGAGGCGGGCGATCTCCTGCTCGGCGAGCTGCACGGCCTTGACGAGCTCACTCGCGTCGATCACGTCCGGCGCGGGTGCGACCGGTTCGACCGAGGAGCGCAACAGCACCGTCTCGGCCTCGGCGGGGACGGGCGCAGCGGCTGGCGCGACCACCACCGGTGCCGGCGATGCGGTTCCGACCAGGGAGAACGCACCGCCCGTGACGGCGACGACAGCGGCACCCCGCCGTAGCGGGGCGGGGACGGACCGGTGCGCGCTGCCTCCCGCCGAGGGGTGGCCGGTGGCCACCCGTTGCGGGCTCTGGTGCGCGCGTCGGCCCCGGGGGGAGCGATGCCGAGCCACGACCTACCTCCGGATCGGCGGCCCCGGCTGGACGTCCGGTTCGGGGGTGCCGGCGGGTGGGGAGTCCCGTGTCCTGTTCGTGACCGTGCCGTCGTCGATCCGAGAGCGAACGTAGGCAACCTGGAAGGCGCTCGGGCGTCGGCACGCCGTCGAATGGGACGAAAGCACCCACGGCAGCGACGAGCGGGCACCCTGGCAGGCGCCCGGGGCCTCCATGCTCAGCCGAGCACTTACAGGGTGAACGCACAGAACTCGTTGCCCTCGGGGTCGGCGAGGACGTCCCACCCCATGCTGTCGTCGCGCCGGCGGAGCAGCTGCGCGCCGTACGCGAGCACGCAGTCGACGTCCGCGGTGAGGACGTCGAGGTGCACGCGGTTCTTGCCGACCTTCTCGTCCGTCGTCGGGCTGACGACGAACCACTCGAACGGTGCTCCGGGGATGTCGCCGACCGACCACGCGCCCTCGGCGGCCGCCGCGAGACGGCCGCCGAACAGTTCCGCCCACCATGCCGCCGTGGCACGCGGGTCGAACGCGTCGAGTACCAGCTCGTAGAGCAGCTGGTCGGGCGGTTCCCTCCGGACGAACGCACAGAACTCCCCACCGTCGGGGTCGGCCATCAGCGTCCACGGCAGCGTGTCGTCGAGCACGGATGCGCCGAACTCCACGAGCTCGTCTACCGACTCGGTGTGGATGTCGAGGTGCAGCCGGTTCTTCACCACCTTCGGTTCGGGAACGGCGTTGACCCACACGGTCGGCTGCGGCGGTGGTCCGGCGAGCCGGACCGCGGATCCGCGGTGGGTGTCGATCTCGAGCCCGAGCGCCGCCGCCCAGAACCGGCCCACCCCTAGGGCATCCCCCGCGTCGAGGCAGAGGTCCTTGTAGGTAGCGAGTGGGCCGGTCGCCATCGGAGAACGATAGGGCCTCCGGTGCTGGTCCGGGGCTCACCGCGGCTGCCCGGGTCAGCGTTCGTGCACGGCTCAGGACTGCTTGCGGTAGTGCACGACCCGGCCGTTCAGGGGTTGCAGCTCGCGTGCGTCGCCCTGCGGGAACAGTTGCTGGAAGTTTGTGATGGCGGAGTCGGTGATGGCGCGGTGCTGACGGAGCACCAGCCAGGACACCGGCTCGGAGTACGGGGCGGTGGTCAGCGAGCCGTCGTAGCGGAACGTGGAGAGGTCGTGCGGCAGTGCGCCGGCCAGGTCGGCGCCTATCTTGTCCACTTCCTTCCCGCAGTCCTCGGGGAGCTCGAGGAGCACGCTGTCCTGCAGCGTGCCGCCACGTCCGCCGCCGGTGAGGAACAGGCCGACGACTAGCGTCTGCCCGTCCGGTCCACGGTGGACGAAATGCTGCTCGACGGGGAACCGGTGCTCGTCGAGGACGTGCTCTGACTGGGTGTGGAAATGGAACTGCAGGAGCTCGTAGCGGACGTCGCCGAGGTGGACGGTGGCGGTGCCGGGCGGGACCTGCGCCTCGACCGTCTCCTCGTGGTCCCGGATCGTGCAGGCCGCCGGGTCGGCGGAGTCGCGGCTGACGTAGTGGATCCGGAGGTCGACGTGGCTCGGGTAGTCGACGACGAGCTCGGGCAGCTCGGGGGCGGCGACCGCCGAACGGGACCGGATGGAGATCGGGCTCTGGTGGGGTGGCGCGGCCATCGCCGTCGACGCGGACGGGACCGCGAGGGCCGCCGCCGCGAGGGTGGGCACACCGACCAGGAACGATCGTCGGGAGTGGATCACGTTCTTTTGTCCTCCAGTGTCGGATTTGATCGCCCGAGCGGGGAGGGTACCTGGAAAGATCAAATCCAATGTGGAGGGGCTCGTGGGCAGGTCTGGAGGATGGTGTGGCGTGATGCGTCGTCAACCAGCTCGAGCACGGGCGACGGTGCCAGGAGGTACCCCGGTGATCCGTTTGAACGCGCGGCTGAAAGCGGCCTCGGACTGGTAGCCCAGCCGGCTCGCGATCTCGGCGACGGTGACGCCGTCCTCCGCGAGCAGGGTGCGGGCCGTCTGCATCCGCCACCGCGTCACGTAGCGCATCGCAGGCTCGTCGACCAGCTCGGTGAAGCGCGCCGCAAACGCCGAGCGCGACATCGCGAGCTCGTTCGCCAGTGACGCGACGGTCCACGCCCTGGCCGGATCACGGTGGATCAGCGTGATGGCACGCCCGATCTGACGGTCGCGCAGCGCTCCGAGCCAACCACGCTGGGCTGCCGGATCGGTCTGGATCCAGGTGCGCAAGGCCTGGATGACGAGGATGTCCGACAGCCGCGTGATGACCGCCTCCCCGCCGGGACGCATCTCGGCTGCCTCGGCCGCGACCAGTCGCAGGGTGCTCTGCATCCACTCCGCCTGCGGCGACCCCGACGGCTCCACATGGATCACCATCGGCAACAGCGGGAGGATGAGGTGCGCGGCCGGGTGGTCGAGCCGGACGGCGCCGCACACCAGCGTCGTCGCTGCGCCTCCTCCGCCGTGCCGCAGGATTGCGTAGCGGTTCTGGAACTCGTGCTCCAGGCCCATCACGTCCGGAGTGATGACGTCGGCTCCGCTGCCCAGCACGTGCCCCTGGCCGTGCGGAACAAGGGCCAGGTCGCCCGGCTGCAGCATGCGTGGTTCGGCTCCGTCGACGTCGAGCCGGCAGCGACCGGCGGTGACGATGTGGAACCACAGGCAGTCCGGCCACGTCGGCATCGTGAGTCCCCAGGGCGCGGTGAGCTCCGAGCGGCAGTAGAAGGAGCCCGTGACCCGCAGGAAGTGCAGCGCCTCACCGAGGGGGTCCTGTGAGTGGAGCGGGTCATCGGTGGGCACTGGGCGAGTGTGCGAGGCCTTCGTCCCCCTCGTCCAGTGGATACGGACGAATGAGCATGGATCCGCGACTCCTGAGCATGGATGGTCCCCGAAACCTGCCCGAGAGTGGACGTCAAGCTCGAGACGGATTCCGGGAGGGACAACAATGATCACGGTGATGGGCGCGACCGGACAGGTCGGCCGGCAGATCACGGAGCGGCTGCTGGAGGCGGGGGAGAGCGTCCGCGCCATCGGCCGCAACCCGCGCACCCTGGCAGCGTTGGCGGCCGCCGGGGCGGAGACGTTCTGCGGCGACGCTGCTGACGTTGCGTTCCTGACCCGTGCCTTCCGCGGGGCGGTCGCCGTCCATACGCTGCTGCCCTACGACCCGACCACACCCGACTTCCGCGCCGAGCAGAAGCGGCTGGGCGAGGCGATCGTCACGGCCGTGCGGGACGCGGGGGTACGCCATGTCGTGGCGCTGAGCAGCCTCGGGGCCGACCTCCCGGTGGGCACGGGGTTCATCGCGAGCCTGCACGCCCAGGAGCAGCGGCTGCGCCGCCTGACGGACGTGAACGTGCTCATCCTGCGGCCCGGCCTGTTCTTCGAGAGCATCACGGCCGCGGTGGACCTGGTCAGGGCGCTCGGCATCAATGCCGACGCCGTGGCGGCCGACGCACCGGTACCGATGATCGCCACCCGCGACGTCGCCGAGGTCGCCGCCGCGGCACTCGCTGCCCACGAGTGGACCGGCGTGCAGGTGCGGGAGCTGCTCGGCCCGTCCGACCTGACCTACACCGAGGCCACGAGCATCCTCGGCGCGGCGATCGGCCGTCCCGACCTCGAGTACGTCCGGCTGCCCGATGCGGAGATGGTGGAGGCCCTCGTGCAGGCGGGCTTCTCGCCGGACACCGCTGTGCTGCACGTCGAGATGGGCCGGGCCCTGTCCGACGGCACCATCGTGTCCCTTGCCGGCCGCACAGAGGCGACCGCCACGCCGACCCCGTTCGAGGCGGTCGTCGCCGACCTGGTCCAGGATCGGGCCGCATGATGATCGATGGACTCGTCCCGGGCGCCGCCCTGGTCGCCACCATCGGCGCCGGCCTGATGTCGGGCCTGTTCTTCGCCTTCTCCGTGGCCGTCATGCCGGCACTGGGCAGGCTGCAGCCTGCCGTCGGGGCCAGGACGATGCAGGCGGTGAACAGCGCGATCCTCAACCCTGTGTTCGGCGTGGTGTTCGGGGGGACGACCGCGCTGTGCGTCCTGCTGGCGGCGGCTGCGCCGTTCTCGGCCGGGAGCGGCACGATCTGGATCGTCGTCGGCGCCGTGCTGTACGTCGTCGGCTCCTTCGTGGTGACGCTGGCGCTGAACGTGCCCCTCAACAACCGTCTCGCGGCCGTCGACCCCGACAGCACAGCCGGCGCCGGGGTGTGGAGCGAGTACCTCGTCCGCTGGACGGGGTGGAACCACGTGCGCACCGTGATGTGCACGGCATCGACGGCCGCGCTCGCGCTGGGTGCGTAGCCGGACCCCCTCCATCGACTCCCTCCGCCCGCCCGGCGGAGGGAGCCAGCGGTTTGTGGACGGTCAGGTGCCGTACCGGTCGTGGCGGCGAAGCCAGCTCATGCCCGACCCCTCGCCGCGGCCGGGCGGCTGCTCCCAGCCCTGACCCTGAATGGCGTCTGCAACGGGATAACCGAGCTTTTTCTGCACGGGCGCAGGACGATGCGTTCGGGGCCGACCCGGAGTCACGAGCGTGCGGGTCGATCGTCCGGTCGGTGCCGCCGTGAAGCTGGACAGTGGCTCGCGGCTGCCTTGCCGGTGGCCCTATGTCTCGGGCTCATTGCACCCGGCATCGGCGCTGTGGGGATTCAACCTGATCGACGAGACCGGGCGGTGTCGATTCGGGGTCGGGGCGAAAGTCTCCGGCAGCAACACGATCATGATCGAGGACGTGTTCGGGGCTGGGGTGTGCGGCGCTCGAACACGTGCGGACCTCGGCAGGCAGCAAGGGAATTGGCGCCACGGTCTTCGCGAGGCAGGCCGACTCCTCCGGATTCCAGATGCAGTTCGCCGCCGCTGCACAGAAGATCGACGCCGCGCACCTGCGCGTGTACCTGGCCGCCGACGACATGGGCGAGTACGCGGCCACGGGTGAGGAGTTCGACCGCCTCTAGCGAGCCCGCATCCGCCGATGTGGCCGCACGGGAGGCCCTACTGCTGCCCGGGATCAGTAACGAGGACCACTGGGGATGAAGAACGACGTCAGGGTCGCCGTCTAGGTGGAGCCCCTTGGCAACTGGCAGAAGTAAGGCACGCCGAGGCAATCCCCGTGCTTTCCGGCCCATGGGAGACGATATGTTGCCCGCTCCTGTCGGCTGGGTTCGTAGCCGGTGGCGGCTGCATCCTCGGGTCCCGGCGTTGAGTGCCGGCGTCGTCCGACCTGGTGTATTGCGCACCAGCCTGTCTCCGCGGTCGGCCGGGCGAGAAGTAGATCTGGGCAGCGGCGGCCCGCCCTGCTACTCTGCCAGTGGTCCTGATCTTCGGATCGGGGCTGCGGTGGTGGTCTCCTGTTGCTGACGTTGCGCAACGGGCCAGATCATCGGCGCAGGGCTTCCGGGTGTGACGACGACCGCCCGGATGCAGGTCGCTGCCTCAGGCGCGACGTGTAGGGCCCGTGGCGTCTTCGAACGTCTGCACAACGGTCCGCGAACCTCGTTTTCGCTGGACAACCCTTTCACGCTCTGCACCTCACCTCCTCTCGACGATCCAGGGAGCACAGGACATGCGCGCGCACTCAGCTCACGACGGCGAGGCCATGGGCCTCGCCGTGCGTGCTGATGCCGCCGTGCGGTTGCGACCGTCGCCGGCCGAGCAGTTGCTGCGAGTGATGCGCTGGGTGCTGGGTCTTGCCGCCGCGGTTGTCGTGCTGTGGGTCGGCGCGGCGTTCCTGGCGGCACCGACCGCGGTCGCCGCAACCATGCCCGTGCCGGCATCTGCTCAGGGCGCGCAGAAGGGAGGTAAGGAAAAGCCCTCTGGAAGCAGTGGTAGCGGCGGAAGCAACACGAAATCCTCGTCCGGCAGCAAGGCGAGCAAGGAGCCGGCGAAGAAGGAGTCGACTGGCAAGTCTTCTGCGAAGAAGGAGCCGACTGCGAAGGAGCCGCCGAAGAAGGAGCCGGCTGCGAAGAACGAGCCGGCGAAGAAGGCTTCGGCTGAAAAGGCTCGCGCCACGAAGAAGGACACGGCCGAGCCGGCGAAGAAGACCTCGACGAAGGCGGAGCCGGCGAAGAAGGCGTCAGTCAAGGAGTCGGACGAGAAGAAGGCTCCGGCTGAGACAGCGTCCGTCGACAAGGACGGCGCGAAGAAAGCTCCGGGAGTGAAGCAGCCTGCGGGCAAGGCTCCGGCAAAGAAGAGCTCGACCGCCAAGGAAACGACTGCGGCAAAGGTGACTGCGGCGAAGGCGAAGACGACAGCCGTGAAGGCGGCCGTTGCGGAGATGAAGCCACTGAAGGCGATTGCGGCGGAAACGGCGACCGTGAAGGCGGCTGTGGCGAAGGCGACTGCGGCGAAGACGGTGAGTGCGGCGAAGGCGGCAGCGGCGAAGGCGAAGTCGGCTGCTGCGAAGGCGGCTACCGCGAAAACCGCTACTGCGAAGGCGGCCGCGGCGAAGGCGGCGACTGCCGCCAAGACAGCCGCCA
>JAODNO010000675.1 GCA_025465235.1 Pseudonocardia sp.
TGGCGGCTGCGCATGGTGGGGGCGCTCGACCTGCTGCCCCGTGAGATGTCCGACCGGCTCTCGGCCGCAGCGGCGCGCACCGTCGGTCGCACCGGTCTCGAGCTGAACATCGCGGTCGGCTACGGGGGCCGCCAGGAGATCGCCGACGCGGTACGGAAGCTGTTGCTGCAGCACGCGGAGTCGGGCACGACGATCGAGGAGCTCTCCGAGGTCCTGGACGTCGACCACATCGCGGCGCACCTGTACACGTCTGGTCAGCCGGATCCCGACCTGGTCATCCGCACCTCCGGCGAGCAGCGGCTCTCCGGGTTCCTGCTCTGGCAGTCCGCACACTCGGAATTCTGGTTCTGCGAGGCGTACTGGCCCGAGTTCCGCCGCGTGGACTTCTTGCGGGCCCTGCGCGACTACGCGGCGCGCCACCGGCGCTTCGGTTCCTAGCGTCACGTGCGGGATGTCGATTCACGTGTGATCCGGAGATGATCACGTCAGGCGGACGCCGGGCGCGTATGTCTCGCCGATTGCCGGGATGGGCAGCGTGCCGCCCCGCGCCCGGGAACCGGGCTATGACGCGAGAAATGCCCGGACCAACGGCCCAGGCATTTCTCGTCGAGCTCAGTGATGGTCTAGCGGTTGATCTCGTTCGACAGGATGTTGAGTTCATTGCAGTTCAGCGCGTTGATCGGGACCTGGACGGCGATCCCGCTGAGCAGGTTCAGCAGCCCGCTCGCCGAAGCCGCCTGCTCGTTCTTCTGGTTGCCGCAGTCATGGCTGTCGCTCGAGACCTGAGTGAACTCGACGTCGCCGTGCCCCTTCTCGCCAGCGAAAGCCAGCGGGGACACCGCGAGCAGGCTAACGGCCGACGCGGCGACGATGATTCCAGCCTTCTTCAGCACAGTTTCTCTCCTGTTGGCTCGTGCGGATTCGACCAGAGCCGATTCCTTTGGGTGTCAGCGCTTGACCGGGGAGCCTTCGCTGACCGAGAGAAATGTAGCGCGCCGGGTTGGGGCAGACAAACGAAGTACCACCATCGGGTGAGTCGAATACTGTGCGTTTAGTTACGCATCCTTTTGGGGGTCGCCGCAAACGGTCCACTGCAATGGCCGGGCCGGAACATCCACGTTCCGTGATTACGAACCACCCGGTTGCGCGCGTATCCTTTTTCGATCGAAACGCACCGTGACCGGTGGTTCTAGGTCCTGACGGTGCCGGGACCCGCGGCAGGTTGCGCTGGTGCGGGTTGAGGAGGTGGTTCTGCGTCCGCCTGCTCATCCTGCTGAGCCGCTTCCGACTGCTCGTCGGCGCCGTCACCCAGCGCCCGGCCGCCTTCTGTGGTCCGTGCGCCGTGGCCCGCTGTCGCCGGACCGCCGGCGCTACGGCGCCGCCACCGGCGCCGGGAGGGTTTCCGCGCCTCTTCGACGGGGCGCCCGCGCCGGCAGCCGTGCGAGTCGGCCGCCTGCCGTCCCGAGAACTTCCCGAAGCAGGCGAATGGTGCAATAGCCCACGACGGACGGTGTTCGTCGAGCGGTGAACGGTAGTCCGTTCTGTTAATTCTCGGTGCTGGTGTACCAGATGACACCGCGTGGCTGTTGACCGCACCCGGGTAACCGCCGGTAGCGTTCTCCTCGGCGGTGCGTACCCGATGCGGACCGCTCGGGAGGCCCTGGTCGTGGTGTCAATTGCACCCGAGGGGGCCGGCATCCGGCCCTCGCGGGCGTGGACGGCGGCGAGTTTCAGGTCGTCGGAACGCCCAAGCCAGGGTCGACCGGCCCACCAGTGTGTGGGCGCGGTGCCGCGCCCACGAGGCAGCATTCGTCGCACCAGTCCACGAGGGCCCATAGAGGCGCTCCACCTCGCGGGAACGGCGTCGGCGAGCGCTAGCGAGGAGCATCCGTGACCGACCGTCGTACCGCCCCCGCTTCGGAATCCACGCGCTGCTACGTGCTCGACACCTCTGTCCTGCTCTCCGACCCGTGGTCGCTGACCCGGTTCGACGAGCACGAGGTCGTCCTGCCACTGGTCGTCATCACCGAACTCGAGGGCAAGCGGCACCACCCGGAGCTGGGGTGGTTCGCCCGCACGGCACTGCGCACGCTTGACGAGCTGCGCATCGAACACGGCCGCCTGGACGCGCCGGTGCCGATCGGCACCGCAGGCGGAACGCTGCACGTCGAGCTCAACCACACCGACCCGGAGGTGCTCCCCGCTGGTTTCCGCACCGACTCGAACGACAGCCGCATCCTGGCCTGCGCCCTCAACCTCGCCGCCGAACGCAAGCTCGACGGCCGCGGCGGGGTCGTCCTCGTCACCAAGGACATGCCGCTGCGGGTGAAGGCCGCCGCTGTCGGGCTGCAGGCCGACGAGTACCACGCCCTCGACGTGGTGCCGTCCGGCTGGACCGGAATGGCCGACCTCGAGGTGACGTCCGCGGACGTGGACGCGCTGTTCCGGGACGGTGTCATCGACCACGACGCGGCCCGTGACATGCCGTGCAACACCGGCTTGCGGCTCACCGGCGGCGGGTCGGCTGCCTTGGGCCGGGTGACGGCCGACAAGCGTGTCCGGCTCATCCGTGGCGACCGCGAGGCGTTCGGGCTGCACGGGCGGTCCGCCGAGCAGCGGGTGGCGCTGGACCTGCTGCTCGACCCGGAGGTCGGGATCGTGTCCCTCGGTGGCCGGGCGGGCACCGGGAAGTCGGCGCTCGCGCTCTGTGCCGGCCTAGAGGCGGTGCTCGAGCGTCAGCAGCACCGGAAGGTGGTGGTGTTCCGGCCGCTCTACGCCGTCGGCGGGCAGGAGCTCGGATACCTGCCCGGCAGCGAGAGCGAGAAGATGTCGCCGTGGGCGCAGGCGGTGTTCGACACGCTCGGCGCCCTGGTCAGCCAGGACGTGATGGACGAGATCATGGCTCGCGGGATGCTCGAGGTGCTGCCGCTCACGCACATCCGCGGGCGGTCGCTGCATGACACCTTCGTGATCGTCGACGAGGCGCAGTCGCTGGAGCGCAACGTGCTGCTCACGGTGCTCTCCCGGCTGGGAACGGCGTCCCGGGTGGTGCTCACCCATGACGTCGCGCAGCGCGACAACCTCCGCGTCGGGCGGCACGACGGCGTCGCTGCGGTGATCGAGAAGCTGAAGGGCCACCCGCTCTTCGCGCACGTGACGCTCACCCGCAGCGAGCGGAGCCCGATCGCCGCCCTGGTGACGGAGATGTTGGAGGGTCCGGCCGCCTGACCGGGTCGTGGGGGGGGGCCAC
>JAODNO010000688.1 GCA_025465235.1 Pseudonocardia sp.
ATAAGCGTTACCGATTCGGCGGCATGCGGTGCCAGGATTGCGGCCATGGTCCTTGAGCCGAACCGTCGGCTGCAGTCTTTGTACGTCACGGTCGGCGATGGCGTACGACTTGCTGTCGACGTCTGGCTACCGGTCGAGCGGGTCGCCGCTGACAAGGCAGTCGGTGCGGTTGTCCGGACCACCCGCTACTACCGCGCGGAGGAGCCGGCTCACGTCGGTCCCGAGTTCGACGCCAACTGGGCGGAGGGCGAGCTGTGGAACGCCGCTGGGTTCGCGTTTGTCGTGGCCGACGTGCGCGGCACAGGCGCGTCGTTCGGTGTACGGACCGGCGAGCTCGGTGAACGCGAGATCGTCGACTTCGGGGAGTTGATCGACTGGGTGGTGGCTTGGCCGTGGTCGAACGGCCGGGTCGGTGTCTACGGCACGTCCTACGAAGGCCAGGCCGCCGAGCTGGTCGCGCGGTTCAGCAACCCGCACCTGGTTGCTGTCGCAGCATTGTTCAGCCCGAACGACCCGTACTGCCAACTCTTCTATCCGGGCGGAGCCGCCACTGCGGGCCGGTTCGCACGGTGGATGTGCGAGAGCCAGTTCAAGGACGGTGTGATCGGGGCTCGCGAGCGACTGGGCGAGATGCAGGGGCTGCCCGCGGAGTCGATCGAACTTCCGACGCCGGTCAAACCGGTCGACGGTCCGGACGGCCGGACTCTGTTGGCCGAGGCGGTCGCGGAGCATCAGTCGAACACCGACGTGCACGGGCTGATGGACCAGGTGCCGTTCCATGACGACCGGGTGGAAGGGCTCGACTGGGCGATCACCACACCGGCCGCCGCTTACGAGGCGATCGCCTCGACCGGCGTCCCCCTGTTGGTGCGGGTCGGCTGGGTCGACGGCGCCTTCGTCGCCGGCGCTCTGACACGGTTCGCCACCCTGCCCAACCATCAGACGGTCGAGATCGGGCCTTGGGGACACGGCGGTCGCACGTACGCCGACACTCTGCTGCCCGTCGATCCGCTGGACGAAAGTGATCTCGTCAGCCCCGAGGGCCAGGACCGCCGCCTGGTGGAGTTCTTCGCGCGATACCTCAAAGAGGACTCGGCGCCGCCGGCGGGGAGCGGCACGCTGACGTACAGCACGCTCGGCACGGATCGGTGGCGGACCGTGAACGCCTGGCCGCCCGAGAATCTTGACGTACGCCGGCTGTATCCGGGTACGGCCGGCGAGCTGGAGGACGATGCGGGGTCCGAGTCGACCGTGCGGTACGCCGTCGATCCCGGCTCGTCGACTGGTCCCACCAATCGATGGCTTGCTGGCGAGATCGGCCAGGGTGCGGCCTACCCGGATCGACGGGGCGCCGACGAGACGCTGCTGACTTTCACCTCCGCACCGCTCTCGGCCGACCTCCACATTCTCGGCTTCCCAGTGGTGACGCTTCACCTGGCGACGAGTGGGATCGACGGCGTGGTCTACGTCTATCTGGAGGACGTCGGTCCTGATGGTTCAGTGACCTACCTGACCGAGGGCTGCCTGCGGTTCCTCCAGCGTGCGACGGCCGGGCCGGCCGAGCCCATGGGTCTCGGCGTGCCGCGCAGCTTCGCCCGCGCCGACCGTCTCCCGGTCAAACCTGGAGAGAACCTCGACCTGGTCGTCGAGCTTCTGCCGGTGTCCGCATTGCTCCGTTCCGGTCACCGGATCCGGATCGCGATTGCCGGTAACGACGCCTCTTGTTTCTCCTACCACGGCTCGCCAGGTGAGACCTTCACCCTCACGCTGGGCGAATCCACGCACCTAGACCTTCCCGTCCTACGCCGGCAGCAATAGCCGCTGCGGTACCGCAACCGCTGGGTGCGCACCGGCGCCCTCGAGGGCCGGGCGATGGTCGGACCGGACGGCACGTTCGACCGCAGGCCATCGATCGAGTCCGCACCGGCGAGCATCCCGCCCACCACGCTGGTCGCCTTCGCCGAGGCGTTGGGCGAACCGACGCTCAACTCCGCATCGAGGAGGTCGTAGAAGCCAGCCGACTCGGCCACTCGCAGGGCGGGCACCAGACCCGCCGCCGACACCAGATTCGGCTCATCGAAGACAGGCCGGAGCCTGTGAGAAGGTTTCACTTACGAGGTGCCCTTCTTGAGCGGGTGGGCGTTGACGTCGCAATCGACATCTTCCCCGCTCAGAAGGGCTTTCTCGCTCTACGCCACACTCACCACGACCACACGTCTCGGTGGATCAGGGCTCAGGTGACGGGTTACCGATTGGACCGCCAACATTGCTACAACTATGACGCGGTCACCATTCTTAAGGCGCAACATGCCAAGGCGGTGCGCTTCGTCCCACGCCACTTCGGTTCCAACGCCAGCAGGGTCCATCAGGATTATCTCGACGCGCACCCAGTACCCGTGGCCAGGGTCGGCAGACCATCGGACACCTGTCAGGTCCTGTGTCGTTAGCCGGAGCTCCGTCCGCGGGACGGTGATCGAGTAGACCCGAGTGAACCCGGGAATGGTTGGAGCGGGACGATCCCACTGTTTGATGTGTCGCTCGGCGTTTCGCTGCACGTAATCCATCGCGACTTCGGACAGGAAAGAGTGCGACCCTGTCCGGACTCGTGCAAGCTGATCTTTTGCGTCTTTCCTAGTGGTAGGCGCCGGACACGATGAAGTGGATGTGCCGGATCGTCGTCGCGGCCAGCGGCCGGCACTGGTGCAGACCGCAGCGGCCATCGCAGTCGTGCGGGCCCTGAACTCGGTGATCGATGCTCCGGCGACCCGTGCAGCGGCTCCGACACCGGCGCAGCTCGCCGTAGAACGAGTCCAGAATCTCGGCGTCGAGCTAGCCGACCTTCAGGTGACCGAGGCACGGCGAGATGTGGTTGCGGACGTGGCCGCGGTAGAGCTCCAGCGTGTTTGGGGACCCCGCGAACTGCTCGAGGTACCGCTCCAGAAGCTGATCGACCGTCGCGGTCGTCCGAGGGCTGCGCTTCTCGGCGATCTCGCGCAGCAGCCGGTCGCGCACCGCCTCTGCCTCGCGCCACGCCTTCGGGCCGGCCGGGACCACCTCCACGAGGCTGTGGCGCTTCTTCGTCACGGGGTCGACGCCGGCGTACACCCGGACGCGCTGGGCACCGCTGCGCAACGTCTCGATGTTGCCACGCGCGCGGGCGTTACCGACCCCCGGACGACCCGCCATACGGCGACGATAGCGCCGTTCGTGCCACATGTAGTGCCACGCAAACGCCTTCAACGATCTTGTCAACCACGTTCGTGCTGGCACAGCGTGGAGCGGGCGACGGGAATCGAACCCGCGTAGCCAGTTTGGAAGACTGGGGCTCTACCATTGAGCTACGCCCGCGTGCCCCTCAGAGGTCGAGGGACGGTGTCAGCGTAGCGGACGCCACGGCGCTCCCGCCGCAGTGCCTCAGGTATTGACCCGTTGCCGTTGAAGGCGAGCGAGTGGTCCGGCCAGCCCGGTGAGGTTTCCGGCGTCGGGGCGGGCGAGCACCGCGTCGACAAGATCGGCAGTTCCCGGCCACCAGGATGGGCGTCGAAGTCAATCTCGGTGGCGACGCCAGGAGCACGCAGCGGGACCTGGTTCAGCTGTCATCGTCCACGGCGTACCCGTCCAGATCGAGGGGATTCCACTCCGGACGGTCATCCCAGTCCGCTCGGGGAGCCTGCGCGTCACGAGTCGTGGGGCGAGCGCATAGACTGCCCGGGACGGGGTGTGGCGCAGCTTGGTAGCGCACTCGCTTTGGGAGCGAGGGGCCGTGGGTTCAAATCCCGCCACCCCGACCAGGACAACGGCATGATCAGCGACCTTGCGTGCCGGGCGATCGCCTGCACGATGTGCGGCGCTGTGCCGAACTCGCAGCAGCGGTGTCACGACTGTGTGCCGGAAGACGTGGAGCCGGACGCCGGGCAGCTTCGCGCGGGTGCGGATGTCGTCAAGATGGCGGTTCAGGCCGCGCCGCGGCATCGGCGTGCCGACCCCCGTGGGAACGCGTCTTCCCCGAGCAAGAGCAATCCGTAAACGGACGCCCGGCCCCGCGCTTCCGCACTGTGCTGCATCGGTGGGGCGTCAGTGCGAGGCATGGGTGCCATTCAGCCCGATCATGGCCCGGTACGCCTGCTCGCCTGTCATCGGCGGTTCCGGCAGGGGGTGGGCGCGCTCGGCGCGGAAGCCGTCGAGCATCAGGTACAGGTGGCGCCTCCAGACGCGCGGGGCGACGTCCCGGGTGGCCTGGTTGATCCGGTTCTGCGACCAGATGACGAACACTGCGCGTGGCAAGATTCGGGCGATGTCCGTGGACTCGCTGAGGTGTTGCTGCCGCTATCCACGGATCGATGTCCTGGCGACAAGGGCACCGAGCCGCTGCTCCACCTGGCGACGCATTCTGAACACGGCCTAGGTCGCTGACTGGGCATGATTTGTCACGAAACGGACCACTGTGGATCGCGTCCTGCACGTCCCAGCAGTTTGTCTTGAGGCGACGCCTCGTCGGAAACCGCGACGGCTGGGGCGCTTGCCCCATAGTCGTAAAACATTTGGCCCATCGAATCGAGGAAGGCGCGTGCGGCGTCGACGTCTTCGGTCAGGATGGCGATGTCCTTGCCGGCGGCCCGCGCGATGTCCCAGCGGTGGACGATCAGATCGAAACAAAAGAAGCGTTCAATGGTGTCGGCAATGGTCGTCGGGGAGCCGAAGCTTTCGTACTCCAGCGCCGCTGTGGCTGGGTCGTCGAGGACCGATTGCATACCGTCACGGACTTCTCGCCAGGCCGCAACTGGATCGTCGGTCAGGTCGACCGAGCGTTCGATGGACAGTCCAAACCTGGTCACGACGTCGGCCTCGGAGTCGAGCACATGGGACAGGACATCGCGGGCGCTCCAGCCCTCACAGGGAGATGGCTTGTCCCAGTCGCCCGGGCCGATTGCCTCCACCATGGTGTCGAAGACTCCGGCCAGGCGGCGGTAGCGATCTGCGGCGGTCACACCGGCGAGCCTAGGTGGGGCCACCGACACAAGGTCCACCAGCAGCCGTCGGCGCACGCAAGACCGGCTGCCGATGCTGCACGTCACTGGCCAGGTCATTGAATTGCGGCGGCCAGAGGCGGCCCTCGGCAAGCATGACGAGGCTCCGGCGAGAGAGCGCAGGTAGCCCTATCGCTGTCGCACTAGAGCTACCAGGTGACCGGGAGCTCCTGAACGCCGTAGACGACGGCGTCGTCCTTGAACTTCAGCTCCTCGACAGCGGCCGTCACTCGCAGGTCAGGGATTCGCCGGAACAGCGTGTCGAAGACGACCTGCAGCTCGACCCGCGCCAGGTTCTGTCCGAGGCACTGGTGCGCACCGAAACCGAACGCCACGTGGTGCCGGGCCCTTCGCTGGACGTCCAGGGTGTCCGGGTCGTCGAACACCTCGGGATCGTGGTTGGCCGCGTTGCCGAGGGCTATCACGCCTTCCCCTGCCTTGATGTGCATTCCGCCGAGCTCCAGGTCGGCGAGCACGACACGTGAGGTCACGCTGTCGGCGATCGCGAAATACCGCAACAGCTCCTCGACGGCGTCCGGGGTCCTGGCCGGATCGGTCGTGATCGCTGCGAGCTGCTCCGGGTTCGACAGCAGCGCAAGGGTGCCCAGAGAGATCATGTTCGCCGTGGTCTCGTGCCCGGCGATCAACAACAGGAACGCCAGCCCGACCAGCGAGTCGTGGTCCTCCACACCGGCTTCGCGCTGCTTGAGCACCTGCCGGCCGAGAAGGTCGTCGGTCGTCTCGTGTTCCTTTGCGGTGACCAGGTCGTCCAGATAGGACCGCAGCTCCTCAACGCCGGTCTGCCGCGCCGCACCGCTCGTGGTGCGGTTGAGTAGCAGCTTCGACCGCGACTGGAAGAAGTCGTGGTCGGTGTAGGGCACGCCGAGCAGTTCGCAGATGACCAACGACGGCACGGGCAGCGCGAGCGCCTGCACGAGGTCGGTCGGCCGCGGGCCGGCAAGCATCGCATCGATGTGGTCGTCCACGATCTCCTGGATCCGCGGCCGTAGCGCCTGCATGCGCCGGACGGTGAACTCCCCGACCACGGCCCGTCGTGCCGGACCGTGCTCGGGTGGGTCCATCGAGATCAGCGACGGCCGAATATTGCGGTTGACCTGCGGAAACTCGATCAATCGGGGGAACGCCGGATGGGTGCGATCAGAGCTGAGCCGCGGGTCGGTCAGAATCGCGCGTACATCCTCGTGCCTCGTCACCAGCCAGGCCTGCTGCCCGGTGGGCAGCAGAGCGCGGGAGATCGGCGACTTCTCGCGCAGCTCGCGGTACTCGGACGGGGGCGCGAACGGGCAC
>JAODNO010000693.1 GCA_025465235.1 Pseudonocardia sp.
GCGTCCGCCGTGCCGGCCCTGCCCGCCGCGGCGGTGGCCACCGCCGCATGGCTGCTCGCCCTGCTGCTGCTCGCCTGCGGGTGGCGGCGGCTCGGTGTTCTGGACCGCGCGACTCTCGGGGCGGGGAGCGGGCTCGCCGCCGCCGTCCAGGTCGCGGGGACGTTCATGGAGCCCTCGCTGCTGCTCGGTCTGCTGGAGGAGCGGCGCTGGCGCTCGGCCAACCGGGGACGCTCGCGGCCTGGCCGCGGCAGCGGGTACGGCGCGCTGCTGTACGCCGACCTGCGACGCGTGCTGCGCACACCTGGCGCGCTGCCGCTCGCGGTGGGCCTGCTGCTCGTGACCTACGCGGCTGCCGCCGTGCTGCCCACCGTGGTTGTGCCACCCGTCGCCGCCGTCGCCGCCTACGCGGTGGCCGGCCGGGTGGCGGCGGGAGTGCGGGCGGTCACCCGCTCCCCGGCGCTCCGGCGGGCGCTCGGGGGCACCGACCGGGCACTGATCGTGGTCCACCTCGTCGCGCCCCTCGCCGTCGTCATCGTGTGGACGGTCGCGCTGCTCCCCGTATTGCACCCGCTGAACCCGGTTGCGGTGGTGCTGATCCCCGTGGGGGCGGTGGTGGTGGTGGAGCGCTCGGCCACCCGGCCGCCGCCGGACTACGGCGCCGCGGTGTTCGACACGGGGTTCGGCGGCGTGCAGGTGGACCTGGTGCGGCAGCTGGTACGCGGGCCTGCGCTGCTGGTGGGGCTCGCGGCGGTCCAGCTCGTCCTGGCCCGCTGACGGGCCGGATGCGCGCATCGGCCGCGGTTTAACCTGATTCGGGGAATATCCATACCCTCAGCCAAGGCGCGTCTCAGGTTCCGCAGGGCACGGTGGAGACATGAACCCGTCCGTCGTTCTCGCGCACTTCGGGGCCGTGGTGGGAGTCGCTGTGCTGCTGGTCATGGCCGTTGCGCCGCTGTTCAGCGATCAGCACCGACCCCGCTCCGAGAGTCCTCTGAAACCGGCCGCGGACACCCCCAGGGTGATCGCCATCCAGCGCGGGGTCGCAGCCGTGTCCCGCCCGCCACTCGGACGGTAAAGCCCCACGCGGCACCTCAGTGATCGGGGCAGCGGCGACCCGACCCGCGGAGGAACGCCGATCGCGGCGCTCGTAGGTCCGTCCGATGCCGGGCCTACACTCGGCCCGTGGCAGGGCGGATCCGGGACATCGACATCGCGGAGGTCCGCGACCGGACCCGGATCGACGAGGTCATCGGCGAGTATGTGGCTCTGCGCCGCGCAGGCGCCGGATCGCTCAAGGGCCTCTGCCCGTTCCATGACGAGAAGTCGCCCTCATTCAACGTCCGGCCATCACACGGCACGTTCCACTGCTTCGGCTGCGGCGAGGGCGGTGACGCCGTCGCGTTCATCATGAAGATCGAGGTCGTCGGGTTCGTGGAGGCCGTGGAGCGCCTCGCCGACCGGGTCGGCTACCGACTGACGTACGAGGGCGGCGGCAGCTCCGTCCAACGCGACCGCGGCACCCGGTCGCGCCTGCTCGAGGCCAACAAGCGCGCCGCGGAGTTCTACGCCGCTCAGCTGCGCACCCCCGAGGCCGCGCCCGCCGTCCAGTTCCTCACCAGCCGCGGGTTCGACTCCGCAGCGGCGCAGCAGTTCGGCTGCGGCTACGCCCCGGGCGGCTGGGACCTGCTCACCAAGCACCTGCTCGCGGGCGGGTTCTCCCTCGACGAGCTGATGAAGGCCGGCCTGTCGAAGGAGGGCCGCCGCGGCGCGATCGACCGGTTCCACCGCCGCCTGCTCTGGCCGATCCGCGACCTCGGCGGTGACGTCGTCGGCTTCGGGGCCCGCCGCCTCTTCGACGACGACGGCATCGAGGCCAAGTACCTCAACACGTCCGACACGCCGGTGTACCGGAAGACCCACGTCCTGTTCGGGCTCGACCTCGCCAAGCGCGAGATCGCCAAGCGCCGCCAGGTCGTGGTCGTCGAGGGCTATACCGACGTGATGGCCATGCACCTGGCAGGCGTCCCCACCGCGGTCGCGTCCTGTGGCACGGCGTTCGGCACCGAACACATCTCGGTGATCCGTCGCCTGATCGGCGACGACTCGTTCGACCTCGGTGAAGTGATCTACACCTTCGACGGCGACGCGGCCGGGCAGGCTGCGGCGCTCAAGGCGTTCGAGGGCGACCAGAACTTCGCCGCGCAGACGTTCGTGGCGATCGCGCCCGACGGGCAGGATCCCTGCGAGCTGCGCCAGGCCCACGGCGACACCGCCGTCCGCGACCTGGTGGCCCGCCGCGAGCCGCTGTTCGAGTTCGCCATCCGGAGCATGCTGCGCGATCACGACCTCGACACGGCCGAGGGCCGGGTGGCCGCGCTGCAGCGTTGTGTGCCGCTCGTCGCGCGGATCCGCCGGGAGGATCTGCGCGACGAGTACGCGCGCAGGCTTGCGGGCTGGACCAGCTGGGACGACATCGCGATGGTCGTGCGGCGGGTCCGGGAGTCGGCGGGGACGCCTGCCGAGCCCGTGAGGGGACGCAACGGGAACAGGCGCGAGGCCCCGAGCCCGCCGCCGAAGGACGACCCGCGGCTGCACCTGCAGCGGGAGGCGCTCAAGGCCGCCCTGCAGGTACCGGTCATCGCCGGGCCGAGCTACGACGAGCTGCCCGAGCAGGCCTTCACCCACCCGGCGCTGGCCGCGGTGCACCGCGCTGTGCAGGCCGCGGGTGGGGCGTCCGGGGGGCGCGACGGGCACGCGTGGCTGGAGGCGGTGCTCGCCGCGTGCAACTCGGAGACGCGATCCCTGGTCACCGAGCTCGCGGTGGAGCCCCTGGAGCTGCCGCGGAGGAACACCGAGGAGGCGCGCTACGTCTCCAGCGTCATCGCCGGGGTGCGGCTCGCACTGGTGGAGGCCCAGGTGGCGGAGCTGAAGGCACGGCTGCAGCGCACCAACCCGATGGAGGAGGCCGACGCCTACCACCAGCTGTTCGGCGATCTCGTGCCGCTGGAGCAGTACCGGATCGCGCTGCGGGAGAAGGCCGCGCGGTGAGCGAGCTTGCGAGCGAACCGTCGACACAGCGCCTCGGTTCGTTGCCGACCGAGCGCAGCGAGGGAGTGCGATGAACCTCTTGCAGGCGGTGCGCAAGCTGCTCGGACGCGACCAGCTGCCCGAGGGCTTCACCGGCCACCTCGACGCTGACGAGCAGGTGCTCGCCACAGCGCGGCTGGGCGGCGGCGGGCACGTGGTCGCCACCTCGCTCGGGCTGTGGCTGCCCACGCCCGACGGCGTGCGGAGGCTGAGCTGGCATCTGGTGAGCAAGGCGTCGTGGGAGAACGGCGCGGTCGTGCTGGTCGAGGCCCAGGAGCGCGACGTCGTCGGCGGTGCGGTGCTGATCGCCGACCTGTCGCCGCAGCGGCTGCGGCTCGCCGAGCCCGGCCGGGTGCCGGAGATGGTGCACGCCCGCGTCACCGGCTCGGTCAGGAGCAGGCACCACCGCGACCTCCCCGGGGGTGGCGCGTGGTTCGTCCAGCGGAAGGTGCCGGGGCGCGACGGGATCGTGCTGCAGGTGCGTGCCGACCCGGGCACCGACGACGCCGCGGTCCGCCAGGTCGCCGGCGACGTCGCACGCACGCTGGGGCTGGGCTGACGAGGTGACGGGCAGCACCACCTGGGATCCCGCCCTGTACCTCGACTTCGACGACCACCGGTCCCGCCCGTTCCACGACCTGCTCGCGCGGGTGGGCGCGGTCGCCCCGCGCCGCGTGGTCGACCTGGGCTGCGGTCCGGGACACCTGACGGCCGTGTTGGGTGCGCGCTGGCCGGACGCCGAGGTCGTCGCCCTGGACTCGTCTGCGGAGATGGTGGCTGCTGCGAGGGCCCGCGGGATCGACGCGGAGCAGGCCGATGTCGTCCACTGGATGCCGCCGCCGGACACCGACGTCGTGGTCACCAACGCGGTGCTGCAATGGGTGCCGTCGCACCGGCAGCTGTTGCCGCGGTGGATCGCGGCCCTGCCAGGCGGCGCGTGGTTCGCGCTGCAGGTGCCGGGCAACCTCGGCGCGCCGTCCCACGCGTTGATCCGCGAGCTGGCCGAGGAGGAGCCGTGGCGCGGCCGGGTCGACCTGCGCGACGAGATCGCCGTGGCCGAACCGGCGGAGTACGCCGAGGTGCTGGCCGGCGCCGGCGCGGAGGTCGACGTCTGGGAGACGACCTACCACCAGCGGCTCGCCGGGCCGGATCCGGTGCTCCACTGGGTCAGCGGCACAGCGCTGCGGCCGGTGCGTGACGCCCTCGGCGCCGACGCGTATGCCACCTTCCGAGAGCAGTTGGCCCCGCGGCTGCGCGCGGCGTACCCGGCCCGGCCGGACGGCACCACGTGGTTCCCGTTCCGGCGGATTTTCGCGGTGGCCCGCACTCCCTGAGAGCTCCCGGCGGCGCAGTCGGTCAGGAGTGGCACCAACAAGTGACAGATGTCACTCTCGGCGAGTTGATCCATCGCCGTGGAGGAGACGATGACCACCGAGGGCGCGCGCACCGGTACCGACGTCGACAAGGCCCTTCTCGGCCACTCCACCTACCGCAGCCTCGGGGAGCAGCCTGCCCACGGCGCTGGGCATCCTCGCGGTGATCGCGAAGCTGATGCAGGACCGCGGGCTCGTGGCGGAGGACTTCGACCCGCTGCGGCTGCGCGTCGGCGCCGCGCTGATGCTGATGCTGGCGTACGGCGCGAGTGTGGGCGGCCTGCTGACGCCGGTCGGCAGCCCACCCAACCTGATCGGCCGGGGACGGATCGAGGAGGCCACCGGCGAGCGGATCAGCTTCGCGCAGTGGGTGGCGGTGGCCGTTCCGATCTGCCTCCTGATGTTCGTGGCGCTGGTCGTCGTGCTGCTGCTGCACAACAAGCCCGAGATCCGTCGTTCGGTTTCATGCTGCCGGTGTCGACGCCGCAGAACGCCATCGTCTACGGGTACGGCGCCGTGCCGATCACCACAATGATCCGGTCCGGCGCGGCCTTCGACCTGATCGGCGCGATACTGATCATCGTGTTCCTTCCCGTGATGGTCGCCGTCCTCGGGCTCGGTGTCTCGTGACCCCCCAACGCGTCGCCGTGATCCCGGGCGACGGCATCGGTTCGGAGGTGATCGTCGCCGCCCTGGAGGTGCTGGACGCCGTCTGCGCCCGGCACGACATCGCGCTCTCCTACACCGAGTTCGACTGGTCCTGCCGACGCTATGTTCGCGAGGGCGCGATGATGCCGCCCGACGGGATCGACGTGCTCCGTGGTTTCGACGCGATCCTGCTCGGCGCCGTGGGCTGGCCCGGGGTGCCCGACCACGTGTCGCTGTGGGGACTGCTGA
>JAODNO010000027.1 GCA_025465235.1 Pseudonocardia sp.
CGACTTCACCTCGTTCCGAGCGATGACGTCGGGCGAACGGCTCTCGGCGACCGCGCAGCTTCCGTCGTCCGCCGGGCCGGCCAAGGCGGCAGGCCAGCGGGCAGCGTACGTGTGGGCAGAGCTGCCCGTCCCGGTGATCGCCGCGGTGCGCGGAAACGCGCTGGGCGGCGGCCGCCAGATGGCCGCCCTCGCGCTCGCGGCCGAGATCGGCGCGCTGATCGGCAGCCCGAACCAGGTGGAGGCCGTGACGGCCCGATTCGAGAAGCGTGACCCGACCTTCGAGGACTGCCGATGACCGAGGCACAGGACGCCGTAGTTGGAGTGCAGAAGGTCCGGTTGCGGGGTGAGATCAGGGCCGGATGAGGTTGCTCCGGCGTTCCCCGTCAACGCGATGTCCACACCGGTGGGCGCTTCTCGGCGAAGGCGGTCGCCCCCTCGATCGCGTCCTTCGACGTCGCGACCGGCGCAGCGATCGCGGCCTGCCGCTCCCACGCCTCGTCATCCGACCATGAGCCGGCCGACGCCACGACCCGCTTGCTTGCCGCAACGGCGAGCGGACCGTTCGCGCTGACCTCCGCGGCGAGGACCAATGCGGCGTCGAGCGCGGTGCCGTCCGGGACGAGACGGTTGACCAGGCCCAGTTCCCTCGCCCGCGCGGCGGGGACGTGGTTGCCGAGCAACGCCAGCTCCATCGCCTGGTGGTACGGGATCCGCTTGGGCAGGCGCAGCAGCCCCCCGCCCGCGGCGACGAGGCCGCGCCTGACCTCCGGGATGCCGAAGACGGCGCCCTCGGCCGCCACCACCAGGTCGCAGGCCAGGACGATCTCGAAGCCGCCTGCCAACGCGTACCCCTCGACCGCGGCGATCAGCGGCTTCACCGGCGGACGCTCGACCAACCCGGCAAAACCGCGCCCCGCCACGGTCGGCCGCTCGCCGCGCACGAAGGCCTTGAGGTCCATGCCGGCGCAGAACGTGCCTTCCGCGCCGGTGAGCACTCCGACACGGAGGTCGTCGTCGGCGTCGAGCCGCTCCATCGCCTCGGCGATCCCCTGCGCGACGGCTGCCGTGACGGCGTTGCGCGCCTGCGGCCGGTCGATGGTCACGACCAGCACGCCCTCGGCGGGCGTGCTCGTGAGTACCTCGGACAACGAAACTCCCTACTGGTCGGTGAACCCGGCCCGGCGCGACACTGATTCGCTCGCACGCTCGCTCATCCGGCGACACCCAGCACGTCCTCACGAAGCCTGACGCGGCTGAGCTTTCCCGTGGAGGTCCGGGGCAGCTCCCGAAACTCGATGGAGGTCGGGCACTTGAAGCCCGCGAGCCCGCCCCGGCAGTGCTCCATCAGCTCGGCAGCCAGCCTCTCTGCGGACTCCCCTGCGAGGTCCTCGAACGAGCGCGGCTCGATCATCGCCGCCACCCGCTGCCCCCACTCCTCGTCCGGCATCCCGATCACCGCCGCATCCGCGACCGAAGGATGGGTGAGCAGCACCGACTCGATCTCGGCAGGGTAGATGTTCACCCCGCCGGAGATGATCAGGTCCGACCGCCGGTCGCTCAGGTAGAGCCAGCCCTCGTCGTCGAGGTGGCCCAGGTCGCCCACGGTGAACAGATCGCCGCGTCGGGCGGCGGCGGTCTTCTCCGGTGCCTTGAAGTACTCGAACCGGTCGCCACTGCGGAAGTAGATGTTCCCGATCTCGCCCGCCGGCAGCGCATCGCCGCCATCGTCGAGGATCACCACCTCGCTGTCCTCCCAGGCGCGCCCGACCGTGCCCGGATGCCGCAGCCAGTCCTGCGGGCCGACGTAGGTGCCACCGCCCTCGGTGGCCGCGTAGTACTCGTACAGCACCGGACCCAGCCAGTCGATCATCCGTTGCTTGACGGTCACCGGGCACGGCGCTCCGGCGTGCACGACGTGGGTCAGGGACGACACATCGTGGCGGGCCCGTTCGTCGCCGGGCATCGACAGCAGGCGGTGGAACATGATCGGCACCATGTGCGATGCGGTGACCCGATGCCGCTCCACCAGCTCGAGGAACAGCTGCGGGGTCCATTTGTCCATCAGCACCACGGTGTGCCCGATTTGCAGAGCCAGGCTGCCGTACGCGTTCGGTGCCGCGTGGTAGAGCGGCGCCACCACCAGGTGCACGCCGGATCCCGCAGTGCGACCGAGCATCCGGGGAAGCAACGACACCTTGGCCGCGAGGCTCTGTTCGGGAGTGGCATCGGAGAGCGGCTTCCGCACGCCCTTGGGGCGGCCGGTCGTGCCCGAGGTGTACAGCATCACCGACCCCTGGCGCCGCCTCAGTGGCGCGATGTCGGGCATGCCGTCGACGAGCTCGTCCAGTCCGCGGAAGCCGGGGAACGCGGGAACCCCGAACCTGCGCTCCGGTGGGAGGCCCGCCTGATCGGCCGCGGCCGCAGCAGCGTCGGCCAGCCGCGGTCCGGCGAGGAGCAGCTTCGCCTCGCTGTCGACCAGGATGTAGGCGAGCTCCGGTGCGGTCAGGTGCCAGTTGAGCGCCGTCAGGTAGAGGCCGAGCTGACTCGTAGCCAGTTGCAGCGCGAGGAAGGCCCGGTGGTTGGGTAGTGCGACGGCCACGGTGTCGCCGTCGACGAGCCCCTGCGCGCACAGTCCGTGCGAGATGCGGTTGGCCAGGTCCCGCAGCTGTCCGAACGTGGTCTCCGACCCGTCGACGTCGATGACCGCGACCCGCTCGGGACCGGCGTCGGCAATCTCCCAGAACCCGAGGGCCCCGTTCACCCGGTAGGCCTCGATGAGGTCCGCCGCATCCTGCTGCACCGCCGCAGCTCCCCTCGTCTCACACTCGGTGAAGATCAGTCCACCCGCAGCTCAGGGCGCTCGCCTCACCCCGCCTCCACCTCCCTGTTAGCGAACTGCTCGCGCAGCCGGAACTTCTGCACCTTGCCGCTCGCATTGCGGGGCAGCGCGTCGGTGATCACGACGGAGGTCGGCTTCTTGTACGAGGCGAGCCGGGTGCGGCAGTGCTCGATGATCTCCTGCTCGGTGGGAGGGTCGGCCGCGTCGACGGGCACGACGACGGCGCGCGGGGTCTGCACCCATCTCGGGTGGGCGACGCCCACCACCGCCACCTCGGCGACCTTGGGGTGGGAGTCGATCGCGGCCTCCACCTCGGCGCAGTAGATGTTCTCCCCACCCGAGATGATCATGTCCTTCTTACGGTCGACGACGTAGAGGTAGCCCTCGTCGTCCATCCGGCACAGGTCACCGGAGTGGAACCAGCCACCGGCGAACGCGGCGGCCGTCTCCTCAGGCTTGTTCCAGTACCCGAGCATCATCGTCGGGCCGCGGTAGACCACCTCGCCGACCTCGCCGACGGGGACGTCACGCATCTCCTCGTCGACGATGCGCACCTCGATGCTCGGCAGTGGCGTGCCCACCGAGCCCATCTTCCGCACCGCGTCCTCGCTGCGCAGCAGCGTGGTCGTGGGGCTCATCTCGGTCTGCCCGAAGGCGCAGTAGGCCGGGGCATCAGGGAAGCAGGCCTGCAGCGCCTGCAGCACCGACGGGGGCGCAGGCGAGGCGCCCCAGACGAGGTTGCGCAGCGCCAGTCGACGGTCCTTCACGCCGGGCACGGCACAGATGGCCTGCCACTGGCTGGGCACGAAGAAGCAGTTGGTGATCTGCTCGCGTTCCAGCACGTCGACGACGCTTACCGGGTCGAAGTTCGCAGCGTCGTGGATCACCACACGCCCGCCGTCGAGCAGCCCCCGAATCGAGGTGCTCAACCCGGCGATGTGGAACATCGGCACGCCCAGCAGTGAGGCGTCCGCGCCGGTGCCCCCCAACCCACCGGAGACCGCGATGCCGGTGAACGCCGCCATCACCAGGTTCAGGTGGGTGAGGACCGCGCCCTTCGGCCTGCCGGTGGTGCCTGAGGTGTACATGATGAAAGCGGGCTCGTTCTCGTCCACGTCGATCGCTGGTGGCGTCCCCGACGCGGACGCGAGCGCGTCCTCAAAGGACTCCGCGCCCGGCCCGGCGTCAGCCTCTCCCCCGCCCGTGGCCAGCACCGTGCGCAGTGCATTGATGCCCACCATGGCCTTCGCCGCGACGCCGGCGAGCTGCTCGTCCACCAGCAGTGCAACCGCCCCGCAGTCGCCGAGGATGTAGGCGATCTCATCGGGGACCAGCCGGAAGTTCAGCGGCACGGCCATCGCACCGAGCCGGCAGGCGGCGAGGTAGCCCTCCACGACCTCGATCCGGTTGTGCATCAGGATCGCGACCCGGCTGCCCCGTTCGACGCCGCGCTCGCGTAGCGCGTTGGCCAACCGGGTGACCCGCTCGTCCAGGTCAGGGAAGGTGATCGAGCGCGGCCCGTGCTGGAAGGCCAGCCGGTGCGGAAACTTCCGGGCACATCGGGCGAGCTGTTCGCCGTAGGACATGCGACGAGCAGCGGACACGACCTCGTTGTCGTGTTCCAGCATGCCGCTCCTCCTTCTCGCTCCACTCGGCGACGAATGGCTGGTCGAGCTGCGCAGGACGGGGCCGTCGAAAGAGTGGTTCGGCCGGTAACTGATCGATCGTTAAGTCGATCCGATCGCATCACGGCCACCCGGCGCTGTCAAGGATCCCGCCGCCCGACCGATGCCCGTGACGTGTTGGGCGAACTCGTGACCGGGCTACGCTGCTCTGCCATCGGAGGCCCCGGACCGGCAGTCCGCTGCTGGACACAGGAAGGGCGCGGCATGACGTCTCCAGGCGTGCACCTACGGGAGATCACCGACGACAACCGCGACGCGGTCTGCGCGCTGCGCGTCCGACCAGACCAGAAGCGGTTCGTGGCCTCGGTGGCCAGCTCGCTCGACGACGCGGCCGATGAGCCTGAGGCCAATCCCTGGTATCGGGCCGTGTACTCAGGCGACGAGCCGGTCGGCTTCGTGATGCTCTCGTGGAACGTGCCGCCTGATCGTCCCGGAGTCATCGGACCGTACTTCCTGTGGCGGCTACTCATCGACAAGCGCCACCAGAGGCGCGGGGTCGGCCAAGAGGTGCTGACGCAGATCACGGACCTCGTTCGAGCGGACGGGGGGACCGAGCTCTTCACCAGCTACGAGCCCGGCGACGGGGAACCGTGGCCCTTCTACCAGCAGTTCGGTTTCCAGCCCACCGGCGAGATCGACGACGGCGAGATCGTCCTGCGGCTCACGCTGTCGGGTCGGTGAGCGCACAGGGGAACCCGGCGTCGATGCTGATGTAGGGCGGGAGCGGGCGCGAGGTCCGCGGGCTGCAATCGATGCCCGTCAACTGCTGGGTTCTCCCTGGATGTCGGTCCGATCGGGCTGGTTGTTGCGGTCTTCCGGTGGACGCCCCGCCCCCGTGCGGCGTCCGTAGAGATACGTTGCGACGGCGGTGACGGCCAGCACCGCACCGAGCAGCACCAGCCCCGCCCGGCTGTCGCCGGTGGCGTCGTTCAATGCGCCGACCGCGTAGGGCGCTGCGAAGCCACCGAGGTTGCCGATCGAGTTGACCAGAGCGATACCGGACGCCGCGGCCGCGCCGGCGAAGGCCGCCGCCGGCATCTCGAGGAACGGGGCGATGGCGGAGTAGATGCCCATGGCCGCCAGCGTGAGGGCGGCGAGCGCCAACACCGGGCCCACCTGCAGCAGGTAGCCGGCGGCCACCAGACCGACGGCTCCGAGCACCATGCTGACAGCGGAGTGGGCGACCCGCTCACGGCGGCGGTCGGAGTGGCGCCCCCACAGGTAGGTCCACACTGCGGCGATCCCGTAGGGCACGAAGACGATGAGCCCGACCTGGAGCGACGAGAAGTCACCGAGTTCGGCAACGATGGTGGGCATCCATAGGCCGAGACCATAGATCCCGAACACGAGGCCGAAGTACAGGGCGGCGAAGATCAGTGCACGTCGGTCCTTCAGCCCGGCGAGAAAGCTGTGGTCGCCTTCGGCGCGCTTGCGGCGGTCCTCGGTGTCCATGGTGCGGGTGAGCCACTTGCGCTCGTCATCGGCGAGCCAGGTGGCGTCGCGGGGGTGGTCGGTCATCACGAACGGCACCACGAATCCGAGCAGGATCGCCGGGAGGCCCTCCGCGATGAACAACCACTGCCAGCCGGCAAGGCCGAGGGCGCCGTCCAGCTCCAGCAGCAGTCCCGAAAGCGGCGCACCGATGGCGTTGGCGATGGGCTGGGCGAGGATGAAGATGCCGAGCATGCCCACCCGCTGCGCTGCGGGGAACCACAGCGTCAGGTAGAGGACTATGGCCGGGAAGAATCCGGCCTCGGCCGCACCGAGGAGGAAGCGCAGCACGCTGAACGATGCCGGGCCCTGCACGAGCGCCATCGCGGTGGCACAGATTCCCCAGCTGATGAGGATCCGGGCGAGCCACTTCCGGGCGCCGAACCGGTGCATCGCCCCGTTGCTGGGCACCTCGAAGAGGGCGTAACCGATGAAGAACACCCCCGCGCCGAACCCGAAGACGGTGGCGGTGAGGCCGACATCGGCGCTGAGGGCCTTCTGGGCGAAGCCGACGTTGTTCCGGTCGAGGTAGGCGAAGAAGTAGAGCAGCACGACGAACGGCAGGATTCGGTTCCGGACCCTACACAGGGTGCGCTCCCCGA
>JAODNO010000055.1 GCA_025465235.1 Pseudonocardia sp.
CCGGCAGGCCCGGGTGACGCCGAGCGCGATCAGGTCGTCGGCGCAGACGACCGCGTCGGGCAGCGGGCCGCCGGCCACCAGCGTCGCCACCGCCGCCTCGCCCCAGTCGATGCTGAACTCGCCGAGCAGCACCGCGCCCGGCTCGACGGTCATCCCCAGCTCACCGGCGCGGCGCCGGAAGCCGCTGAGCCGCTGTTCGGTCGAGGAGTTGGTCTGCTGGGCCCGATGAACGCCGCCGAGCGGGCGCCGCCGGCGTGCAGGTGGTCCAGGACCAGGCGCATCGCGGCGATGTCGTCCACCCCGACCCAGTCCGTGCTGGTGCCGTCGACGAACCGGTCCAGCTGCACCAGGGGCAGCCGGCCGGCGGTGGCCGCCACCGCCGCCGCGCTCTCGGTGCCGTGCGTCGGGCTGACGATGATGCCGTCGACATTGCGGGCCACCAGTGAGGCCAGCCGCTTGGCCTCGATGCGCGGATCGGACTGGGCGTCGCAGAGGAACAGGTCCTTGCCGTCGCGTTCCAGGATGTGCTCGACGCTCTGCACCAGCGAGGTGAAGAACGGGTTGCCGATGCTCGGCACCACCATGCCGACGGTGTCGGTGCGGCTGTTCCGCAGCGCCCTAGCGATCAGGTTGACCTGGTAGCCGAGGTCCGCCGCCACCCGCCGGACCCGGCGGTTGACCTCGGCGGACACCGGACCCCGACCGGACAGCGCACGGGAGACGGTGGCCGTGGAAACCCCGGCGCGCGCGGCCACCTCGGCGATGGTTACCCGATGCAATCGTTTACCTCTCTGCAACAGAAGGCTGCACCAAAGCTAGCAGGTTGCCTCGAGCAGGGCGCAAATCTCCCCTTGACGACCTGCGGATACCTACTTACGGTCTCGTCCAAGCTTTAGTGGAATCGATTACACAAGGAGTGTCCGCATGACCGAGGCGACCGTCGACGGCCGCGCCCTGGGGGTGTTCCCGCCGAAGCCGAATGCGATCGAGCACCTGTTCGGCACCGCCAAGGTCGTCATCGGCGTGGTCCACCTCCCGCCGCTGCCCGGGAGCCCGCACTACACCGGCACCCCGGTCGCCGAGATCGAGACCTTCGCGGTCGAGGAGGCACAGGCCTACCTGGACGGCGGCTGCCACGGGCTGATCGTGGAGAACCACTGGGACATCCCGTTCCCCAAGCCGGGCGAGCACGGCTACGAGACCGCCGCCGCGATGGCCGTCCTCACCCGCGCGGTGCGCGAGCGGACCAGCTCCGGGCTCGGGGTGAGCGTGCTGTCCAACGCCGCCGAGTGCGCCATCGCCGCGGCCTGGAGTGGCGGCGCCGGGTTCGTCCGGGTCAACCAGTGGGCCAACGCCTACGTGGCCAACGAGGGCATCATCGAGGGCCAGGCGGCGCACGCCACCCGCTACCGGCACCGGATCGGCGCCGGGCCGGTCAAGGTGTTCGCCGACGTGCACGTCAAGCACGGGGCGCACGCCATCGTGGCCGACCGCACGCTGGCCGAGCAGACCGAGGACGCCGAGTTCTTCGACGCCGACGTGCTCATCGCCACCGGCTCGCGCACCGGCGACGCCGCCTCCCGCGACGAGGTGGACGGCATCGCGGCGCACACCCGACTGCCGGTGGTGATCGGCTCGGGGATCACCGCCGACAACATCGGCGAGCTGCTCCCTGCCTGCGACGGGGTGATCGTGGCGTCCTCGGTCAAGGACAACGGCCGCTGGTGGGGGCGGGTGGACACCAAGAAGGTCCGCGAGCTGACGGCGGCGGCCAGCCGGGCGGGCGCGGAGCTCCGGTGATCGTGTTCTGCGGCTACGCGAACCGCGACCTCACGGTCAGCGTCCCCGCGCTGCCCGGCGTCGGCTCCCGGGTGCAGGCCACCGACGTGCGGGACAGCGACGGCGGTATGGGGGCGAACGCCGCGGTGGCCGCCGCCCGGGTCGGCGCGGATGCCCGGTTCGCCGGCGTGGTCGGGCCGGACGAGCGCAGTACGGCGTTCCTGCGCGCGCTGGCGCGGGACGGCGTGGACACCGGCCTGACCCTGCGCACCGCGAGCCTGACCACCGCGATCGTGCTGCTCACCCCGGACGGCGAGCGGGCCATCATCAGCCAGGACGACCAGCTGGACACCGCGCGGATCACCGAGCTGTTCGACACCGCGGCCGCGGCCGGCGCCGACTGGCTCTACCTGGACGGCTACCGGTTCCCCGCCGCGCACACCGCACTGGACGGGCGCCCCGGGCCGGGGGTGGTGGTCGACCTGGACGGCTGCGCCGGGCCGGCGGCTGTCCGGGCGGCGCTGTCGTTGGCCAGCCACGCGGTGATCGGCCGGGCACTGGCCGCCGAGCTCGTCGGCGACGACGACGCGCTGGCCGAGGTGGCCCTCGGTCACCGGGTGCACCTGGTGGTCACCGACGGCGCGCGGGGCTGGACGCTGTTCGAGCCCGGCGGCGGGCGGCACGACGGCGCGGCACTGGCGGTCACCTCGGTGGACTCCACCGGCGCCGGCGACTGCTTCGTCGGCAGCTACTGCGCCGAGCTCGACCGCGGCGCCGCACCGGTCGAGGCGGCCCGCTTCGCCTCGGTCGCCGCCGGGCTGTCCTGCACCCGCCCCGGCGCACGGGACGGCCTGCCCCGCCGGGACGCGGTGGTCGCCGAGCTCACCCAGCTCACCGCGGCCGGCGCCACCAACACCCGCACCCCCTGCGCCCGCTGAACAGGAGAAGACATGCGACGAGCGATGACCCTGCTGGCCGCGCTCACCCTGAGTCTGGTGCTGGCCGGCTGTGACACCGCGGCCCGGCGCGAGATGGCGGCCGAGTCCCAGGCGGCACAGGCCGGCCCGCCGCCGCCGGCCGCCGTGGCGGCGTCCTGCCAGGTCAAGGGCCACCCGCCGAGGATCGGCATCATCCCGATCAACCTGCAGGCGCTGTTCTTCAACCAGATCGACACCGGTGCCCAGCGGGTCGCCAAGCAGGCCGGCGCGCAGACCCAGATCGTGAACGGCAGCGACGACTCGACCACCCAGGCCAACGCCATCGACAACCTGGTCGCCAACCAGTACGACGCGATCATCGTCGACGCGGTGGACACCGACGGCATCAAGCCGGCCATCCGTCGCGCGGCCGCCGCCGGGGTCAAGGTCGTCGCGGTGGACGCGACGGTGGACGACCCCGCGGTGTCCGCCCAGGTCGGCGTCACCAACGCGGCCGGCG